>NZ_JBXWQI010000003.1:0-360259 GCF_059612305.1 Ruegeria sp. CDSA033 | reverse complement strand
TTCGGCTTCGGCTTCGGCTTCGGCTTCGGCTTCGGCTTCGGCTTCGGCTTCGGCTTCGGCTTCGGCTTCGGCTTCGGCTTCGGAAAGGGCCTCTTCTAGCGGCTCATCCGCGTCAACGACTGTCTCATCACGCTGCGAGGTGAATTCAACCGTTTCGTCCGACTTGGGGTCTTCCACCGGCTTTTGATCGGTTTTTTTCTTACGAGCCACCGCGACGTTCCCCTTATCGAATCCAATTTCATATGAATAACAGACCACTCTAAGTTAATCAGTGGTCTCTCCACGCTCAACCCGCATCGCGTGTTTGACAAGCTTTTTCACGGCTTTCCGCATTTTCTTGGGTGTCGGCTCTTTGGCGATCTTCAGGCGCTCATAGTCCAAGGAATAAAGGGGCTCGGCCGTGGCTTCGCTAATGGCAACCAGCCACAAGGGCGCGGTTCCGGTCCAAATTTCGGCAAATTGTCGCGCCGTTCGGGGCGAAAACAGCGGTGCGAGAACGGGTCTGTCACTGGATGTGGCCGCAGCCGCTTCGGATGTCAGCGGTAACAAACGCTGTTGATAAACAATCTGTTCGTGAACCGTCAGCCCCGATTCGGTCAGACGCCCGGCAACATTTCCCCGCGTATGTTCACCCCTGAGATGCAGCAACGGGCTTTCAGGCCGGTGTTTCAACAGGTAGGCCACCAGTTCTTCGGCGGTACTACCCACCATCAATGCATCCCATCCAGCCCCTTTGGCGGTTCCAGTGGTCGCCGGACCAACACAATAGGCGGGCAGATCGGGTTTAACGCCCAGCGACGCGGCGGCATTGACCGAGTTGGCCGAAGTAAAGATCAATCCGCGAATTCCGTCCGTTTCGACCGCAACCCTCAGGGGTCGGATTTCCAGGATCGGAGAATAGATGACATCCACCCGCGACCTGACGCGGTCCGACAGCTGTGCGACAAACCTTTCAGAGGCGGCGCGAGGGCGGGTCATCAACAAATACAATGGCGGAGCCTTCGGCCTTGGGATTGTTTGCGTCCGCGCAGGGTGATACCCCGCTTGCGTGTCATGATGCAACGGATCAGGCCTATGGTGCAAACACTTACCGTTCTTGGATTGGAAAGCAGCTGTGATGACACGGCCGCCGCTGTTGTGCGCCAATCCGATGGTGCCGGTGCCGAGGTTCTGTCGTCTATCGTTCACGGTCAAACCGAGCTGCACAGCGCATTTGGCGGCATCGTGCCGGAAATCGCAGCGCGGGCTCACGCCGAAAAGCTGGACATTTGCGTGGTACAGGCGTTGGAGGCTGCAGGCCTGACGCTGGCCGATATGGATGCAATCGCCGTCACTGCGGGTCCCGGCCTGATCGGAGGAGTTATGTCCGGCGTCATGTGCGCCAAAGGGCTGAGCGCGGCAACCGGGCTTCCCTTGATCGGCGTAAACCATCTGGCCGGTCATGCGCTGACGCCACGTCTGACGGATGGTATCGCCTTTCCCTACCTGATGCTGCTGGTTTCAGGCGGGCACTGCCAGTACCTTATCGCGCACGGACCCGAGCAATTTACCCGACTGGGCGGAACAATTGACGATGCCCCCGGCGAGGCGTTCGACAAAACCGCCCGCCTGCTAGGCCTGTCGCAACCCGGTGGTCCTTCTGTGGAGACTGAAGCACGTTCTGGCGATCCCAAGCGTTTCCGGTTTCCCCGACCTCTGCTGGATCGGCCGGGATGTGACCTCTCCTTTTCGGGGCTGAAAACCGCATTGATGCGGATGCGGGATCAGATTGTTGCCGAAAAGGGCGGCCTGACCCGTCAGGACCGCGCTGATCTGTGTGCCGGATTTCAGCAAGCCATCGTCGATACTCTGGCCGAGAAAACCCGCCGCGCGATTGACAGGTATCTTGAGGAAATCCCTACAGACCCGGTTATTGCCGTCGCAGGTGGTGTGGCCGCCAATACCGCCATTCGATCCGCATTAGAGACTGTTTGCGCAGAAAAAGGCGCGCGCTTTACCGCACCGCCGCTCAACCTTTGCACCGACAATGCCGCCATGATCGCCTATGCCGGGATGGAACGGTTTCGCCTGGGCGCACGCGACGGGCTGGACTTGACGGCCCGTCCACGCTGGCCGCTGGATAAAACCAGCCCCGCGATGCTGGGCGGTGGCAAGAAGGGCGCCAAGGCATGAGCATTTCCGTTCTGGGATCTGGCGCATTCGGCACGAGCCTGGCCATTTCACTGGCCGGGAACGGGCCGGTTACGCTGTGGTCTCGGGATCAGGATCAGGCCCAGCATATGCAAACAGCGCGTGAAAACACCCAGCGTTTGCCTGGCATGGCTTTACCTGCTGATATCACGGTGACATCGAACATCGATCAGGCGACCAAGGCTGATGTTCTGCTGATAGCTGTCCCCATGCAAAAATTGCGCGATGCCTTGCAAGCGCAGGCCTCTGATCTGGCCGGAAAAACCTTGGTGGCGTGCTGCAAGGGTATCGAGCTATCGTCCGGGCTTGGGCCGATTTCAGTGATCCAGCAAACGATCCCGGATGCGCGACCCGCCCTGCTGACCGGGCCCAGCTTTGCCGACGACATTGCACGCGGACTGCCAACGGCGCTAACCTTGGCCTGCGCAGATGACTCGCTGAGTCTGACGCTGCAACACGACCTGACCACTGCCAACCTGCGCCTTTATCGAACCACCGACATGATTGGGGCGGAACTTGGCGGCGCCTTGAAGAACGTAATGGCCATCGGATGCGGCGCTGCAATCGGGGCCGGGTTGGGCGACAGCGCACGCGCCGCTTTAATGACACGCGGGTTTGCAGAAATGCAGCGCTTTGCGCTGATGCGCGGGGCGCGACCTGACACTCTGATGGGATTGTCTGGATTGGGGGATCTGGTCCTGACTTGTTCGTCCGAACTGTCCCGAAACTATCGCTTTGGCCTATCATTGGGTCGAAAGATCCAGTTCGACACCCACACCACTGTTGAAGGGGTCGCCACAGCGCGGGCCATGACGGAAATTGCCGCCGCCGAAGGGCTGGACATGCCAATCAGTACAACGGTGGCAGACCTTAGCAGTGGCGCCTACAGTGTGACCGAAGCTATCCGAGCCCTGCTCAACCGACCCCTGAAGGAGGAATAATATGCTGATCGCTCTCATCGCCCGTGACAAGAACGGCGCGCTGCAAACCCGGCTGGACAACCGCTCGGCCCACCTGGCTTATATCGAGGAAACCGGTGTTGTTTCCCAGGCAGGTCCGCTGCTGGACGGCGACGCAATGATCGGCTCGTTGATCATTCTGGAGGTCGAAGACATGGCCGCCGCGCAAAATTGGGCGGACAACGATCCTTATGCAAAAGCCGGGTTGTTCCAATCGGTTGACCTGATTGCGTGGAAAAAGGTCATAGGCTGATGGCGTACTGGCTGTTCAAATCCGAACCATCGACCTGGGGTTGGGACCAGCAGGTTGCAAAAGGGGATGCGGGCGAAGAATGGGACGGCGTGCGCAACTATCAGGCGCGCAATTTCATGCGTCAGATGGCAGTTGGCGATCGCGGGTTCTTTTACCACTCGCAAAAGGACAAGGCGATTGTCGGAATTGTCGAGGTCTGCGCCGAGGCGCATCCCGACAGCACCACAGATGATGAGCGTTGGGAATGCGTGGACATCAAGGCCGTTCGCCCGTTTGCAACCCCCGTCACGCTGGACCAGATCAAGGCTGACGAACGTTTGGGGGAAATGGTTTTGGTCAAAAACTCTCGCCTGTCTGTTCAGCCAGTCAGCGAGGCGGAATGGCAGGTGATCTGCGATCTGGGCGGCACGCAGGCTACTTAATAACAGATTAAAGGGAAGGCCCTGACAGATGCAGAACCTTCCCTACCCCGCGTGCTCCCGACTCACCACACGCGTATGGAAATTTTGGCTCTGACCGTCCTGGTCACGTCCTGACACTAACCGATCCATGCGGCGCGGTTCAAACGGCAAGTACTTAAAATTGGAAACGCCCGCCAGGGATCTGACGGGCGCTGCAAAAAAGGTGTGGCGGGATCAGCCGTAAACAGCCTCTTTGCCGAAGTGCTTGGTCAGCATGTAATACACGACGGCGCGGTATTTGTTACGCTCGGACATGCCATAGGTTTCCAGTGCCTTGTTGATCGCTTCCATCAGTTCCGGTCCGTCCGACAGGCCCAGCTTTTTGATGAGGAAGTTGTTCTTGACCGTTTCCAACTCACCTTCCTGAGTTGCCGCGACAGTCGATGCGTCGGCGTCATAAATTGCAGGGCCACAGCCGATTGTGACTTTGGTCAGCAGATCCATATCTGCGTCCATACCGCATTTGGACTTCAGGTCCTCGGCATATTTAGCGATCAGGTCGTCGCGTTTTCCCATGGTTATCTCCCGGTTGAAACTCGTTTTTGGCCTTACCAGCGCCGCAGACACGGTAACGGGAGCGGGAATTTGCACAAAGGGAAAAATTAGCGGCATTCCCCCTAAACCCTGCCGGTCTGATCTGAGGCTTGATTTTGCTGGCCCTTTATTTAACAATAAGGTTAAATATGTTACTTGTTCTAGAACCAGGAGGCTACAATGCCTGTGTCGCTACCCAACGAAACTTCGCAATACAGAACCGCACGAAACACCTTGCTGTCGGCTGAAGCCGAACTGCGGGCTCAGATTGAAAATGTTGCAAAGCTGCGCCGCGGTTTGCCCAAAGGCGGGGCAATTCCGCGGGACTATGCATTCCGGTCAGACAAGGGTGCGCCGACACCGCTGTCGTCTTTGTTCGGATCACATGACACCTTGGCTATATACTCGCTTATGTACGGGCCGGATGCAGAGGCACCTTGCCCGATGTGTTCTGCCTTTCTGGACGGGTTGAATGGACAGATCGCACATATATCGCAGAAAATCGCCTTTGCGGTCGTGGCGCAAAACACCTGTGAAAGGCTGGCAGCGCTGAAAGCGGAAATGTCGTGGGATGATCTACCGCTTTATTCTGCATTGGGCACAGACTATCAGCGCGACTATCTGGCCGAGGCCGAGGATGGAAGCCAACTGCCGATCCTGAACGTCTTTCAGCGCGATGCGGACGGCATAAGCCATTTCTGGAGTTCCGAGCTGTTCTTTGAGCCCAGCGACTGGCATCCGCGGCACGTGGATGCGGCGTGGCCCCTGTGGAATATTCTGGACTTCACACCGCAAGGACGCGGAGATTTCTTTCCATCTCTGCGTTAAATACCCATCAAGTTAAACTATCGGCAATAACCCCAACCGGGACCCTGTAGATGAAAGTGATCCGCGTGCAAGCGATTGAAATCAGGACCCAATACCACACGAAACCAATCACATGCGCCGCGCCAGATCTGGCGCAAAAATTGACCCTCAGGTTCTTCGGTACTCCAATCGGATAGCAAGGTCAGGCTGCGCCCATCAGCGAATTGCAAACCAACAATATCAATGGAATCCGCCTTGGCATGGCTGCTCCAACCGCTGCTCTGACCCTGAGCGGTACGCATCTGGCGGCAATTGTAACTGCCCACATGCCGCAACCGGCTGACCTGCGTGCCCAGAAGGTCTTGTGCCGCTGGCTGAACGACATGATGCTCCCACATGGCCAGCCGCAGAGTGGTCGCGCAACTGGTTTCAACCGCATTTACACCCGATGTCACCAGCGCAGACAACAAACCGCGCCCGGTGATGCCGCAATTCTCATCCACGATCAGATCATCCATCGCTTCAAAGTTTGCGCCGGCGTCGGCCAAGGCAGCGCGGCACTGTACTTCAATCGCCAGCGCGCGATTAAGCTGATACCGGGTAATCGGCGTGACCGGCGCGGTGATTTTCAGCTCTCGCAAAGGGTTCCAATGCGATGGCACGGGTGTTTCCGGATGCGCCAGCAACCACCATCCGCCCCCTCCGAACAGAATGGCTACAACAGCGATACTAAAAACAAAAGACGCCGCCGATAACAGGAATCGGCGGCGTCCGGAGTGTTTACTCATGCGTTCTTTCGCACTCAATAACGGTAATGTTCCGGCTTGTAGGGGCCTTCGGGCTTCACACCAATGTAAGACGCCTGCTCGTTATCCATCTTGGTCAGCTTCACGCCGATACGATCCAGATGCAAACGCGCGACCTTCTCATCCAGATGCTTGGGCAGGATGTAGACGTCGTTGTTGTACTGGTCGCCCTTGGTGAACAGTTCGATCTGCGCCAGAACCTGGTTGGTGAACGAGGCCGACATCACGAAAGACGGGTGACCGGTCGCGTTACCAAGGTTCAGCAGACGGCCTTCGGACAGCAGAATGATGCGATTGCCCGAGGGCAGTTCGATCATGTCCACCTGTTCCTTGATATTGGTCCACTTGTGGTTCTTCAGGCTGGCCACCTGAATTTCGTTGTCGAAGTGACCAATATTGCCGACGATGGCCATGTCCTTCATCTCGCGCATATGCTCGATGCGGATCACGTCCTTGTTGCCGGTGGTGGTTATAAAGATGTCGGCCGATGCGACTTCGTCTTCCAGCAACGTGACTTCGAAACCGTCCATCGCGGCCTGCAGGGCGCAAATCGGGTCAACTTCGGTCACTTTCACACGGGCACCAGCACCGCGCAGCGACGCGGCCGAGCCTTTGCCAACGTCACCGTAACCGCAAACCACGGCAACCTTGCCGGCCATCATGGTGTCAGTGGCGCGGCGGATGCCGTCAACCAGCGATTCCTTGCAGCCGTATTTGTTGTCAAACTTCGACTTGGTGACCGAGTCGTTCACATTGATCGCCGGGAACGGCAGTTGGCCGTCTTTCACCAGTTGATACAGGCGGTTCACGCCGGTGGTGGTTTCCTCAGACACGCCCTGAATCTGGTCGCGCATCTTGGTGAACCAGCCCGGCGATGCTGCCATGCGCTTGGCGATCTGCGCCTTGATGACTTCTTCTTCTTCGGATGTCGGAACAGCGATGATATCCTCACCCGCTTCGGCACGTGCGCCCAGCAGAATGTACAATGTCGCGTCGCCGCCATCGTCCAGAATCATGTTTGGGCCATCGTCGAACAGGAAGGACTTGTCCAGGTAATCCCAGTGCTCTTCCAGTGTCTGACCTTTGATGGCGAAGACAGGAATACCTGCCTCGGCAATTGCTGCCGCCGCGTGATCCTGGGTCGAGAAGATGTTGCATGATGCCCAGCGCACATCCGCGCCCAGCGCGACCAGAGTTTCGATCAGAACAGCTGTCTGAATGGTCATGTGCAGCGAACCGACGATACGGGCACCCGCCAGAGGTTTGCTTTCGCCATATTCTGAACGCAGGGACATCAGGCCCGGCATCTCGGTTTCGGCGATGTCCAGCTCTTTGCGGCCAAACCCAGCCAATGAAATGTCTTTAACGATATAGTCCCCGGCCATCAGGTGCTCCATTTCCGGTAAATCATAGTCCGGGCAGCCCCTAGCATTCCTTGGGGCAGGTGGCAACGCAAATGGCCGAAAACTAGGTGAACCTGTGGTTCAAATCAACTTGGTTCACCCTTTAGCTCTATCTTTGGAATCGCTTCAAAAAAATCGGTGCCAACGGCGACAATACAACTAATGCCGTTCGCCTGGGTCACCAGAACCGTATAGCTTCCGGTTGTCTTCGAGGTCCAAACCTCCATAACAGCCCGTGCGCCCTGCGTTTTCTGCAATCCGCCAAAGACCAGTTCTTCTGAATAACTGTCCTGCAGTTTGGCGATCACATGTTCGCGCTGTGCACAGCTTTTGGCGAAGGCAGGCGGCGCAGTGGCGGCCATGCCGAAGGTCAGGGTTATAGCAAATAGACGTTTGAACATAACATGCTCCTTTCGATACGTGTTTCAGTACGAGAGGGGCACAACTGAAAGGAGTACGCCCCCCTCAGTCCATATGTCGGGATCAAAACGTGCAGGTTCAAAGCACGAAAGCTCAATAAATTGTTGGCAGCCTGTGATCCAGACAGGTACATCATAGCACAAAAGCGCGAAGTTAACGTGTCCTAGTTCACAAGGCATGGCAGAATGGCAACACAACCCAGAGCATGGCAACGAATGCTTTCCGGTCGCAGGCTGGATTTGCTGGACCCGACGCCAGTGGATATCGAGATCGAAGATATCGCGCACGGTCTGGCCTTTGTGGCCCGCTGGAACGGTCAGACAGCAGGTGATTTTGCCTATTCCGTAGCCGAGCACTCCCTTCTGGTTGAAGAGCTTTTCGGCCGGATTTCCCCCAAAGCCCCGGTAAAATGGCGATTGGCCGCGCTGTTACACGATGCGCCGGAATATGTGATCGGGGATATGATCTCGCCTGTTAAATCAGCCGTTGGCCCGGATTACGGGGCGCTGGATGACCGGCTGGCTGCGGCGATCCACATTCGGTTCGGCCTGCCGGCGGAGGTGCCGAAAACAGTGAAACGGCAGATCAAGAAGGCCGACAAGATCAGCGCCTGGATGGAGGCGACACAGATTGCTGGATTTTCTGAGGCTGAGGCGACCAAATTCTTTGGTCGGCCAGATAAAGCAGTGATGGAGGGGTTGGCGATCACGTTACGCCCGCCGATTGAAGTGCGGCGGGCATATATGGAACGTCATATGGCTCTGCTGACGCAGCTTTAGCCGAAGACGTAAAAACACAGCTTATTGCCGTCCAGATCGCGAGCATAAGCGCCGTAGAACCGATCAGGGACGCGCTGGCCAGGTTCCCCCTCATCTGTAGCACCAAGGCTGATTGCCTTCTCGTAGAGCGCCTTAGCCTCATCCTTAGAGTCAGCTGCAAAAGCAACCATTCCGCCATTACCGGTCTCGCAGGCTTCGCCATCATAGGGTGTGCAAACGGCTAGCATCGGCGCCGAAGGGTCATTGCCGATGAAAGCGATGCGCCCAGCGTCGATCACAACCTTTGCGCCCTTGTCGGCAAATAGTGTCGTATAAAAACTTTTGGCGCGCTCCAAATCCGAAACGCCGATGGTCACATAGCCGATCATTGATTTACTCCATTGTGACGAAAGATGAATTCCCTGCCCGAACCTCGGGCAAAGTGGAACTGGTATCAAGTCACTAAACTGTCAGGACCGGCGCACTATTGCAGACTTTTCCTGGGCCAGAGCATTCAAGGATTTTGGGCGGCCGGACAAAGCGGTGATGGAGGGGTTGGGGATCACGTTGCGCCCGCCGACAGAGGTGCGGCAGGCATAAACTGAACGGCACGAAGAACTGCTGTTGAAACTGTAGCCTGAAACGACGACTTTCACCCCTCAAATCAGGGGAAGACGTCGGGTTCTCCAAACTGGTTTGAACCACTCTCACTTGGCTGAATGTAGAAGTACAACAGGACCAGAGTTCCGATTATCGGAATCAAGCCAATCAACAGCCACCAACCAGTTCGTCCGATGTCGTGCAAACGTCTGGCTCCAATCGCCAGATTGGGAAGCAAAAGCCCAAGCGAAACCAAAACGGAAAGCGGTTGTCCGGCGTTCGGCTCAAACACCCCAAATCCGAGCATCGGAGCGATCAAAGCGCCATCAATTATTCGCGTCACCAGAAGAACGAGAAGAACGGCCAGAACCCACCACCAAAACGTCGGGCGCGAAGAACGCCCATTGAATTTGGCGTAGTTTGACAGAGCCCTTCGAAATGCCGTCGTGAGATTGTTCATGCCATCCTCCGCAATTGGACGGCATTCACATATCACTATTTCAAATTATTTAACACGGAAACTACCAGATTGGTGGTCTGCCAACAAACAAGTCACGCGTATGCCCCGGCCGAATAGGTCAGTTCATAAGAATGACTGTATAGCTCAAATACGTTTCCAAACGGATCTTCCATGTAGACCATGCGATAGGGTTTATCGCCAGGGTAGTATTTGCGAACCTGCTTCATTCGCTGTTTTCCACCGAGCTCTTCGATGATCTTGACCCGTTCTTCAAGGTTGTCGTCCTGAACACAAAAATGGAACAACCCGCGACGCCAATATTCGAACGGCCTCTCTTCTTCGATCGTGTTTGGAAACTCGAAGAGTTCAATACCTATACCATCCCCCATCGAAAGATGAGCAATCCGAAATGAACCCCAGCCTTCTCCAAAAACATCGTCACACATCTGACCTATGGCACTATCGTCATGCAGCACTTCGGTGGGCTCCATAAGCACATAGAGTCCAAATGCCTTAGAATAGAATTCTACCGCTTTTTCCAGGTCTGGAACGGTTACTCCGATGTGTGAAAAGGTTAGTGCAGACATTTTTAGAGACTCCTCGTTCCGCAGCAAACAAGAGAAAGGGCATCAGCAACCCTTGCCGATACCCCCGAAATAGTGCGCTTGTTTCTGTCTCCACGTCCAGAGCGAAGCAAAGATCCGCTTTGGTCCGACCAGAAGAGATTCAACGCGGGCTACGCTTCGCCAATATCCGCTGCAATGTCCGACGGTGCATGTTCAGGCGCCGTGCGGTCTCGGAAACGTTCCGGTCGCACAGCTCATAGACCCGCTGGATATGCTCCCAACGGACGCGGTCCGCACTCATGGGGTTTTCTGGTGGTGGGGGCAGTTCGTCGCCCTTGGCCAGTAGCGCATTGGTGATGTCGGTGGCGTCGGCGGGTTTCGACAGATAGTCGGTTGCGCCGATCTTGACCGCAGCAACGGCGGTGGCAATCGCACCGTATCCGGTCAGCACTACAACCCGGCTGTCGGGGCGCTTTTCGCGCAGAACTTCGACCACATCCAGACCGTTGCCATCTTCGAGTCGCAGGTCAACGACCGCGTAGGCGGGCGGGCGGGCGGTGGAAATAGCGCGGCCTGCGGCGACGGAACCTGCGGTTTCAACCTCGAACCCGCGTTTTTCCATCGCTTTTGCCAGACGTCTCAGAAACGGTTCGTCATCGTCCACCAAAAGCAGCGTTTTATCGGGGCCGATGTCGAGGTCAGAGCTGTCCGCCATATTCTGTTCTTTCCGCTATTTCACGCCTTTGGCTTAACCATGAGTAATAGCAGCGCCATCCCAAAGGTCAAACAACCCGTCGTTTTCTAGATTTTGTCGAGGAAGCAACCGACCTTGTCGGCCATCTGCTCGGCGGTGTCGTCCCGGTTGAAGAATTCGATGAACCCATCTTCGGGCGTGACAAGATATGTAAAGGTCGAGTGGTCGACCAGATAGTACTCATCGCTTTTGTCATGGGCCTTGTAGTAAGTTTTGTAGGCCTTGCTGGCGACCTTGACCTGCTCAGGCGTGCCGGTCAGCGCGATGGTCTTGCCGCCCAGGTTAAAGGCATAATCGGCCATCACTTCGGTCGTATCGCGATCCGGGTCAATTGAAATAAACAAGGGCGTCACGGACTGGCCACGCTCGGCCAGAATGTCCACGGCCTCGGCATTGCGGGACATATCGAACGGGCAGACGTCGGGGCAGAAGGTATAGCCGAAATATACCAGCGTCGGCTCGGTGATCACATCGGTATCGGTGACTGTTTCGCCCTTGCCGTTGAGCAGTTCAAAAGGCCCGCCGATGGCCGCCGTCCCGCCAGCAATCTGACTGGTCCGGCATTGTGCGAACTTGTCATCTGATCCGGCACCGCGCGTCAGCAGCCACATGGCCCCCAGGCCCACGGCAAGAACAACGGTTGCGAGGATGGCATAAAGACGAACCATGACATCAATCCTGACATAAGAGGGGTTGTTGATCGTTTCGGCCGGGACACCTATCAAGAAGTTCAGCCGATGCAACAGGACATAATCGACCGATGGCAAATTCCAACATCACATTATGGCGCGGTCAGGAACGCAGCAGCTGGATTCGGCTGCGCACCCTGATCCTGTTGCGCTGGGTGGCCATTTTCGGCCAGATCACGGCGATCACCGTCGCGCAGCAAACTTATGACATCCAGCTGGACGCAACGCTTTGTTATCTGGCGATTGGCGTCTCGGTCATGGGGAATCTGACTGCAATTCTGCTGTTTCCCCGCAACAAGCGCCTGTCCGAGTTCGAGAACTTCCTGATGGTGCTGTTCGACCTGCTGCAGCTGACCATTTTGCTGTACCTTACAGGCGGGCTGAACAACCCGTTTGCGCTGTTGCTGGTGGGGCCTGTCACTATTTCCGCGAGCGTCATGAGCACACGGTCAACTCTGATAATCGGCGGCGTTGCCATTGCCTTGACAACACTTCTGGCCGAATTCCACCTGCCTTTGCGCACCGCATTGGGGGCGGAATTGGACATCCCAGATATTCTACTGTTCGGAAACTGGGCCGCAATCGTCATCGCAATTGTCTTTCTGGGCGCGTATTCGCATCGCGTCAGCTCAGAGGTGCAGTCCATGTCCGAAGCGCTGGCCGCCACCCATATGGCGCTTGCACGCGAACAGAAGCTGACCGATCTAGGCGGCGTGGTCGCCGCCGCCGCGCATGAGCTGGGCACGCCGCTGGCAACGATCAAACTGGCGAGCTCCGAGTTGATTGAGGAATTGGATGACCGGCCCGACCTTATCGAGGACGCCGCCCTGATCCGCGAACAGGCGAACCGTTGCCGCGATATCCTGCGAGACATGGGCCGGGCCGGCAAAGACGACCTGCATCTGCGTCAAGCCCCGCTTTCGACCGTGGTGCATGAAGCCGCCGAGCCGCATATCAACCGAGGCAAGACCGTTCATTTCTTCGAAGGTCCGGCCGAGGATGGCGATGTTCAGCAGCCCTCGATCCTGCGCAAGCCCGAGATCATTCACGGCCTGCGCAACCTGATCCAGAACGCGGTGGATTTTTCGCGCGGAAATGTCTGGGTCGAAGCGGAGTGGTCCACCAAACAGATCACCGTCAGCATCATGGATGACGGTCGTGGATATCCGTCGCAGATGATCGGCCGGATCGGCGATCCCTTCATGCGTCGCCGCCGGAGTGAGACCGACAAAAAGACCCGTCCGGAATATGAAGGCATGGGTCTGGGTCTTTTTATTGCCAAAACGCTGCTTGAACGCAGCGGAGCCGAGCTGGATTTCGCCAACGGATCGGACCCATACCAAACCCTGTCGGATAACCCCGAACGCCGGGGCGCGATCGTCAAGGTGACCTGGCCGCGTAACCTTGTGGATGCGCAAACCGGTGATACGCCTGTGCCATCAGGTGTAAACCAACGGTTCCAAACCTGATCTGACACGGGCGAACATAGGTTAAGACCCCGTTAACCATTAAGGCGCATAGTACGGTTTCTTGGTTTCGCGCACCGGAGGGCGCATGGTCGACTGGATCATTCTGGCCATCATCGGCCTTGTTTCCGCAAGTCTTGCCGTGCAGTGGCTGTTGCCCCGCCGACGGGAACGGGGGGATAATTTTGGCCTGTCCTCACCTGCCTCCTTGTTTGATGCGGCCTTCCTGTTTGATGGCGACCGGCTTATCAGTCACTCGGACATCGCGTTGGAGGGGTTCGAGCAGGTTCGCGACTGGGCCGATCTGTGCCGACTGCTACACAGGGATTTTCCGACATTCCCCGAGACACCTGATCGGGTCCGGCGTGAAGGCAATTTGGTCATCCCGGCCATCGATTGTACGGTTGAACGCGATGTTCTGTGCGAATGGATAGACGGCATCGTGCGCGTTCAGTTACGCGACAGGACCGAATGCCCGTCGATGCCTCAAAGCGCATCAAATGATCCAAACCGCCTTGCCATGGAAAAGGCACCCTACCCTGTCTGGCTGTTGGATCATCAGGGCGATGTGCGCTGGTGCAATGCCGCTTATGTTTCGCTGGTGCGCAAAGTGCGGGATCAGGACACGGACCTGACCGCACCATTGTTTCCGGTCCCCGATGCCGACCAACGGCTAAGCGCAAAGGCGCGGGTCTCAATTTCCTCCGAGTTCAGTGAAAACAAGCTGTGGTTCGATCTGACACTGGTAGATCACCCTGAAGGGCACTTGTCTTATGCCGTGGACATCAACGCAATCGTCGAGGCGGAGATGGCGCAGCGCAAATTTGTTCAGACCATGACCAAGACCTTCGCACAATTGCCCATCGGGCTGGCTATTTTTGACCGCAACCGCCAGTTGGCGTTGTTCAACCCGGCTCTGATCGACCTGACCACCCTGCCCCCGGATTTCCTGAGCTGCCGCCCCAGCCTGTCCAGCTTTTTTGATCGCCTGCGGGATCAGCATATGATGCCGGAACCCAAGAATTATCGCAGCTGGCGCAGTCAGATGAATGACCTTCTCGAAGCGGCAGAAGACGGGAACTATCAAGAGACATGGTCCCTGCCCTCGGGCTCGGTTTATTCGGTCAGTGGACGCCCGCACCCGGACGGAGCGGTTGCCTTTTTGTTCGAGGACATCACTGCCGAGATCACTCTGACCCGTCGGTTCCGGTCAGAAATGGATCTGATGCAATCCATTCTGGACAAACTGGCCGATGCCATCGCCGTCTTCAGTGACGATGGTACACTGGCTTTTACCAATTTCGCCTACCAACAGCTTTGGGGTGATAAAGGCGACGCAGGCTTTGACGCGGACTCCGTTCTTGAGGTGACCAAAAGCTGGCAGGAACATTGCACCGCGACACCAATCCTTGGCGAAATTCGCGATTTTGTAGAGGCGCGGGAAAATCGCGCGGAATGGTCGGGCGTGATCTATCTGCGAAACGGTATCCAGGTGTTGTGCACTGTCAGTCCGATGCAGAACGGGGCCACCATTGTTCGTTTCTCGGTGGATCGGGATGTGCTGATGCGGCAAGAGGCGCAGCAAATCAGCGCCTGAACCGGGTTGCAGCCAACCGGGCGCAAGGCCATTGTGGCGCCATGACCAATTCGCCCTGCACGATCACTTTGAATTCGCCCGAGGAAACAGCAGAATTCGCTGCCCGCCTCGGTGCAGAATTGAGATCTGGAGACATCTTGTTGCTTGAGGGCGAGATCGGCAGCGGAAAGACCCATTTTGCCCGCAGCCTGATCCAATCGCTGATGGTCGAGCCCGAAGATGTGCCTTCGCCGACTTTCACGTTGGTTCAGGCTTATGACACGCCGGCCGGGGAAATCTGGCACTGCGATCTGTATCGCCTGAGCGCGGTTGAGGAGATCGAAGAACTGGGCGTGACCGAGGCTTTCGAAACCGCAATCTGTCTGATTGAATGGCCGGATAAATTGGGCCCGCTGACGCCGGAGTCTGCAGCGAGAATATCTTTCGAAACAGATCCTAACATGACAGAAGCACGCCATCTGACCCTTTCCTGGTCAGATCCGAAATGGCCCGTGAAACTAAGGATTCCCGCATGACAAACCGCGCGGTATTGGCCGAAGCGTTGATCGCGCAGACCAAATGGTCAAATGCAAAGCACGCGCCGCTGGCTGGGGATGCCTCGAACCGTCGGTACGAGCGGCTGACCGATCCGGAAACCGGCAAGACGGCGGTGTTAATGGATTCACCCCCGGGCAAGGCGGAAAATGTCGAAGATTTTGCCCGCATGGCCGAATACCTGCGGTCCCTTGGTCTGAGCGCGCCCGAGATTTATGCCGAGGACACGCATTACGGCTTTCTTCTGCTCGAAGATCTCGGCGACGACCTCTTCGCGCGCGTGCTTGCTCAGACCCCCAGCATGGAGCGTGCGCTTTATGAGGTCGCAACGGATGTTCTGATTGACCTACACAAGGCGCCAAGCCTGTCTCTGCGATCCTATGATCCGAGTTTGATGACCGAACTGGCCGCGTTGTCCTTTACCAAATACGCGCAGGCCGTGCAGGGCACGCACGACGCCGATGCGCGTAACCGTTTCGAAAACCGGTTCTCGGACATTCTGCACCGAGAAACTTCGGGGTCCAAAGTTGTTGTGCTGCGCGATTACCACGCCGAAAACCTGATCTGGTTGCCGGATCGCGACGGGGTTCAGCGCGCCGGTCTGTTGGACTTTCAAACCGCCATGCTGGGCCATCCGGCCTATGATCTGGTATCTTTGTTGCAGGATGTGCGTCGCGATGTGTCACTCGGAACCGAGATGCAAATGGTGAATCGCTATATCGTGGCGACTGGGGTGAATGATCATGACTTCCGCACCGCCTATGCGGTGTTGGGTGCTCAGCGAAATCTGCGCATTCTGGGCGTCTTTGCCCGGCTGGCAACCGAATACGGCAAGCCCAGCTATGTCGATCTGATTCCGGCGACTTGGGCCCACCTGATGCGGGATCTGGAACATCCCGCACTGGTAACCATCGCCAATCTATTGCGCGAGGCCTTGCCCGCACCCACCCCTGAAAATCTGGACAGGCTCCGGCAGAAATGACCCAAGACCCCGAAGCCGTCATGCTGTTTGCAGCCGGGTTTGGCACCCGTATGGGCGCATTGACCGAAAATCGGCCCAAACCACTGATCAAGGTCGCCGGCCGGCCTCTGATTGATCACGCGTTGGATTTGGTGAATGCCCTGCAACCAAAGCGTATCGTGGCCAACCTACATTATCTGCCAGATCAGCTTGAAGCTCATCTAGTCCCAAAAGGTGTTCTGCTTTCCCATGAAACGCCGGAGATTCTTGAGACTGGCGGCGGAATACGCGCCGCTTTGCCCCTGCTTGGATCGCACCCGGTTTACACCCTGAACCCAGACGCGATCTGGTCAGGACCGAACCCTTTGACGATGCTCCGCGAGGCGTGGAACCCCGATCACATGGACGCGCTGTTGATGTGCGTACCGGTGGATCAGACTGTCGGGCACACGGGCAAAGGCGATTTCACAGCAGATGAGAACGGACGGATCGTGCGCGGCGGCAGTTTGATCTATGGCGGTGCGCAGATCATGAAATCCGAAGGGTTGATGGATATCCCTGAGAAAGCGTTCTCACTTAACGTGCTATGGGACCGGTTGCAGCGGCAGGATCGTCTGTTTGCGCTCACCTATCCCGGCCGCTGGTGCGATGTCGGCCACCCCGAAGGGATTGCACTAGCCGAGGGGTTGATTGCCGATGTTTGAACCCAGCCCAGCTCCGCGCGTTTTTACCGTTCCGCCCGGTTCGGACTTCCCAAAAATGCTGGTTCAGGGGCTGCAAGATCGCAGTGCAGCGCATCCGCCCGAGATGCTGGCGCGCGTTCAACTGGTCGTCAATACAAGGCGTATGGCCCGGCGCGTCCGCGACTTATTTGACCAAGGCCCGGCGTGCCTGTTGCCGCGTTTGACACTGGTCACTGATTTGGGTGAAAGCGTCGATCTTGCGCAAATACCTCCGGCGATTCCACCGCTGCGGCGCAGGTTGGAGTTGACGCAGTTGATCGCTAAGCTGTTGGAAAAACAGCCTGATCTGGCTGCACGGTCTTCACTTTTTGATTTGTCCGACAGCCTAGCCGCGCTGATTGATGAGATGCAGGGCGAAGGTGTTTCGCCCGACGCGATCCGGCAATTGGACGTCAGTGACATGTCCGGGCATTGGGCTCGCGCGCAGGCGTTCATTGGGATTGCTGATCACTTCATCGACTCGGGCTATGACGCGCTGGATGTTCAGGCGCGACAACGACTTGTGGTGAAAAACCTGATAGAGCGCTGGCAAGTCGCTCCGCCGCAGCATCCGGTTATCCTTGCCGGGTCAACCGGGTCACGCGGAACCACCCTGATGCTGATGGAGGCGGTCGCGCGCCTGCCGCAAGGCGCATTGATCCTGCCAGGGTATGATTTCGATCAGCCCGACCGCGTTTGGCGCAGGTTGGACGATGCGCTGACATCGGAAGATCACCCGCAGTACCGGTTCCGCAAGCTGATGTCACAGCTTGGCTTGGAGCCAGATCAAGTCATGCCTTGGACGGATGATCAACCACCCTCGCCTGCTCGCAACCGTTTGGTTTCGCTGGCTTTACGCCCAGCGCCGATCACGGATGCCTGGATGTCCGAAGGCCCGCAACTGACCGATCTGGATGGCGCCACAAAGGACGTGACACTGGTCGAGGCGCAATCGCCCAGGTCCGAGGCCCTGGCCATCGCACTGCGCCTTCGCCAGGCAGCCGAAACCGGCCAAACTGCCGCGCTAATCACACCTGACAGGATGCTGACCCGCCAAGTCAGCGCTGCTTTGGATCGCTGGAACATCCTTCCCGATGACAGTGCTGGTCTGCCGCTGCAACTATCGCCGCCCGGCCGGTTTCTGCGTCACGTGGCGGGGCTTTTCGCACGGCGTCTGGATGGCGAGGCATTGCTGACCCTTCTGAAGCACCCGCTGTGTCATGATGGTGACGAGCGCGGCGCGCATTTGCTGCACACGCGGGACCTTGAGCTGGATTTGCGCCGACACGGTCCGCCATTTCCAGACAGTGTCAGCCTCACCGCCTTTGCCATCCGCAAAGAGGTGCCCGAAGATTGGGTGCGTTGGCTAAACTCCCATTTCTGCGATCAACAGATCGCGGGCCAACTCCCATTGACGGATTGGGTTGCCAAGCTGCGCATCTTGGCCGAGGCGATTTCGGCGGGCGCGTCAGGGGAAACAGGCACGCTCTGGGACAAGAACGCAGGCCAAAAGGCGCAAGGCGTCCTGAGCGCACTGGAAAAAGAGGCGCAACACGGCGGCCCGATGACCGCCCATGATTTCGCCGACCTGTTGGGTGCTTTGCTCGCGGGCGAGGAAGTCCGGGATCGCGACGCCCCGCATCCACACATCATGATCTGGGGCACGCTCGAGGCGCGCGTGCAGGGGGCAGACTTGCTTATCTTGGGCGGCCTAAATGAAGGCAGCTGGCCCGAGGCCGCCGCGCCAGACCCCTGGCTGAACCGCCAGATGCGCGACAAGGCCGGGCTTTTGCTGCCCGAACGGCGGATCGGCCTGTCGGCACATGACTTTCAACAAGCCATCGGCGCGCCCGAGGTCTGGCTGACCCGTGCCAAGCGGTCCGATGACGCAGAAACCGTTCCGTCACGCTGGCTAAACCGCCTTACGAACCTGCTGCATGGCTTGCCGGGGCAGGGCGGGCCTGAGGCACTGTCAGAAATGCGCAACAAAGGCCGGCAATGGTTGCAATGGGCGGAACAGCTTGAAATCGCGCCGCATATCGAACCGGCAACGCGCCCGTCTCCGCGGCCACCAGTGGCATCGCGCCCAAATCGGCTGAGCGTGACGGAAATCAAACGGCTGATCCGCGATCCTTATGCGATTTACGCCAAACATGTGCTGCGCCTGAAACCGCTGGACCCTTTGGTGCAAGCGCCGGATGCCTTGTTGCGCGGGATCGTGATCCACGAAATTCTGGAACATTTCGTCAAAGACAGTGTTCTGGACACAGCCTTGTTGACCCGCGAAAACTTTTTGAAACGCGCGGAAACCTTGTTAGATCAACATGTTGCGTGGCCCGCGGCGCGTAAATTGTGGTTGGCGCGGCTGGAACGCATCGCGGACGGTTTTATGACCGCCGAAATCGCGCGACGAAGGGACGGGGGCCCAGTCGCCTTCGAGGCGGCGGTGAAACTTGTGCTGTCGCCCCTGGATTTCACCATCGCGGGCCGTGCAGACAGGATAGATCGCAACAAACGCGGTGCATTACGGATAGTTGACTACAAGACAGGGGCGCCCCCAACGGAAAGCCAGCAATCCAAGTTCGACAAACAGTTACTGATCGAAGCCGCGATGGCCGAAGAGGGCGGTATCGACGGGTTCGACCCTTCACCCGTGGCCGAGGCGATTTTCATTGGCATGGGCGGCACTTACAAAGAAGTACCCGCACCGCTGGCGAAAGAGCCTCCAGACAAAGTTCTAGCCGAGCTCAAAGAGCTGGTCTCTGCCTATTTAGAGCCTGATCAGGGGTTTTCATCCCGTCGAATGTTGCACAAGGATTCGGATGTGGGTGACTACGATCAACTGGCCCGGTTCGGTGAATGGGACCGCACGGATGACACAACGCCTGAGGACCTGACATGAGCGCCCGCAACGACGCAACCGAGCGGCAGGTACAGGCCGCGCGGCCCGACGCCTCGACCTGGTTGGCGGCCAATGCAGGCTCTGGAAAAACGCGGGTTCTGACTGATCGGGTGGCGCGTCTGTTGTTGGGCGGCGTGCAGCCACAGCATATTCTTTGTCTGACATACACCAAGGCTGCCGCCAGCGAGATGCAAAACCGGTTGTTTGATCGCCTCGGACAATGGGCAATGAAGGATGATGTCGGCCTTCTTTCCCAACTGACCGATCTGGGTGTTCCGGGTGTTATCGACCCCGAACGGCTGGCACAGGCCAGAACGTTGTTTGCGCGCGCCATCGAAACACCCGGTGGCCTGAAGATCCAGACGATCCACTCGTTCTGCGCTTCACTGCTACGGCGTTTCCCGCTTGAAGCCGGGGTCAGCCCGCAATTTTCAGAGATGGAGGACCGCGCAGGTGCCCTTTTGCGTGAAGAGATTGTCGAGGACTTTGCCGCAGGTCCCCAAGCCACTCTGATCGAAGACGTCGCCCGGTTTGTCACCGATACCGGGTTCGACAAACTTACCGCGGCCATCACCCAGAAACGCAACCTGTTTGCGCAGCCGCTGGAATGGGCCGATGTGCTGCAGCGGTTTGAACTGGCCAACGGATTCGATGAAGACGCTTTGATGGGACGTGTGTTTCTGGGCCGCGAGGTGGAATTGATCAGGTCGATTCTGCCGGTGCTTTCCGAAAGTGGCGGCAATAACGCCAAGGCGGCCGACAAGCTTGCGGCATTTACCGAGGCTCGGGTTAGCAGCTTACCAATTCTGGAAAGTGTATTTCTGACCGGAAAATCCGCCAAAGAACCCTTTACGGCTAAAATCAACAGTTTCCCGACCAAAGCCCTGCGCGAAGGGGCGCTGGTGGGTCAGATGCCCCAGCTCGAAGCGTTGATGTTGCGGGTAGAGGCCGCGCGCGAACATCGGCTGGCACTGGTGGCCGCGCGCAAGACAATGGTGCTGCATCGCTTTGCGACGGCGTTTTTGCCGGAATATGAGCGGCGCAAGCAACTACGCGGCTGGTTGGACTTTGACGACCTGATCCTACGTGCGCGGCAGGTGTTGAATGATCCGGCGGTTGCCGAATGGGTGTTGTACCGACTGGATGGCGGCATCGACCACATTCTGGTGGACGAAGCGCAGGATACCAGTCCCGATCAGTGGGACGTGGTAGAAAAACTGGCGCAGGAATTTACCAGCGGAGAGGGGGCCCGGTCCGGGGTTGAACGCACGATTTTCGTGGTCGGTGACAAAAAGCAGTCGATCTATTCGTTTCAGGGTGCCGATCCGCAGGCATTCGATCTGATGCAGGCAGAGTTTGGGCGGAAGCTATTTGAATCAGGCTCTAAATTGTGGGATTCCACGTTAGAATACTCATTCCGATCCTCCAGCGCGATCTTGTCCTTGGTCGACATCCTGTTCGAAAACCGAGCGGAAGCCGGATTTCACAAGGAAAGCCAGCACCGCGCGTTCAAGGCGGATCTGCCGGGCCGCGTGGACCTGTGGCCCGTGGTCGAAAAGGTTGAAGAGGATGACGATGCTGACTGGACCGATCCAGTAGATCGGCCTGGCGCGCGGCATCACACTGTCATTCTGGCCGAAAAGGTGGCGCAGTCGATCAAGGCAATGATCGAACAGGGCGAAACGATCCCTGAGGATGGCGAAACGCCCGGCACATTTGTGCGGCGTAAGGTTCAGCCAGGGGATTTTCTGATCCTCGTTCAACGCCGTTCGGACCTGTTTGCCGAGATTATCCGCGCCTGCAAAGCCGCTGATCTGCCGATCGCCGGGGCAGACCGGCTTAAGGTCGGCGCGGAATTGGCGGTCAAAGACCTGGCTGCGCTGCTAAGCTTTCTGGCCACACCCGAGGATAGCCTGTCGCTTGCCACGGTTTTGAAATCGCCACTGTTCGGGTGGGGCGAACAACAGTTGTTCGACTTGGCACATCGGCGCAAGGAACAGTTCCTTTGGGCGGCTCTGCGTCAACGCGCCGATGAGTACCCTGAAACACTGGCCGTTCTGAACGACCTGCGCGGGCAGATCGACTTTCTGCGCCCCTACGACCTGATCGAACGCATCCTGACCCGCCATGATGGCCGTCGTAAACTGCTGGGCAGGCTGGGCGCCGAGGCTGAAGACGGGATCAACGCGTTGCTGTCGCAGGCGCTGGCCTATGAACGCACAGATATCCCCAGCCTGACCGGATTTCTGGTGTGGATGCAGACTGACGATCTGGAAATCAAACGGCAGATGAGCGGTGTGGGCAACATGATCCGGGTGATGACCGTGCATGGCTCCAAGGGGTTGGAGGCGCCGATTGTGATCCTGCCGGATACGGGCAAACGGCAAGCTCCGCGCGATGCCGAGATCATGGTGGCCGAAGGCACACCGCTTTGGAAAGTTCCGGCTGACGCGTCCCCGGCGTTGATTGCGCGTGCGCGCGACGAAGCCCGAACGCGGGAAGAAAATGAGCGGCTTCGTTTGCTCTATGTGGCTCTAACTCGAGCTGAAAAGTGGTTGATCGTGGCGGCTGCCGGCGATGTCGGTAAGGATGGGACCAGCTGGTATCAGATGGTTCAGGCCGCGATGGAACGGGCAGGGGCGGTGGCGCTGCCCGGCTCAGAATCTCTGCGATTGTCGCACGGGGATTGGGATGCATCGCCGATTGTTGAAGCCGCAGAGACCGCTGTGGCCGTGACGGACTTGCCAGCCCCATTTCTGTCGCCCGCCACACCACAGGAACCAGATCCCGAGACACTCAGCCCTTCCGATCTGGGGGGTGCCAAGGCCTTGCCCGGCGATGCAGGTCAGGACGAAGAGGCGGCAAAGCTGCGCGGCACACGATTGCACCTGCTGCTGGAACACTTGCCTTCGGTCGCGCGGGACGACTGGCCGCAGCTTTGCGCGCGGATTCTGCCCGATATTCAGGACGCGGAACGGCAAGAGCTGATGGACGAGGCATGCGACGTTTTGACTGCCACACATCTTCGGCCTGTCTTTGCCGCCGACGCCTTGGCTGAGGTGCCCGTGACGGCCGACCTGAACGGGCGCCGCATGCACGGGGTGATCGACCGATTGATCGTCACTGATACCGAGGTTCAGGTCATTGATTTCAAAACAAATGCAACGGTTCCCAACAGTGCTGAGACATGCCCTGAGGGGCTTTTGCGGCAGATGGGGGCGTATGCCAACGCCTTGTCGCAGGTCTATCCGAACCACGAAATCCGCACCGCGATCCTATGGACCAGGACGGCAGATTTGATGTGGCTGCCACACGATCTTGTGACGCACGCCCTGTCGCGCACCCAGATATCTTGACCTTGGATTGCCCGGCCCCTACGTTCTGTTCCCGAGATACCCCATTCAGGAGACAGAATATGTCGACCGTTGCCGTTACCGACGATACCTTTGACGCCGAAGTCAAAAACTCTGATGTCCCCGTTGTGGTGGATTTCTGGGCCGAATGGTGTGGCCCCTGTAAACAAATCGGCCCCGCTCTGGAAGAACTGGCCAACGAATACGGCGGCAAAATCAAAATTGCCAAGGTAGACGTGGACAGCAACCCGAACGCCGCTGCCGCCATGGGTGTGCGTGGCATTCCTGCTCTGTTCATCTTCAAGGACGGTCAGGTTGTGTCGAACCGCGCCGGTGCGGCCCCCAAAGCCGCACTGCAAAGCTGGATCGACGAATCCATCTGATCCGATGTGATCGGTATTGAACAAGGGCGTCCGAATTCGGGCGCCCTTTTTTGTGACTGGCTCAATTGGGCCATCAATACAGGGAAAGCAAATGGCGAAAACACGGGTTCTGGTGGAATTCGGGATGGGCACATCCCTGCGGCGCGAGGATTATACCGAGGCCGCCCTGCGGGCGATCAAGGATGCGCTGTGGCATAACTCGGTGAACATGGCCGAGCTGTTCGGGTTTCCGAAAGAGGCGATGATCATCGACGCCGAGGTGGGTGTGCAGCAGCCCGACCAGGTCGATACTGATGCGCTGAAGGCGATCTTTCCTTATGGCCAGCCCAACATCACTGTGACCGAGGGTGGTCTGGATATCGATAAGCCCCACACCGATGGCCGCACTGTGATCGCCAACGCGGCGGTCATCGTCTCATTCGATATGGAGCCCGCCCAATGACCGGGAAGCGTATTATTCTGGAAATGGGCACCGGCAACGATCTGTACGGTCAGGATTACACCAAAGCCGCCTGTCGCGCCGTGCAGGACGCGCTGCATCATTCGTCGATCACGCTGTTTTCCAAGCTTGGAATCGATCACACGGAGATGCGGGTTCAGGTGACCATCGCCGTTCAACAACCTGATGAGGTTGACTGTGACAAGGTCGCCGCCGATCTGCCAAGGGGCCGCGCCGAAGTGCGGGCCGTCAAGGGTGGGTTGGATGTTGTGGATGACGCCGCTGGCACGCGCCATGTCATCGCCACTGCCGCGATCGAGGCGTATTTGCCGGATCAGGCTGGTAAATACGTGCAAAGCTGACAAAGAAAAAGCCGCTCGGATACCCGGGCGGCTGCTTCAAATTCTGGTTCTGATTGCGGGATCAGATTTTTGCGATGTCCGCGCGCGCCAGACCGATGTCTTCCAGCTGTGCGTTGGTCAGACCCGACAGGATCTTGCGTGTCTTGCGGCTTTCGTTCCACTCAACAGCGGATTCGAAGACATTGATGAATGCATCCACTACGTGCAGGATGGTAGCTGCTCCGAGTGGGGCATGGATGTTTGCAGTTGTTGCCATGTTCCCAGTCCTTATATCTGAAACAGCCGACCCGTTGTCGGTTGTGAGCCTCATGTAGTCCCAAGCGCGACGACTCACAATTGCTGGTCTGGTAACCCCGGTTTGCGTTTTGTGCATATCTTTTGGGCAGTTGTGCAACGGGTTGCGCCGATCCCGCGCCCGGCCCATATATAGCGACTGAGAACACGGAGGCTTTCATGGCGGACAGCGATTTTCCCGGATGGCACGGGACCACGATCATTGGTGTCAAAAAAGGCGGGCAAGTCGTTATTGCCGGGGACGGACAGGTCAGCCTGGGCCAGACCGTGATCAAGGGGACCGCGCGTAAAGTACGCCGCCTGTCACCGGGCGGATTCGAAGTTGTCGCCGGATTTGCCGGTTCGACCGCTGACGCATTTACTCTGCTGGAACGGCTTGAGGCGAAACTGGAAGCGACACCCGGTCAACTGGCCCGTGCCTCGGTCGAGTTGGCCAAGGACTGGCGCACCGACAAGTACCTGCAAAAGCTTGAGGCAATGCTGATCGTCACCGACGGCAAAGACCTGTTGGTTATCACCGGGGCGGGGGATGTGCTGGAACCCGAACACAACGTGGCCGCCATCGGATCAGGTGGAAACTTTGCCCTGGCCGCTGCGCGAGCAATGATGGGCAGCGATAAACCCGCCGAAGAGGTCGCGCGTGAAGCTATGGCGATTGCCGCTGACATCTGCGTCTACACCAATGGCAATCTGACGGTTGAAACGATCTAGGCCAACAGCGCCGAGATCTCTTTACCTTTCCAGCGCCGGTACATACCGACCAGCCCAAGCAGGGCGGTTGCGATGACGATGTAATAGGGTAGGCGGATGTCGATACTCATCAATCCGCCGCCGACCAGAGACATGACACCGCCGGCAAGGCAGAAGACCGCCGTCGTAACGCCCATGACCCAACCCTGATCCGCTTCGCCAACGCTGGACGAAAACAAACCCAGCAGGGTCGGGTAGGCGACGCCAAAGAAGAAATAGAAGAAAAAGACCGGAACGTAGCTCAGTACGCCGCTGGGGCTGAAGGCGAAGCCAAAGCCGCAGATCACCATCACCACCAATGAGGTGTGGATGATGGAGTGTTTGCTGAACCGTTCTTGCGCCGGTTTCACAAGGAATGTGCTGGAAAACGCCAAGGCAAAACCGATGACCACCATTGCCATGCTGCCACCGATCACGCCGTAGCCCCATGCACTGGTCAGGAAATTATCGACGAATACGTAGAACGTGACATTGGCAATCATGAACAGCGCATAGACGGGCAGGATTTTCAGAACCAACGGGTGTTCACGTACCGCGATCAGACTGTCGGTGATATCGCGTGGGCGAAAGACAAATGCCGCGCGCTCGGTGCGGGTGTCCTTGAAGAAAAAACTCACCAGGAAGATGGCGATCATCACCAGAACAAACGCGCCGTAGAACGGCATCTTGAGCGTGGCATAGCTGCCCAGTATCGCCGCGTCGGACAGAACAGCCCCGATAATCGGGCCGCCGACCAGACCAAAGCTGACGCCGGTGATGATATACCCCATGTTTCGGTCGCGGTCGGCGGCATCGGTGCTGCCGTCAATCATCGCCGCTTGTGCAATGGGCTGATTACCCGCCGTAAAGCCGGTGATCGACCGACCAACGATCAGCAGAAGCAAACTGTTAAGGTAAAGTGCCGTGATGGTGATGGCATAACCGGCCAACGCCCCACCTAAACACACCAGCAAAGCATTCTTGCGCCCGATGGAGTCCGAGACCTTTGAGACATAGACCACACCCAGAAACCAGGACAGAAAGAAACACCCGATCACCAGCCCATAGTAGAAATGGCGCTGACCCATTGAAGTTCTTTCCGGCAGGAACCCGGATTTTGTTTCCATGATCAAAGAGTTGATGATGGGAAAGACCAGCCCTTGTCCGATCAGATCCACGAATACCACGAACAATAACGTAATCTTGGCAATCTTCGTCATGATACACACCTCGGAACTGGTCCCTTGAGGTAAGTGTAGCAGACAGGCGCAATGGCACCTAACGCCTTGTCAGAGGCCGGTAATTACCGGCCTCCGGGCGCAATTCGTCGTTGGGTTACGAAAGCTCAGCAACGCCCAGCGGAACGCCGGCGACGTCACACCAGATGTAAACTTCGTTATAGCCCGAGATATCCATAGTCGGCGGTACGGCATAAGACTGCTTGCCCTTCAGGTTCAGCAGCGCGCCCAGCTTCGAGTTCGGATCATAGGTGCCATCCTTGCCGAAGGCCACGCGTGGGTCGGGACCGTTATCCAGCGAAAAGTCATCACCCAGCTCAACGATATAGCGCTCACCGTCTTTGACCACTTTGACCGAACCGGTGGTGATATGTTTCGAGCGGCCCTCGAATGTGCCCTTTTTCTTGGCACCGCCGGCGGCAGCGACATTGGCACTGGCCAGAGTCAGAGCGGCGCCCGTTGCAGCGGCATTCAAAAAGAGCGAACGACGAGTCATCATGATGTGGGTCTCCATTTCAAAGTGCAGGCGAACTTGCCCGTCGACGCAGACTATGCGCAGCTATTTTCTGTCTGGCGATTCACATCACCACGATTTTCCGTGTGCAGACCGTGTGTTGGCGTGAGTTTTTCGTGATCAGCTTGTGTTTTTGTGGCTTATGATTAGGTTCCGGTGCGAAACAATTGGATAGAACTCACATGACCGACCTGACCCCGCGCGAAATCGTCTCGGAACTGGACCGTTTCATCATCGGGCAAAAGGATGCCAAACGGGCCGTGGCCGTTGCGCTGCGCAACCGCTGGCGGCGCAAGCAGTTGGCCGACGACATCCGGGACGAGGTCTATCCGAAAAACATCCTGATGATCGGCCCCACCGGTGTCGGCAAGACCGAGATCAGCCGCCGCCTGGCCAAGCTGGCCCGCGCGCCCTTCATCAAGGTCGAAGCCACCAAATTCACCGAAGTGGGCTATGTCGGTCGTGACGTAGAACAGATCGTGCGCGATCTGGCGGATGCCGCCATCTTGCAAACCCGCGAATACATGCGCGAGGATGTCAAAGCCAAGGCGCATCAAGCCGCCGAAGATCGCGTGATCGAAGCCATTGCAGGCACCGATGCCCGCGAAGGCACGCGCGAGATGTTCCGCAAAAAGCTGAAAGCGGGCGAGCTGGATGATACAGAGATCGAGCTGGAGCTGTCCGACTCGTCGAACCCGATGCCAATGTTCGATATTCCCGGCCAGCCCGGTAGCCAGATGGGGATGATGAATCTGGGCGATATCTTCGGCAAGGCCTTTGGCGGGCGTACCGTGAAACGCAAGATGACCGTCTCGGAAAGCTATGAAGCCCTGATCGGGGAAGAGGCCGACAAGCTGCTGGATGATGAGATCGTTAACCGCATCGCGCTGGAATCCGTTGAACAGAATGGCATCGTGTTCCTGGATGAGATCGACAAGGTTTGTGCCCGCACTGACGCGCGGGGCGGCGATGTCAGTCGCGAAGGGGTACAGCGCGACCTGTTGCCTTTGATCGAAGGCACGACAGTATCCACCAAGCACGGCCCGGTCAAAACCGACCATATCCTGTTCATCGCGTCGGGTGCGTTCCATATCGCCAAACCGTCGGACCTGCTGCCGGAACTGCAGGGCCGCCTACCGATCCGCGTGGAATTGCGCGCACTGACCGAAGAAGATTTCGTGCGCATCCTGACCGAAACCGACAACGCGCTGACCCGTCAATACACCGCTTTGATGGGCACCGAAGAGGTCACGGTCAGCTTTACCGATGACGGAATCGCGGCCCTTGCGCGTATCGCAGCTGATGTGAACCAAAGCGTCGAAAACATCGGTGCGCGTCGTTTGTACACGGTGATGGAGCGCGTGTTCGAAGAGCTGTCCTTTACCGCGCCCGATCAGGCCGGAGTCTCGATCACGGTTGATGCCCAATTCGTGGACGACAATCTGGGCGAATTAACCAAATCCACTGACCTCAGCCGTTACGTTCTGTAACATCGCCAGCCGGTTTTTGCCGCTTTGGCAGCGTTGTGCCGCTGGACGCCGGGCCAGAATGAGATAGCGTAAGCACGATTCATCCATGAAAGTTTTATCGTGCTGCGCTATTTGGTCATTCTGTTCCTATCCTTTTCGCTAAGCGCCTGCGCCGACCGGACCGTGACCGAGGTGGTTCCCACGGCCGTGAATGTCGGTACGCCCGAAACCATCTTCGTAAGCACCACCCGGGCGCGGGAGGCCAACGGATATTACGGTTTTCGGCGCGGCGAGTCGCTCAAATTCCTGGACACCACGGTATCGATCCCGCCAACGCACACTCCGGGAACGCTCAAGTTTTCATACGCGAATCCAAATCCACAAAAGGAATTCGTTCTGGCAAATTTGACCGAACTGGATGGACCGCAGGGGCTACGCGATCATTTGCGCGGTCAGGATGACGTTACAATCTTTGTGCATGGCTACAACTCGACCCAGACCGAAACGATCTTTCGCGCGGCACAACTGACCCATGACATTGGTCTTCCGGGCTCCACGCTGGTCTATTCCTGGCCCAGCCGCGCGACCGGGTATGGATATGCCTATGATCTGGACAGCATGTTGTTTGCCCGCGACGGGTTGGAGCAGACCATCCGCGAACTGAAATCCATAGGAGTCAAACGCGTCATTCTGGTCGCGCATTCCATGGGCGGCGCTTTGACGATGGAGATGATGCGCCAAACCGAACTGCAGGAACCGGGTTGGGCGAAAAGGAACATTGAGGGGGTCATTCTGATTTCACCGGATCTGGATGTCGATCTGTTCCGCTCGCAGATGAGGCGGATCACGAACCCGCCCGATCCATTCGTTGTGATGGTTTCGCAAAAGGACAAAATCCTGAACATCTCGGCCCGTCTGCGTGGAACGAATGAAGGAGAGCGGTTGGGCAATATCAGCTCGATCGAAACGTTGGAGGAGTTCCCAATCAACGTCATTGATACCACCGCCTTTAGCGGCGACGCCGAGTCTTCACATTTCGTGGCCGCCACGTCACCGGCGTTGTTGGCAATCCTCAGCTCGGTCCGTCGCGTCAGCAATACATTCGGGCCAGACAAAAGGCCCGGTATCGACGTTTTGGTTCCGCCCAGTCAGCGTAACCCCGACGGTGCGACCGAGATTGTTCTGACCGAAACTGGACAGGCGCAGGTCAGCTCTCCGTGACGCGGTTCAGCCTGCGTCAGTACCTGCAGGACAATGCGGCCTGGCTGGGCGCGGGGGTTTTGCTGACCTTTCTGTCCAGCTTTGGGCAGACCTTCTTCATCTCGATCTTCGCCGGAAACATCCGCGCGGAATTTGGTCTTGGGCACGGCGCGTGGGGCGGTCTTTACTCTCTGGGGACCACCGTTTCGGCCATCGTTATGATTTGGGCCGGCGGGCTGACAGATGTTTTCCGCGTCCGCGTTTTGGGGCCCGCCGTTCTGGCTGGTCTGGCCGTAGCAGCGGTGGTCATGGCATTGAACAGCTGGCTTGTCCTGTTGCCGCTGGTGGTCTTTTTGTTGCGCCTGTTCGGACAGGGGATGAGCGTTCATCTGGCACAGGTCGCCATGGCGCGATGGTTCATCGTTACACGTGGCAAAGCCCTGTCGATTGCATCGGTCGGCTACGCGATTGGTGAAGCACTGCTGCCGCTGGCATTTGTGGCCGCGATGGCGTTTCTGGACTGGCGGTGGCTGTGGGTGTTGTCCGCAGTGGTCGTCCTGATGGGGATACCCGTTCTGACGCGACTTTTGCGTCAGGAGCGCACGCCACAGAGTCTGGCGGATGCGTATTCAGCGACAGGGATGCAGGGCCGCCATTGGACCCGGAAAGACGCGCTGTTTCATCCGCTGTTCTGGTTCATGGCCCCGACTATACTAGCCCCATCGGCCTTTATCACCGCGTTTTTCTTCCATCAGGTGCATCTTGCCCAAGTCAAGGGCTGGCAGCATATCGAACTGGTCGCCCTGTTTCCGGTTTTCACCGGCGTATCCTTGATTGGGATGTTTGCGGCCGGCTGGGCGCTGGACAAATGGGGCACCGCGAGGCTGATGCCTTTTTACCAAATCCCGATCGCAATTGGTTTTGTGATCGCAGGAATGACAAGCTCAATCGGCGGGGCCCTGATCGCAATGATCTTTTTGGGCCTGACTGTTGGAGCAAACAACACGCTACCAAGCGCTTTTTGGGCGGAATTCTACGGCACCAGGCACATTGGGGCGATCAAGGCGATGGCTACAGCAGTTATGGTTTTGGGATCAGCAATCGGCCCCGGCCTAACCGGGATATTGATCGACGCCGGTATACCGCTGAGCACGCAGTTCCTGTGGATCGGCGGTGTTTTCATTCTTGTATGCCTGTCGGCTAAAATCGGAATTACACGCGCTGTGCGCACGCTTTAACGCGTCCGGCGCAGATAGACGTAATAGGCCCCTTCGCCACCGTGGCTGATATGGGCCGGGGTCACTTGCAAAACGGCCTGCGCAAGTGGCGGCAACGCCAGCCACTGCGGCACCTGGTTGCGCAATACGCCGCGTGGAGTTGGGATTGGGCCCGGTTCATCCCTGTCCTTGCCCTTTCCGGTGACAACCAGAACAAGGCGCTTACCTGACGCCTGGGCCGTCAGAATAAACCGGGTCAGCACCGGATACGCGGTGTCCATGCGCATGCCATGCAGGTCCAGTTTCCCTTCAGGCTTGATCTTGCCGCGTTTCATACGGCCAAATGCCTTGGTGTCCATTTGCACCGGGCTGGTACGCAAATTTTCACTGAGCGAGGGTTTCAGCGCATTTCGCAAGGGTTTACCGGGCGCGTTTTGTCCGACCTCGAATGCCTCAAACCGGGGTTTTGGGGGTTTGTTCGGCTTGGGTTTGGGCAGTGTGACCGGGTGGACCGATTGTGGAATTTCGGGATGCAGCCGCTCAGCCTGTTTGGCGACCTTGCGCCACAGCTCGACCTCGTCTGCCGTCAATTTGCGTCGGGACATCAGAATTCATCCGGTAACAGGGCATACGCCCGCTGGATCGGCAGCAGCAACACCATCCGCCCCGGATCCCTGAGGCGCCCGGCAGCCTTTCCCGCCTCGTCCCCTGTGCCAAAGAAGATATCCGCGCGCTGCGCCCCTTTGATGGCGGCACCTGTGTCCTGCGCAATCATCAACCTTCGCAACGGGGTCTTGCCGTCCTTTTCCACCCAAACAGGGGCACCCAGCGGCGTATGAGCCGGATCAGCTGCAATACTGCGCATCGTGGTGACCGACCGGTTCATGGCACCCAGCGGCCCAAGCTCGGGCGCGACGCGCGAGACCTCGCGGAAGAACACGTAAGAAGGGTTGTGAAACAGCAACTCGGCCCCGGCTTCGGGATTTTTGCGGACCCATGCGCGGATCATCTGAGCACTAACCTCATGCGCACCCAGCGCCCCCTGACGAATCAGCTCAGTCCCGATGGAACGATAGGGGTGACCGTTTGCACCGCCATAGCCGACGCGCAAGGCACTGCCGTCTGGCAGGCGCACACGCCCCGAGCCCTGAATTTGCAGAAAAAACAGCTCAACCGGGTCATCCACCCAGGCGATCTCAAGGCCGCGGCCCTGCATCGCGTCGCCCGTCAGGATTTCACGGCGGCTGAGCCAAAGCCCTTCGGCCCGCGCCTCTGGCGGCATTTTGTAGATCGGGTATTTGAACCGGTCGGTCCGAGTTTTGGACCCGTCCAGTTCAGGTTCGAAATAGCCGGTGAACAGGGCCTCCTCTCCGTCCTCGACCAGAACCGGACGAAAGAACAGCTCAAAAAACGACCGCGCCGCGTCTGCGTCGTAGGTTCGGGCGACGCGACACAATGCCTGCCAATCCGGATCGTTCAGATCGCCGCAGGTGTTCAGAAATACCGAAAGGGCCGCCCCGTGATCGTCGGCAGCCCATCCATCCAGATCGTCAAAGGAAAGAATTGATCGCGTCGGTTCAGCGCTGGCGGCAGTGGTCATAACTGCCACCAGAAATAGCGACCGGAGCGCGCCAATCATGCGTCCGTGGCAACAAGCAGCCAGTTTGGATCATCAGCGCCCATGACACGGGCAAAGGTCCAGCTGTCCTTTTGGCGTTTTATAGTGTTTGGGTTGCCTTCGATGATATCACCGCCACGATCGCGTACGACCGAGGTCAGCTCACCCACAAACCGCATGGTGATTTCCGCCTGGTTTGTGGCTTTGTCGAAGGTCGCATCCGCCAGCGCGGTTTCGCGCACGCCGACAAACTCAGCCTCGATGGTCAGACCCTGATCTTCGCGGGCCGCCACGACTGAAACGAATGTGTCAAACACCTCTTCGGACAGGAAGGGCTGGATTTCATCCAGATTGCCCTTTTCGAACCCCATGACGATCATCTCATAGGCTCCGCGGGCACCCTGCACGAATTCACCAACAGAGAATTCGGGCTCGACCCGCTTCATCGCGGCCAGCGTTTTCGCCTGTTCGCTGTCTTCGGCGACATGGTCTGTGATGTCATGATCCGGCCCGCCTTCGATCACCTCGAAGCCGCGACGCGACTTGTCCGCCTCGGGTTGCTGTTGAACAGGGGGTTTCTCAAAACCCTCACGTGTACCCAGCACGCTTTTCAGGCGCAGGATCAGGAAAACGGCAATTCCGGCCAGGACCAGCAACTGGATCATCGGTTCGTTCATTTCATCCTCTTTTCAGACCGCGACTTTGTATACGCGGCCTCATGCCACTATGTAGGTGACAGATCGTGGCAAGTCCACAGCCCGGCCTAAGGGAAAGGATAACGCAGATGTACTTGTTCTTGGCATTTTTGTTGGTGCCCATCATCGAGATCGCCCTGTTCATACAGGTCGGCGGCCTGATTGGCCTGTGGCCTACGCTGGCGATCGTCGTTCTGACGGCCGTTATCGGCACCTTTATGGTCAGGACACAAGGTCGCATGGCACTGGTCAATTTGCAGCGATCCTTTTCTGAACTGGATGACCCGACCGAGCCTTTGGCCCATGGCGCGATGATCTTGCTGTCTGGTGTTTTGCTGCTGACGCCGGGATTTTTCACCGATGCCGTTGGCTTTGCACTGCTTGTTCCGGGTATTCGGGTGGCCGTATTCAAATACCTGAAATCCAAGGCGACCATCACACAGTTCCAGATGGGCACCGGCGCGCAGTTCCGCACTGGTCCCACCCCGTTTGATCAGGATGACGTGATCGACGGAGATTTTACCGAAGTTCGCCCGCGTCAGAACCCCTCAAAGCCATCCAAATGGGTCGAAGGTCCACCCCAGCATTGAGGTGCCGCGCCCAACTTGCTAAGCAGTGGCAAATTTCATTTTCGGAGTAGATCCATGGCTGACGAAAGCCCTGCAGAAAACACCGCGGCACAGACCGCCCCTCAGATCCAGATGCGCGTTCTGGGACAGTTCATTCGCGATATGTCTTTTGAAAACGTGATGGCGCAAAAAGGCGTGTCTGGCGACGTTCAGCCCGAGATTGCCGTTCAGGTGAACCTGGACGCCAAAAAGCGCCCGACCGAGCATCAGTACGAAGTTGCCGTAAAACTGAACCTGACCTCCAAAGCTAAGGGCATGGAGGACGTTCTGTTCCTGTGCGAACTGGATTATTGCGGCCTGTTCCACATCGAAGGCGTGGCAGAAGACCAGTTGCACCCGTTCCTGATGATCGAATGCCCGCGCATGCTGTTCCCGTTCCTGCGCCGCATTGTCAGCGACATCACCCGTGACGGTGGTTTCCCGCCGGTCAACCTGGATAATATCGACTTTGTTGCGCTGTACCGCAACGAGCTGATGCGCCGTCAGGCCGAAACCGAAAAAACCGAAGCCTAATCGGTACGACCCGCGCCAGGCAGGGGCTCAGGCGCGGGTCCACAGGGCGTTTTCGCCCAGTTTTTCCACAAATGTCTCATGTGCCGCGCGTTCTTCTTCGGTGATTTTCGACGCCAGCGGCGTCGGGCGCGCTGTTGGCCGCCAATCGTCCCCTCCGCCACCGGCAGATGCCGCGCTGGTGGACAGGCCAAAGTCCGGCTGTCGCCCGCCAATCAGTTCCAGATACACCTCGGCCAGAATTTCTGAATCGAGCAGCGCCCCGTGCAACACGCGGTTGGTATTGTCGATGTTGAAACGTCGACACAATGCATCCAGAGACGCGGGTGAGCCGGGAAACCGTTTACGCGCAATTGCCAACGTGTCCAATGCCTGATCCATCGGCAGCTGCGGCAACCCCATCCATCTGAGTTCCGCATTCAGGAACTTCATATCGAATGATGCGTTGTGGATTACCAGTTTGGAATCCCGAATGAAATCAAGGAAGCCCTGACCAACCTTGGCAAAAACCGGCTTGTCTTTCAGCGTGACCTCACCCTTTTCCGGGGGGCGCGGAGTGTCCAGCAGGTCGGGACCGATACCGTGCACACCAAATGCCTCTTCGGGCATCGAACGCTCGGGGTTGATGTAGACGTGATAGGTCTCACCCGTGGCCATATGGTTCCACAGTTCGACCGCGCCGATTTCTACGATCCGGTCACCGCTTTCGGGATCAAACCCCGTGGTTTCGGTATCGAGTACAATCTCACGCATCAGCCATCCCCGCCCGTATCTGCCTGACCACATCCTGCACCTGTGCGCGGGCGTGGTCCAGTGTGTCCGTCACGATCACGAAGTCCGAGCGCGCGCATTTTTCGCCATTGGGCATCTGCTTGGCGCGGATCTGTTCGAACTGCGCCTCAGTCATCGTTCCGCGCTCCATCACACGTCGCTTTTGCTCGTCCGCCGGGACCTGAACACAAGCAACCGCATCCATCGCCGCATTGCCGCCTGTTTCAAACAACAAGGGGATGTCGAAAACCAGAATGTCCGCCGTGGCGCTATCCCGAAAACCCGCCCGGTCGGCGGCCACCAAAGGGTGCACGATGCTTTCGATCACTTTCAATGCCGCCGGATCCAAAGATATGGCTTGTTTCAAGGCATCCCGACTGACCGAGCCATCAACAATTGCCTCAGGAAACGCATCGCGCATCGGCTTTACCGCCGCACCGCCTGCAGAATACAGCCGATGCACAGCCGCGTCCGCATCCCAAAGTGCACAGCCTTCATCCACGAACATTTGCGCCGTGGTGCTTTTGCCCATTCCGATCGAGCCTGTCAGGCCAAGAGCAAAGCTCATCCCAGCACCGTGGCGCGCAACTCATCCGTTACCTCGGGCCGTTTGCCAAACCAACGCTCAAAGCCCGGAACCGCCTGGTGCAGCAACATGCCCAGACCATCGACTGTTGTGCACCCGGCCTCTTCGGCCGCTTGCAGAAGCTTGGTCTTTAAAGGCGCGTATACAAGGTCGGTAACCACAGCGCCCGGCTGCAACCCATCCAGCGGCACACGCAATTCGGGCTGTCCCTGCATACCCAGCGATGTGGTGTTCACCACCAGTTCCGCATTCTCGATCACATTGCCGGCCTTGACCCAATCAACCACGGATATGCGCGGCCCAAATTCTTCTTTCAATTGGTCGGCCCGGGTACGCGTGCGGTTGGTTAGCATAATCTCGGGCACTCCGGCATCTACCAGGGCCTGCAAAACGGCGCGCGCGGCACCGCCTGCGCCGAAAACCACGGCTGGCCCGTCCTGTGGGTTCCAGTCGGGCGCCCCTGCAAGCAGGTTTTCCATAAATCCATAGCCATCGGTGTTGTCTGCGTGGATCGAGCCATTAGGCTGAAAGACAAGTGTATTCGCCGCACCAATCTTTGCCGCCCGATCTGACACGTGATCCGCAACCTGCAAGGCGGCTTCTTTATGGGGGACGGTTACATTTGCGCCGACATACCCGGCTTTGGGCAGGGTCCGCAGAACACTCTCCAAATCCTCAGGTGCGACGTCCATGGGGACATAGTGCCCGGCCAGCCCATAGGTCTTTAGCCAATGTCCATGCAGTTTAGGGGACTTTGAATGTCCAATCGGATGCCCAATTACGCCAGCCAAAGGAATTTGGTTATCCGTCATTGATCAATCACCCCTTTAGCAGCCAGAAAATTCAGCAACTCCAACAGGGGCATACCCAAAACATTAAAATAGTCGCCGTCAATGGTCGCGAAAAGGCGCACACCTTCTTCCTCAAGCTTATAAGCCCCGACCGCATGACGAATACTGTCCCAGTTGCGGTCTACGTAGTCACGCAGATAGACATCGGAACTCATGCGCATGCGCAGACGTGCCTGACCAACATGGCGCCAGATCGGCTCGCCATTCTGATAGATCACGGCCGCGGACAGCAGCATATGCCGCTTGCCTCGCATTGCCTTCAACTGCGCCAGCGCGCCTTCGGGCGTTTCTGGTTTCGACAAAAGCTGGCCATCATAGTCCAGCACCTGATCACAGCCCAGAACCATCGCGCCTGGGTTCTTGTCGCTAACCTTGCGGGCCTTCATTTCGGCCAGAGTGTCTGCGATATCCCGAGGGGGCGCGTCTTCGGCCAACAAAGCGCGTTTGGCTGTATCTTCGTCAACGCGCGCGGTTTCCACCGTGAACGGCACGCCCGCATTGCGCAAAAGCTGCGCACGGATAGATGACCCCGAGGCTAGGATGATGGGGACAGACATGTGGAAAACCCCTGAGCAAATCGTTGAGCGTTCTAGGATGGTTTGTATGGTTTTCCGGTTGACACGCAACCCCGGGAATTTCGCCTGAAACTTCCATGAGTCGTTCGAAGACCGTCCTTTTGGGACAAGGATAACTTTGCTTCGCGGGAAAACTGGGATTTCCTGTCTTACCCAACGAGTTATCCCCAGACAAGCTTGAATGATTTAGGTCTAAGATACTGAATTTAAATCATAAAAATTGAAATCAACAGAATCATCCATTCGCGGCACAATTCTATCCACCTGGGGAAAACACATGCGTAAAAAAGTAATCCACGGAATTTACGCACCCTACAAAACCATCATCCTTTTTCTTTTCCTATTTTTTTATTAGGGAGGGTTCCAACCAACGTCCGGAGCCAGAATGACCGATCTTCTTTTCACGATTTACCCGTGGGTGAAGTCATTGCACATCATGGCTGTGATCTCATGGATGGCAGGTTTGTTCTATTTGCCCAGACTATACGTCTATCACGTTGAGAAAGCCCAAAAGGTCGAAGGCGCAGAAACCATCTTCTTTGAGATGGAAGAGAAGCTGCTGCGTGTGATCATGCGACCCGCGATGTATGTAGCCTGGCTTTGCGGTTTGATCATGGTGTTCACGCCCGGCATTGTCGGGTGGGATTGGTCCTGGCCCTGGATTAAGGGTGCTGCCGTAATTGGCATGACCTGGTTCCATCATTGGCTGATGGCAAGACGTAAGGATTTTCTGGAAGGCCGAAATAAGCTCACTGGGCGGCAGTTTCGCATGATGAATGAGGTTCCCACCGTTCTGATGGTTATCATCGTTCTGGCGGTCGTTGTGAAGTTCTGAGGGCCTGTTTGACTCCGACGGCCCGCGCGCTTATGTAGGGATCAACACGCCCGTCCGGGCGGCGTATCTTCCGTACTGAAATTCCACTTCGTGCCGCAATGTCAGCGGCGAAGGTATATATCATGTCCACTGAATCCCTGAATCTGGCCGACCTGAAGGCCAAAAGCCCCAAAGACCTTCTGGCGATGGCCGAAGAGCTGGAGATCGAAAACGCCTCGACCATGCGGAAAGGCGAAATGATGTTCCAGATTCTGCGAGAACGCGCGGATGAAGGCTGGACCGTTGGCGGCGACGGCGTGCTGGAAGTGCTGCAAGACGGCTTTGGCTTTCTACGCTCGCCCGAGGCGAACTATTTGCCAGGTCCGGATGATATCTATGTCTCACCCGACATGATCCGCCAGCATTCCTTGCGCACCGGTGATACGGTCGAAGGGGATATCAAAGCGCCTGATGACAATGAGCGTTACTTTGCGCTGATCAAGGTCACCAAGATCAACTTTGAAGAACCTGAAAAAGCCAGACACAAGATCGCGTTTGACAACCTGACGCCGCTCTATCCCGATGAACGCCTGAAGATGGAGATCGAGGATCCCACCATCAAGGACAAGTCGGCGCGTGTGATCGATCTGGTGGCCCCGATCGGTAAAGGCCAGCGATCGCTGATTGTGGCGCCGCCGCGGACCGGCAAAACAGTGATCCTGCAGAACATCGCGCATTCGATCGAACAGAACCACCCAGAGTGCTATCTGATCGTTCTGCTGATCGACGAACGCCCCGAAGAGGTGACCGACATGCAGCGTTCGGTGAAGGGGGAAGTTGTATCTTCTACCTTCGACGAACCCGCAACGCGCCACGTGGCCGTGTCTGAGATGGTGATCGAAAAAGCCAAGCGTCTGGTCGAGCATAAACGAGATGTTGTTATTCTTCTCGACTCGATCACAAGACTTGGTAGGGCCTTCAACACTGTGGTGCCATCGTCGGGTAAAGTTCTGACCGGTGGTGTGGACGCGAATGCTCTGCAACGGCCCAAGCGGTTCTTTGGTGCGGCACGAAATATCGAAGAGGGTGGCTCTCTGACCATCATTGCCACCGCGCTGATCGACACTGGCAGTCGGATGGACGAAGTTATCTTCGAAGAATTCAAAGGAACCGGTAACTCGGAAATCGTTCTGGATCGTAAGATCGCAGATAAGCGCGTGTTCCCGGCCATCGACATCCTCAAGTCCGGCACCCGGAAAGAGGAACTTTTGGTCGATAAGGGAGATCTGGCTAAGACATTCGTCTTGCGTCGTATCCTCAACCCGATGGGCACGACCGACGCGGTCGAGTTCCTGTTGTCCAAGTTGAAACAGACCAAGACGAACGGCGAGTTCTTCGATTCGATGAACACCTGACACAGGTCTTAAACGACGCGAGGCCTTCGAATGGATACGATATTCGCCTTGGCCAGCGCGCAAGGCAAAGCCGGGGTGGCGGTCATCCGCCTCTCGGGACCACACGCGCATTCCGCAGCTGCCAGCTTAACCGGAAGCCCGCTGCCGCCTCGTGGCATGCGGGTCCGGTCGTTACATGCCGCGGATGGCGCACGGTTGGATGACGGGCTGGTTCTGACCTTTCAGGCCCCGGCCAGTTTTACTGGCGAAGACGTGGCCGAACTGCAGATCCATGGCAGCACCGCTTCGGTGAACGCAGTGATGCGGTGCCTGTCCGATATGGACGGGCTACGACTGGCCGAACCTGGAGAGTTCACACGCAGGGCGCTGGAAAACGGTAAGATGGACCTGACACAGGTCGAAGGTCTTGCTGATCTGATTGATGCGGAAACCGAGGCGCAACGCAAACAAGCACAGACTATTCTGGCTGGTGATTTGGGTGTTTTGGCGGAACGGTGGCGACGCGATCTGATCCGCGCTGCATCCTTGCTGGAAGCTGTCATTGATTTCGCGGATGAGGACGTCCCAACAGACGTTACACCCGAGGTTAAATCCCTTGTGACCGGCGTTATGGCTGATCTGCAACGTGAAGCAGATGGCGTAAAGATCGCAGAGCGCATTCGAACAGGGTTTGAAGTCGCGATTGTTGGTCTTCCGAATGCCGGAAAATCAACCTTGCTAAATGCTCTGGCAGGGCGAGAGGCGGCGATTACTTCGGAATATGCCGGAACTACTCGCGATGTGATCGAGGTTCGAATGGATCTTGCGGGACTTCCGGTCACTTTACTGGACACCGCAGGATTGCGGGAAACCGAGGATCACGTCGAAAGCCTGGGAATCGAACTGGCAAGAAAGCGGGCGGATTCAGCTGATCTGCGTGTGTTTCTGACGGATGACCCGAAGGACCTGGGTGTTCAGATGGTGAATGGCGATATACAGGTTTTGCCAAAATCTGACCTTCGAGATTCGTCCGAAGGTGGAATATCCGGAAAAACCGGGCAGGGTTTAGATCAACTCATTTCCCAGATTTCGGATGTACTTAGTACCCGAACCACAAGCAGTGGTATCGCGACACGGGAAAGGCACCGGGTTGCTTTGATCAAATCGCGGGAATCCCTGAGTTCTGCTATGGCGGTTCTGGAATCGGGTCCAGACCTGTATGATATCGCAGCAGAAGAATTACGCACGGCAATCCGTGCGCTAGAAACCTTGGTTGGCAGAATCGGTGTTGAAGACCTTTTGGATGAGATCTTCTCGAGTTTCTGCCTGGGTAAGTAAGGAGTGTTTCACGTGAAACATTCAGATTTCGACGTGATTGTAATTGGCGCAGGCCATGCGGGTACAGAAGCAGCTCATGCGGCAGCGCGTATGAGTGTCAAGACAGCACTGGTCACATTGACCGAATCAGATATAGGCGTCATGTCTTGTAACCCGGCAATTGGTGGGCTGGGTAAAGGCCATTTGGTCCGCGAAATTGATGCCCTGGATGGTGTCATGGGACGTGTTGCCGATCAGGCCGGCATTCAATTTCGCTTGCTAAATCGACGCAAAGGACCAGCCGTTCAAGGTCCCAGAACACAGGCAGATCGTGCGCTATACCGTGCGGCCATGCAGAAAGAGACGGAAGAACAACCAGATCTTTTCGTCGTTACCGGGGAAGTTGTCGATTTCCTGATGGACGGGAACCAAGTTTCAGGTGTGAAACTGGCCGACGGTTCTGAAATCAAGAGTAAAACGGTTATCCTGACGTCCGGAACCTTCTTGCGCGGTGTCATTCATATTGGGGATGTATCTCGGCCCGGCGGTCGTATGGGTGATCGCCCGTCAGTCAAATTGGCAGAACGGCTTGACAGTTTCGAACTACCCTTGGGGCGTTTGAAAACAGGAACACCGCCGCGGTTGGATGGTCGGACGATTGATTGGAGTGGTCTGGAACAGCAAGATGGGGATGATGACCCGACCTTGTTTTCATTCCTGTCAACAAAGGTGATTGCCCCTCAAATTTCTTGCGGAATCACGCATACCAACGCGCGGACGCACGAAATCATTGAAAAAAACTTGTCTCGATCGGCGATGTATGGCGGACATATTGATGGGGTGGGCCCCAGGTATTGCCCATCCATCGAGGATAAGATCGTTCGCTTTGCCGATAAGGAATCACATCAGATTTTCCTGGAACCCGAAGGTGTCGATGATCACACGATCTATCCGAACGGGATTTCGACCTCTTTGCCTCAGGACGTGCAACTTGAGTATGTGCGTTCAATCAAAGGTCTTGAGGCGGCAGAGATCCTGCAGCCTGGTTATGCAATTGAGTATGACTATGTGGATCCGCGTGTTTTGACATCGACTCTCGCGCTACCAGATGTCGAAGGACTATATCTAGCAGGGCAAATAAACGGAACTACAGGATATGAGGAAGCAGCTGCGCAAGGCTTGGTTGCGGGGTTGAATGCTGCGCTAAAGGTGCTTGACCGGGAACCGCTGCATTTTACACGTGCTGACAGTTATATCGGCGTGATGATCGACGACCTGACAACACGCGGTGTTGTGGAACCTTATCGCATGTTCACGTCACGCGCAGAATTCCGTTTGTCACTACGTGCCGATAATGCAGACCAGCGCCTTACGCCAATTGGGCTGGAAATCGGCTGTGTTGGCAGTGAGCGGAGCAGCATGTTTTCAAGCAAGATGGAGAGGTTGTCCGCCGCAAAGTCCCAGCTTACAGAAAAAACCTTTACTCCAAAAGAAGTTCGAGCAGCTGGTATCAATGTCAATCAAGATGGAAACCGCAGGGACGGGATGGCTATTCTGGCGTTCCCGGATGTTCACTTTGGTGATCTTGTTCCTCTGATGCCCGAGATTGAGAGTGTTGAGGAGGAGATCCGTCTGCAAGTAGAGCGGGACGCTTTGTACGCAAACTACATTGCCCGGCAACAAAAAGATGTTGAGGCGATGAAACGCGATGAATCATATGAGATTCCACGGGGTTTCGACTATTTTGCGATGGAAGGGCTATCTTCTGAAATGAAGCAAAAGCTTTCAAATGCTAAGCCCGAGAACATTGCACAGGCGGGGCGTGTCGAAGGAGTTACCCCTGCGGCACTGACGTTGTTATTGGCTAAGCTTCGTCGCGATCAGAAGGTCCGCAAGGTATGAATGGGACCACTATTGATGATTTGGATGTTTCACGTGAAACATTCGAGCGTCTCACAACCTATGTGGAGCTTGTTAGGCGGTGGAACCCGAAGATCAATCTTGTTTCACGGAAAAGCTTGGATGACATCTGGGTTCGACACATAAAGGATTCCGTACAAGTTTATAGATGCGCAGGCCCATTCGAAAACTGGGTAGATTTAGGTAGCGGAGGCGGATTCCCCGGGATGGTTTGTGCCATAATGGCCATTGAAGACGCACCAGATGCCCAGTTCATCTTTATTGAAAGTGACCAACGAAAATCTGCCTTTCTGCGCAACGTTGCACGTGTGTGCGGCGCGAAATGCACTGTTGTTTCCAAGCGAATCGAAGTGGTTGAACCGTTGAGCGCAGATATCCTTTCTGCGCGGGCTCTTGCTGATTTTCCTACGCTATTGTCCTTTTGCGACAGACATTTGAGCAAAAAGGGGCTGGCGCTGTTGCCGAAAGGCGAAAGGTGGAAAAAAGAGCTGGAAGAGGCGCAGGAAGAATGGAATTTCGACGTTGACCCGATTACAAGTTTAACTGAGCCTCAGGCCGTTATCCTTAAAATCAAAGGAGTATCACGTGGTTGATTTGTCTCGTCCCTCAGGGCCCCGGATTATTGCGGTAGCCAATCAGAAGGGCGGGGTTGGGAAAACCACAACGGCAATCAACCTTGCGGCCGGTCTGGCCGAGGCTGGATGCAAAGTGCTGGTTGTCGATCTTGATCCTCAGGGGAACGCGTCCACCGGGTTGGGGGTCGAGGATCGGGATTGGACGACGTATGACCTGATACTGGATGACGCGCCTTTAGAGGCAGTCGTTCAGGAAACCGAAATCGAGGGGTTGTTTGTTGTCCCGGCGACGGTTGATCTAAGCTCGGCGGATATTGAGCTGATATCCAATGAAAAACGCAGCTATCTGTTGCATGACGCACTGCGTCAAACCGCTATCGACAAGTTTGACCTGGATTTTGTGCTGATCGACTGCCCGCCTTCGTTAAACCTTCTGACCGTCAACGCTATGGTTGCTGCACATTCTGTCCTGGTGCCGTTGCAGAGTGAGTTCTTTGCGTTAGAAGGATTGTCGCAACTGATGCTGACCATCCGAGAGGTGCGCCAAACCGCGAATCCGGACCTTAGAATCGAAGGTGTGGTGTTGACCATGTATGACAACCGCAACAATTTGTCCCGTCAGGTCGAAAAGGACGCGCGTGACAATCTGGGTGAGATGGTATTTAAAACCAAGATACCCAGAAACGTGCGGGTCAGCGAGGCTCCGTCTTACGCGTTGCCCGTATTGCAATACGACTCGGGATCACTGGGGGCGATGGCTTACCGGCATCTGGCCCGGGAAGTCATGCACAAGAACAAGAAAGTCGCCGCCTAAGCGACAGTGAGGAGGGCACCATGGCCGTCAAGAAATCAAAACCCAGAGGTTTGGGCCGGGGACTTTCCGCTTTGATGGCGGATGTGACGCAGGATACCGAAGGGCTTATTTCCTCGGATCCGCGCCGTCCGGATATGAAAGTCCCGATTGAAAAACTGCGCGCTAACCCGAACCAGCCACGCAGAACCTTTCAGCAAGAGCGATTGGATGAACTTGCGGCCTCGGTCAAAGAAAAGGGCATCATTCAACCGCTGATCGTGCGTGAGGTTCGCGGTGGCGACTATGAAATCGTGGCAGGCGAACGCCGCTGGCGTGCGGCTCAGATGGCGCAGCTGCATGATATCCCGGTTATCGTGCGGGATTTTGACGACACCGAAGTTCTGGAAGTCGCCATTATCGAGAATATCCAACGCGCAGACCTGAATGCTGTCGAAGAGGCTGCGGGTTACAAGCAGTTGATGGACCGTTTCGGCCATACACAGGAAAAGCTGGCCGAAGCACTGGGTAAAAGCCGCAGCCATATTGCGAACCTTTTGCGTTTGCTGTCGTTGCCGATGGACGTTCAGAAGCTTGTTGTTGAAGGAAAACTGTCTGCCGGTCATGCCCGTGCGCTGATTACGGCTGAAGACCCCTCTGAGCTGGCGAAGATCGTCGTCAAGGACGGGCTGAGCGTGCGTGCGACTGAAGCGCTGGTGAAAAAACAACAGCAGGGGGATGCTCCTCAGGCGGCGCCGCGGTCCAGAAATCTGAATGCTGGCAAGGATGCGGATACGCGCGCGTTGGAAAAGGATCTTTCGGCCATTCTGGCGATGAAAGTAGCCATCAACCACAAAGCGGGATCGGAAACGGGGCAGGTCGTGCTGACCTACGAAAACCTTGATCAATTGGACGATCTTTGCGCCAAGCTCAGCCGTTAGGGCGGGTCCAGATAAAAATCATAACCCCGCTGAGGACAACTGCCTGAATGATCATGACGTGGCTTGGAAGCGCAAGAACGACAGACAATCCAAAAACGGCGGCAACCGACAGGGTGGCCGCCTTTTTTGCGGCCGGACGAATGGCGCCCGAGCGTTGCCAATCCAAGATCATCGGCCCGAAGGTTCCATGACTGACCAGCCAAGTGTGCAGTCGGGAGGAAGATCGGGCAAAAAAGAACGCGGCCAGCAAAAGAAACGGGACCGTCGGCAGCAGCGGCAACACAATGCCGACAACAGCCAACCCGACGCAGATCAATCCCATTGCGGCCCAGAGGTACTGCATCGTTTATCCCAATAACTCTCGAATGACCGCATTCAGGACTGCGCGACCATCTTTGGTGGCGATCAATCGGCCGTTTGATCGGTGTATCATACCCAGCTCTTCCAGGTCTCTCAGTTTGTTTTCTGGCAGTGTGAGATCGGAAAGTGCATTGAAACGATCAACATCTAGTCCTTCAGCAATTCTCATACCCATCATAAGGTATTCACTTGCCTGATCTTGCGTAGATAGCAATGATCTTTCTTTCTCGCCGTTTCCTTTTTCAACAGCACTGAGCCAAGCGTTGGGTGACAGATAGGTCTCTGTCGCTATCTTCTGGCCGTCCAGCGTAATACGCCCGTGCGCGCCGGGGCCGACACCAACGTAATCTCCGTAACGCCAATAGATCAAGTTGTGCCGGGATTCTGCCCCCGGACGGGCATGGTTGGAAACCTCATAGGCGGGCAGGCCGTGGGCTTCGCAGATCTCTTGTGTGGCCAGATACATGTCGGCGGCGCGGTCATCCTCGGGCAGTCCACGCAGCTTACCAACTGCATACCGGTCCCCAAAGGCGGTGCCTTCCTCGATCGTCAATTGATAGAGCGAGAGGTGATCGATGGCCATCGACAGCGCCTCGGTCAGCTCCGCTTGCCAGGCCTTCGGGGTTTGGTGCTGACGCGCGTAAATCATGTCAAAGCTGACACGGTCAAAGCAGTTGCGGGCGATGGCAAAGGCGGCACGGGCCTCGGCGACCGTGTGGATACGACCCAATCGGCGCAGGTCCTCGTCATTCAGGGCCTGAACACCCATGGAAACGCGGTTCACGCCCGCATCGCGATAGGCGGCAAACCGGCCTGCCTCGACCGATCCGGGGTTGGCCTCAAGCGTGACTTCCATGTCGTTCGCAGGGCGCCAGAGCTTGCGCGCCTCGTCGATAATGGCTGCCACCGTTTCTGGTGCCATAAGGGACGGCGTGCCGCCACCAAAGAAGATTGTGTTCAAAACCCGGTCAGGGGTTTCAGATGCCGAGCGACGCAGTTCAGTCAAATACGATTTAAGCCATTGTTTTTGAACAATATTTTTTGAAACATGGCTGTTGAAATCGCAATAGGGGCACTTAGCCTCGCAAAAAGGCCAGTGAACATAGAGGCCGAAGCCTCCATGCCGCCAGTCATCCACCGAAACAGCCTTGAACAAAGGCGTTTACGGCGCGTCCGCGATGGCTGATTTTGTGTTTTTCCGCCGGAACCATTTCCGCACAGGTCACATCGTGCCCGTCCGGTTGGAACATCGGGTCATAACCGAAGCCGTTTTCCCCACGGATGGGCCAGACAAGCTGACCGGGCATGACGCCCTCAAACACTTCGTCATGACCATCGGGCCAGGCCAGGACCAGTGTGCAGCGAAATTGTGCAGTGCGTGGATGAGGCGCCTGTGCGGCCTCGAGCTCATCATGTGCCCGGGTCATCGCCATCAGGAAATCGCGGCCATTGCCGGTTTCTGCCCAATCGGCGGTGTAGACACCGGGCGCGCCGTCCAGCGCGTCGATCGTGATTCCGGAATCGTCCGACAGGGCAGGCAGGCCGGTGGCTTGTGCCGCCGCATGGGCCTTGATCCGGGCGTTACCGACGAACGTATCTTCGGTTTCTTCCGGTTCCGGCAGGTTCATCTCTGCCGCTCCAACAACCTTCACGCCGAAGGCCTCAAGGAGATGGGTCATCTCCTCAAGCTTGCCTTTGTTGTGCGTGGCCACCAGCAGCCTGTCGCCGTCGAACTTGCGGGTCATGCGGTGGCTGCCTTTTGGGCCGCAACCAGCTCACCCACGCCTTTTTCTGCCAGATCCATCAGCTGGTTCATTTGATCACGGCTGAAAACAGAGCCCTCGGCGCTCATCTGCACTTCGATCAGTTTGCCTGATCCGGTCATGATGAAGTTACCGTCAACACCGGCCTCGCTGTCTTCAGGATAGTCCAGATCCAGAACCGGCTGGCCCGCGTAGATGCCGCAGGATACGGCCGCGACGGGATCGACCAGCGGGTCGGAAATGACGTCCCCGGTTTTCATCAGCTTGTTCACGGCCAGACGCAGCGCGACCCAGCCACCGGTGATCGAGGCGCAGCGGGTGCCGCCATCAGCCTGGATAACATCGCAGTCCACGGTGATCTGACGCTCACCCAACGCAACCCGATCCACGCCTGCGCGTAGCGAACGACCGATCAGGCGTTGAATTTCTACGGTACGGCCGCCTTGCTTGCCACTGGCCGCCTCGCGCCGCATGCGGGTGTTTGTTGCGCGGGGCAACATGCCGTATTCGGCAGTAACCCAACCCAGGCCCGAGCCTTTGATGAACGGCGGCACGCGATCCTCAATCGTGGCGGTGCACAGGACATGGGTATCGCCTATTTTGATCAGGCAGGAACCTTCGGCATGTTTGGTAAACCCCGTTTCGATTGAAACGGCGCGCATTTCGCTTAAATCTCGTCCTGAGGGTCGCATGGAAAATCCTTTGTTTGCTGGGTTGGGGATAACGTCCCCGTGCCTTAGGATGCAACCCCGATTGACCTTTCAGATGTCTGCGATTTAATGCCAATCCAGCAGAGGATTGCCGATGAGCGAAGCAAGTAGAGTTCTGGACGAAATGAATGACCGGTCACGCGAGGTGTTCCGGTTGATCGTCGAGAGCTATCTGGACAGCGGCGAACCGGTCGGAAGCCGCTCGCTGACCCGCACATTGTCGGAAAAGGTCAGCGCTGCCACCGTACGCAATGTTATGCAGGATCTCGAATTTTTGGGTCTTCTCGACAGCCCGCACGTCAGTGCAGGCCGGGTGCCCACGCAGATGGGTCTGCGGATGTTCGTCGATGGGTTGCTGGAAGTGGGTGATCTTGGTGTAGACGATCGGCAGAAGTTGGATGAAACACTAGGCTCTAACGCGGGTGATGTGGGCGGGATGCTGGACCGAGTTGGTTCGGCCTTGTCACACGTGACACATGGCGCATCGCTGGTTCTTACCCCCAAGCAAGAGTCCGAGATCAAGCATATTGAGTTCGTCTCGCTGGCCCATGACCGCGCTTTGGTGGTTCTGGTTTTTGCGGACGGGCATGTGGAAAACCGGCTATTTACGCCTCCGCCGGGACAGACACCCAGTTCGATGCGCGAGGCGGCGAACTTTCTGAACTCTCTGATCGAAGGACGAACGCTCAGCGAAGTGCTGCGTCAGATGCAGACCCAGATTACCGCGCGCAGGCAGGAAATTGATGTATTGGCGCGCGAGATGGTCGAAAGCGGCATGGCGGCCTGGGATGGGGACGGGACAGACTCGGCCCGTTTGATCGTGCGCGGGCGGGCGAATCTGCTGGGAGAGCCAGGCGAAGCCGAGGAATTGGACCGAATCCGAACGTTGTTTGACGACCTGGAGCGAAAGCAAGACATTGCTGAATTCCTCGAATTGACCGAAGAAGGCGAGGGTGTGCGCATTTTTATCGGCTCTGAGAACAAACTTTTCTCACTTTCGGGTTCCTCTTTGGTGGTGTCTCCATATATGAACGCTGATCGAAAGATAATTGGTGCGGTTGGGGTCATCGGACCCACTCGTCTGAATTACGGGCGGATCGTGCCGATCGTGGATTATACGGCGCAACTGGTCGGCAAACTGATTTCCGACCGGAGCTAGAGGGTAAGAGATGGCAGAGCCCAAAAACGAAGAATTTCTGGACGATATCGCAGCCGCCGAGGCGGAAGAGCTGGCCGAGGAATTTGCCGAGATCAGTGAAGAAGCGCTGGAACTTGATGCGCTGCGTGCTGAGCGGGATGATTTCAAAGACAAGTTCATGCGCGCGCTGGCGGATGCGGAAAACGCCCGCAAGCGGGGTGACCGGGCGCGCCGCGATGCGGAACAATATGGCGGATCGAAACTGGCCCGCGACATGCTGCCGGTTTACGACAACATGAAACGTGCGCTTGAAGCCGCGACCGATGAGCAGAAAGAAGTGGCAGGACCCCTTCTGGAAGGCGTGGAACTGACCATGCGTGCGCTGAAGGACGTGTTCCAAAAGCATGGGATGGAAGTGATCACGCCCGAAGTTGGCGACCGGTTTGATCCCAACGTGCATGAAGCGATGTTCGAGGCCCCGGTGCCGGGTACCCGTGCAGGTGACATAATACAGGTGTCCGCAGAAGGCTTCATGTTGCATGATCGCCTGCTGCGGCCGGCGCAGGTTGGGGTGTCGTCTACTCCGGCAAGTTAATTGGCTTCGTTGAAGCCAAGCCTTGGGCGAGAGTATTTTTGAAAAGATGAAGGGGCGGTCAGGTTTTGGCCGCCTCTTTCAGTTTGTAGATCAGGTCGAGTGCTTCTCGCGGGGTAAGCTCATCCGGCAGAATATCGTCCAGCATGCCGGTTACCGGAGAAGCTTTGGGCGCTGGTGGTGGCGGTGGCGGGGCGGCTGAAAACAAAGGCAGATCGTCGATCAGGGTCTTTTGCTTTCCCCCTTCACGTTCGGTTTTTTCAAGTTGGTCCAGCACGATACGAGCACGTTCAACGACTGAAGCTGGCAGTCCTGCCAATTGGGCGACCTGGACACCATAGGACCTGTCAGCCGCGCCTTTGTGGACTTCGTGCAGGAAGATCACCTCGCCTTCCCATTCTTTGACAGCAACGGTGGCGTTTTCCACGCCTTCCAGTTTGCCGGCAAGTGCGGTGAGTTCATGGTAATGGGTTGCGAACAGGGCGCGACATTTGTTGGAGGCGTGCAGATGTTCCAGCGTGGCCCAGGCGATGGAGAGGCCATCATAGGTGGCCGTACCGCGACCGATTTCATCAAGAATAACAAGAGCGCGGTCATCAGCCTGATTGAGGATGGCGGCGGTTTCGACCATTTCGACCATAAAGGTCGAGCGTCCGCGAGCCAAATCATCCGACGCTCCGACGCGGCTGAACAGTTGGCTGACTAGCCCGACATGCGCCTGTTCCGCAGGCACGTAACTGCCCATCTGGGCAAGCAGGGCAATCAGGGCATTCTGGCGTAGGAAGGTCGATTTACCGGCCATGTTGGGACCTGTCAGCAGCCAGATCGCCGCGCCTTTGTCAGCACTGAGATCGCAATCATTGGCGATGAAGGCGTCGCCGTTTTGCTGGCGCAATGCCTGTTCGACCACCGGGTGTCTTCCGCCCTGAACATCGAACGCGCGTGAGGCATCAACTTGCGGGCGACACCAGTTTTCACCACGCGCCAGATCGGCCAGAGCAGTGGTCAGATCCAGTTCAGCCAAACCGCGCGCTGCTTGGTTGAGACGTGCGGCCTTATCCAGAATTTCGCCAGAAAGCGTTGCATAGAGCCGTTTTTCGATCTCAAGCGCCAAGTTTCCGGCGTTTAGAATGCGGGTCTCGATCTCGGACAGCTCCACGGTCGTGAACCGGACCTGGTTGGCGGTTGTTTGACGGTGGATATAGGTCTCAGAAAATGGTGGGTTCAGCATTTTCTCGGCATGGGTGGCCGTAGTTTCGATGAAATAGCCCAGCACATTGTTATGCTTGATCTTCAGTGACGTGATGCCGGTGTGTTCCGCATATTTCTGCTGAAACCCGGCAATGACGGAACGACCTTCGTCGCGTAGGGTGCGGGCTTCGTCCAGTTCGGCATCATAACCCGGGGCGATGAACCCGCCGTCCCGGGCCAGCAATGGGGGTTCGGCCACAAGCGCTTCGTCAAGCAGGTTCAGCAGGTCGTCAAATCCGACCAGATTTTGCAGGGCGGTGGCCAGAAGAACCGGCAGGTCTTGACCCGTGCAGAGTTCGGCGATTGCGGCGGCCTGTGTCAGACCGTTGCGAATGGCGGTCAGATCCCGCGGGCCACCCCGATCCAGTGACAGGCGGGACAGCGCCCGGTCCAGATCCGGGGTTTTGCGCAAAGCCTCGCGCAGGTCTGATGTGATCAGGCTGTCTTCGGCCGTAAAAGTTACCGCATCCAGCCGCCCATGGATGACGTCCAGATTGCGGGATGGGCTGGAAATCCGTTGGTCCAACAGTCGTGCACCACCCGGTGTGACGGTGCGATCCATCACAGATAGCAGCGAACCCGCGCGGCCACCGGACAGGGATCGGGTCAGTTCCAGATTGCGCCGCGTGGCAGCGTCGATCTGAACGACTCGGTCCTCAGATTCTTTCAATGGGGTTTGCAGAAGCGGCAGTTTGCCTTTTTGCGTGATTTCCAGATAGTCGATCAGTGCGCCCATGGCGGAAATCTCAGCCCGGCCGAAACTGCCAAACGCGTCCAGTGCGCCCACGTGAAACAGCCCGCATATGCGCTTTTCCGCCGCAGTGCTGTCGAAGCTGGCACGCCCGATTGGGGTCAGCGAGATACCCAGATCCATAACGGGTTCGTTCAGTTTGTCCTGGATGCCATCGGCCACGATCAACTCGGATGGTGCCAGCCGGGCCAATTCGGGACTGAGGCGCACTGAGGTCAAAGGCATCACGTGAAACGCCCCGGTCGAGATATCGGCCCAAGCCAGCGCGGCCTCATCGCGAACCTCGGCATAGGCGGCCAGGAAGTTGTGGCGGCGAGCCTCAAGCAGGGCATCTTCGGTCAAAGTGCCAGGCGTTACGAGGCGCACAACATCGCGCTTTACGACCGATTTAGAGCCTCTTTTTTTCGCTTCAGCCGGGCTTTCCATCTGTTCGCAGACGGCCACGCGAAACCCTTTCCGGATCAGCGTCAGCAGATACCCTTCAGCCGCATGGACCGGTACGCCGCACATCGGAATGTCGGTGTCGTTATGCTTTCCGCGTTTGGTCAAGGCGATGTCCAGCGCTTCGGCGGCGTTGACGGCGTCCTGAAAGAACATCTCGTAAAAGTCGCCCATGCGGTAAAACAGCAAGGCATCGGCATGCGCCTCTTTGATTTCGAGATATTGCGCCATCATCGGCGTGACTGTGGACAAGGCTGACCCCTTTTGGCGTATTCCGGTCGCGACCTTACAAATCCACCCATCTCGACGAAAGGTGAAAAGTATTCTCGTTGAGGCGCGCGCCTGCCTGCGCTATGAGGCAAAAGTCCCGCAGATGTAAAGAAACGACCCATCACATGCCCAAAGCGAAGATCACCAAAGAAGAGGCGCTGGCCTTTCACCTCGACCCAACACCCGGCAAGTGGGAGGTTCAGGCCACTGTTCCCATGACCACGCAGCGCGATCTGTCGCTGGCTTATAGCCCCGGCGTCGCTGTTCCATGTGAAGCTATCGCCGAAAACCCAGAGACTGCTTACGACTATACCAACAAGGGCAATCTGGTTGCGGTGATCTCGAACGGCACGGCGGTTCTGGGCCTTGGAAATCTGGGTGCGCTGGGTTCGAAACCGGTGATGGAGGGCAAATCAGTCCTGTTCAAACGGTTCGCTGATGTGAACTCGATCGATATTGAGCTGGATACCGAAGACCCGGACGAATTCTGCCGCGCCGTGCGCCTGATGGGACCGACCTTTGGTGGTATCAACCTGGAAGACATCAAGGCGCCCGAGTGTTTCATCATCGAACAGCGCCTGAAGGAAGAGATGGATATCCCTGTCTTCCACGACGACCAGCACGGCACGGCCGTGATCTGTGCGGCGGGTCTGCTGAATGCGCTGCGTATCTCGGGCAAAAAGATCGAAGACGTGAAAATCGTCCTGAATGGCGCGGGCGCTGCGGGTATCGCCTGTATCGAGCTGCTCAAGTCGATGGGCGCAAAACACGAGAACTGCATCGTCTGCGACACCAAGGGCGTGATCTATCAGGGCCGGACAGAGGGCATGAACCAGTGGAAATCGGCCCACGCGATCACCACAGAGTTGCGCACCTTGGAAGAGGCCATGAAGGGCGCGGACGTATTCCTTGGCGTGTCAGTCAAAGGCGCGGTGACGCAGGATATGGTCGCCAGCATGGCGGACAATCCGGTGATTTTCGCCATGGCGAACCCGGATCCTGAGATTACGCCGGAAGAGGCGCATGAGGTTCGTGTTGATGCCATCGTCGCCACCGGGCGCAGCGATTATCCGAACCAGGTGAACAACGTTCTGGGCTTCCCTTACCTGTTCCGCGGCGCGCTGGACATTCACGCCCGCGCTATCAATGACGAGATGAAGATCGCTTGCGCCCATGCACTGGCCAATCTGGCGCGCGAGGATGTGCCGGATGAGGTTGCTATGGCCTATGGCAAATCTCTGACCTTTGGCCGGGATTACATTATCCCGACGCCGTTCGACCCACGTCTGATCCACCGTATTCCGCCCGCCGTGGCAAGGGCCGGGATGGACACCGGAGCAGCCCGACGCCCGATCATTGATATGGACGCGTATGAGCTGAGCCTGAAATCCCGCATGGACCCGACCGCCAGCATCCTGCGCGGCCTGAACGCCCGTGCACGTCAGGCGCAAAGCCGGATGATCTTTGCTGAAGGCGACGATCCACGCGTCTTGCGCGCGGCGGTGATGTATCAGCGATCCGGCTTTGGCAAGGCGCTGGTTGTTGGTCGCCCAGACGATGTGAAGGAAAAGCTGGAAGCCGCCGGTCTGGAGGACGCGGTGCGCGAGCTGGAGGTGGTTAACGCCTCCACCACCACGCATCTCGAAGCTTATAAGGATTTCCTGTACAAACGGCTGCAGCGCAGTGGCTTTGATCGTAAGGATATCCACCGTCTGGCCGCGCGAGACCGCCATGTGTTCTCTTGCCTGATGTTGGCGCATGGTCACGCCGATGGCATGGTCACCGGTGCAACGCGGAAATCGGCACATGTGCTGGAACGCATCAATCATGTGTTTGACGCTGATGCCGAACATGGGGCCGTTGGAGTGACGGCGCTGTTGCATAAGGGTAAGATCGTTCTGATTGGTGACACGCTGGTCCATGAATGGCCGAATGAGCATGATCTGGCCAATATCGCCGAACGCTCGGCCTCGGTCGCGCGGCATTTGGGGCTGGACCCACGCGTTGCTTTTGTCAGCTTTTCCACCTTCGGTTATCCGGTATCTGAACGGGCTGAGAAAATGCATGTAGCGCCCGAGATTCTGGATCAGCGCGGCGTCGATTTCGAGTATGATGGCGAGATGACCGTGGATGTGGCGCTGAACGTGGAACAGCAAGAGGCTTATCCCTTCTCGCGTCTGACGGGCCCAGCCAATATCCTGATTGTTCCAGCACGGCATTCGGCCTCAATCTCGACCAAGCTGATGCAAGAGATGGGTGGCGCGAACGTCATTGGCCCGATCCTGACCGGTGTCGATAAGCCGATTCAGATCTGTTCGACTGGCTCGACAGCAAATGACATTCTGAACATGGCCATTCTGGCCTCTTGCGATATTGGATAAACCGTGACGATCTGGAACCTAGGCTCGATCAATGCGGACATGGTCTATGCCCTGCCGCATCTGCCCACTGCCGGGGAAACCCTGGCCGCTTCAAACTTGGAGCGGTTTCTGGGTGGCAAAGGGGCCAACATGTCCGTTGCAGCGGCGCGTGCCGGATCGCGTGTGGCGCATATCGGTGGCATTGGGCCGGACGGGCGCTGGGCCCTGGATCGCATGACCGAATATGGCGTCGACACCCGGTTCATTGCCGAGGTCGACATGCCCACAGGTCACGCGATCATTGCGGTGGACGAGCGGGGTGAGAACCAGATCATTCTGTATCCCGGCGCGAACCACGCCATCGAGCAGGATCAGCTGGGACAGGCCTTATCGCAGGCTGTTCCCGGTGATCTGCTGGTCATGCAGAACGAGACCAACGCCCAGGTCGAGGCCGCCCGCATGGGCCGTGATCTGGGACTGACCGTATGCTGTGCCGCAGCGCCGTTTCAGGCTGATGCCGTACAGGCGGTGCTGCCCTATCTGGATTTCCTGATCCTGAATGAGGTCGAAGCAGAACAGCTGCGCGAAAGTACGGGCCAATCCGTCGCTGAATTGCCCGTTAAGCATGTACTGGTCACGTTGGGGTCTAAGGGCGCGCGCTACCTACCCAAGGATGGTGAGGCACTTGAGATTTCGGCACACAAGGTGAAAGCCGTGGACACGACCGGCGCGGGGGATACCTTTACCGGATACGTTCTGGCCGGAATGGACCGCGGGTTGCCGATGCCGCAGGCGATTGCACAAGCAAATCGTGCCGCGGCCCTGATGGTCACGCGGCACGGTACGGCGGATGTTATTCCCGACCTCAAAGAGGTGCTGGAGGCCCGGTTCGGTTAGGACCCGGCGAAAGGTGCGTTGCTACCCCAGAGCTGTTTGACGCGCGCATCCCGACCGCAGGCTTTGCGGTAGGCTTTGTATGCGTTTTTCTGGCGTTTCGGACCAAAGCGGGTGAGCACCAGCTTGTCGCCCTTGTAGTAATCCTGATGGTAAGCCTCGGCCGGGTAAAAGGTGCCCGCATTCAAGATGGGCGTGACTACGGTTTGACCCAGCGCTTGCTGCGCATTGGCTTTGGCTTTCTGCGCCAACGCATTTTCGCCTTTGTTAGAGACAAATACAGCAGTGCGATAGCTGTTGCCGCGATCACAGAACTGGCCGCCTGCATCGGTTGGATCAACGGAACGGAAGAACATGCTCAGCAGCGTTTCACGGGAAACCCGCGCAGAGTCGAAGGTGATCTGAACAGCCTCGTAATGGCCGGTGCCACCTTTCGTCACTTGGTCATAAGTCGGATTGGCTGTCTTACCACCGGTAAAGCCGGATACGGCGCCAATTACGCCGGGAACAGATTCAAAATCGGATTCAACGCACCAGAAACACCCTCCGGCGACGGTCAGGGTTTCGGTGCCGGCAGCTGGTGCGGGCAGGGCGCGCAACATCGCGGCCAGTGTGATCAGGACAAACAGAAGCGACGGTTTAACGAAACAGAGGTATGCGGTCCGGGTCATGGCAGATCTCCTTCTAAGATCAGGCTGCCCCGACTTTTCTGCCGTTGCAATCCGCTGACATGGTTTGTCACGCGCTGGTGAGACGAGTTTATCGGAGCTTAGCCCAACAATTGCCCCAGCTTCATCGCCACACCCATATTGCCCGAGATCTTGAGCTTGCCCAATGCCACGCCGGTCATTGGGTTCAGCTTGCCGGTCAGCAGCTTGGTCAGGTTTTCCTGCGAAATTCGGATCGTGCAGTCGGCATCCTGATCTAGCGTCGTCGCCTGATTGTCGATCAGCACGATCACCCCGTCATCGCCGCAATCGAATTTGAGAGAGCCGTCAAATGACTTGTTTTTCAGACCTTTTTGAATCCCGTCGGCGATGTCCTTAAGCATGGTCTACCCTTTCCCTGTTGACCCTTGCGTAAAGAAAAAGGGACGAAACAGGCAAGGGTGACGCTACTGGAACTGACTGGTCAACGAAGACAAAGAAAAACCCGGCGCCCTCTTGGACACCGGGTTCATCATCCAACAATGGCGCGACTTACTTGGACAGACGCTTTTCGCGCGCGGCCAGCAATTTCAGACGCAGGGCGTTCAACTGGATAAATCCGGCTGCGTCTTTCTGATCATATGCCCCGGCATCGTCTTCAAAGGTCACGTGTTCCTCTGAATACAGCGAGTGATCCGACCAGCGGCCAACGGTCGATGCCAGACCTTTGTACAGTTTCACGCGGACGGTGCCGGTGACGTGTTCCTGCGACTTGTCGATCGCAGCTTGCAGCATTTCGCGTTCGGGGGAGTACCAGAAGCCGTTATAGATTGCTTCCGCATATTGCGGCATCAGCTGGTCTTTCAGGTGCATCGCGCCACGGTCCATAGTGATGGATTCGATGCCACGGTGCGCTTCCAGCAGGACGGTGCCACCCGGTGTTTCATAGATGCCGCGCGATTTCATGCCAACAAAGCGACCCTCGACCAGATCCAGACGCCCGATGCCGTGCTTGCCGCCATATTCGTTCAGCTTGGTCAGAATGGTTGCGGGGCTCATCGCTTCGCCATTGATGCTGACCGCGTCGCCTTTTTCGAAGCCAATCTCGATGAATTCAGGCTCGTTCGGCGCATCCTCGGGGTGGACGGTACGCTGATAGACATAGTCGGGGGCCATATCGGCGGGGTCTTCCAGAACCTTGCCCTCGGACGAGGTGTGCAGCAGGTTGGCATCGACCGAAAAGGGTGCCTCGCCGCGTTTGTCCTTGGCGATCGGGATCTGGTTCGCTTCGGCAAATTCCAGCAGCTTGGTGCGGCTGGTCAGGTCCCATTCGCGCCAGGGCGCGATCACCTTGATGTCGGGGTTCAGCGCGTAAGCCGCCAGTTCGAACCGCACCTGATCATTGCCCTTGCCGGTTGCGCCGTGGGCAACCGCGTCGGCGCCGGTGGCTTCGGCAATCTCAACCAAACGTTTCGAAATCAGCGGGCGCGCGATCGAGGTGCCCAGCAGATACAGGCCCTCATACTGCGCATTGGCGCGGAACATGGGGAAGACAAAATCGCGAACGAATTCCTCGCGGACATCCTCAATAAAGATATTCTCGGGCTTGATTCCCAGCATCTCGGCCTTTTGGCGCGCTGGCTCAAGTTCCTCACCCTGACCCAGATCGGCGGTGAAGGTTACGACCTCACAACCATACTCGGTCTGCAGCCATTTCAGGATGATCGAGGTATCAAGGCCACCGGAATAGGCCAGAACAACTTTCTTGGGCGCGGACATCTGACTTCCCTTTATGCGTAGAACGACTGGCCCCTAGCGGGTTTTGGACGCGGGGGCAAGCTGTGTGGATTGACGCAGGCCCGGAATTGGGGTGAAACGGTCGGATATAGAACAAGGATTGGTTGAAAGGGCGGTATACGTGCTGGGATTAGAGATTTTGGTGCATTCGGTGAAGATGGTTTTAAGGAACCTCAAACAAGCGCTGCAGATTTCAGTTGTGCCTGCGCTTATCGGCGGGCTTCTGGTCATCGGATTGTTTTTTCTGTTCGGCATCCCTTTTGAAGAATTCGACAGTGAAACGACCGGCTTCCCCGAAGGAGTAACAGCAGCTTCCTTCACGGGTTTTACGTTGTGTTTAATGGTGGTTGTCTTGGGTGTCATGCTCTGGATTGTCGTGTCGTGGCACCGATTTGTCCTGCTTGAGGAATACCCGACCGGGCTGGTTCCACCCTTCCGGTTCGACCGGGTTCTCGCCTATTTCGGGCGTCTTCTTATGCTTGGCCTCATAGCCTTTGTGATTATGTTACCAGCGATGCTGATCATGGGATTGATGGCGCAAGCCTCAGCGGTGTTGGGGATTTTGGTCTGGTTGGCATTGATTATCTTTTTCACCATCGGGTTTTATCGGGCTTCGCCTATTTTACCCGGCGCAGCCATAGGAAAACCGATAAAGCTGTCGGAGGCCTGGCAGGCAACCTCGGGTGCCAACGGTGCAATTGTGCTTCTGGTCATTTTATCCGTTCTCCTCCAATTGCTGCTTCAACTGTTGGCGTCATTGTTGTTCTTTGTCCCGGTTATCGGTGTCTTGATCGTGTTGTTTGCAAGTATGCTGGTTATCCCATTGATCAATGTCAGCATCCTGACCACGATCTATGGCGTCTATATCGAGAAACGCGAACTCTCGTGAGCCGTACACATATGTATTCCTTGCCCTTTCAGCAGTGATGGGGCAGGGAAACCGGCATGACCGATTTCATGACCCGCGCCCGCGCTGCCGAACAGGTGATGCGTTCTGTTTTTCCGGCAACGCCGTTGCAACGGAATGCCCACCTGTCCGACCGCTATGGCGCCGATATCTGGCTTAAGCGTGAGGATCTCAGCCCGGTGCGGTCTTACAAGATCCGCGGCGCGTTCAATGCCATGCGCAAGCAGCAAGGGCAGGATCTGTTCGTCTGCGCCAGTGCGGGCAATCATGCGCAGGGTGTTGCCTATATGTGCAAACATCTGAACGTACGCGGTGTTATTTTCATGCCTGTGACCACGCCGCAGCAGAAAATCCAGAAGACCCGGATTTTCGGCGGCGACAATATCGAGATCCACCTGACCGGAGACTATTTCGACGACACGCTGGCCGCCGCGCAAGACTGGTGCGCCCAGCAAGGTGGGTACTTTCTGTCGCCCTTTGATGATGAGGATGTGATCGAAGGTCAGGCTTCCTTAGCGGTTGAGATTGAGGAACAGCTTGGACAGGTTCCCGATCATGTCATCTTGCCAGTGGGTGGTGGTGGCATGTCGTCTGGCGTGGCCACATGGTTCGGGGATCGGACGCATTGTCTGTTCGTGGAGCCGGCGGGTGGCGCCTGTCTGCGCGCGGCTTTGGCGGCGGGCCATCCGGTGGCTCTGGATCACGTGGACACGTTTGTCGACGGCGCGGCCGTTGGTCGGATCGGTGAAAAGCCATTTGAGCTGTTGAAATCCCGCCATTTGTCCGACGTTTTGGTTCTGTCCGAAGATCGTATCTGCACAACGATGATCGAGATGCTGAACGTCGAGGGCATCGTTCTTGAACCAGCGGGGGCCCTGGCGGTTGAGGCCGTGGGCGACGTGCAAAGCTTCATTCGCGGTAAGACAGTGGTGTGCGTCACCTCGGGCGGTAATTTCGATTTCGAACGCTTGCCCGAGGTTAAGGAACGGGCGCAGAGATATTCGGGCGTCAAAAAATACTTCATCCTCCGCCTGCCACAACGTCCAGGCGCGTTGAAGGAATTTCTGGGCATTCTAGGTCCTGAGGACGATATTGCCCGCTTTGAGTACATGAAAAAATCGGCCCGCAATTTCGGATCTGTCCTGATCGGTATCGAAACGCGAAAGCCTGAGAATTTTGTGCGCCTGTTCGCGCATCTTGATGATGCGGGCTTTACCTATACCGATATCACCGAAGACGAAACGCTGGCGCAGTTTGTGATCTGACGAGTGCAAACTCGACGGCTGCTGGATCACGGGCCGGCTTGTGGCGTCGTCGTTCGCTCGGCAGCGTGGGTGCAGGTCAACGGAATGGGAACGCTTTTGTCCAAATTCCCTCTAGAGACAGCTCCGGTTGCCGGATAGTGTACAGCCACCAACATCCTCAGATAGCTTGATCAAAATGACATACGTACAAGATGCCGAACACAACATTTGGGTTCGCAACGATTCCGCAGACATCCTCTATTCGGATGGCGTCGCGAAGGAGGACAGACTCTTTAATGGTGTATCAAGCTGCAAGGATCGATCCGTAAATTCATCTGAGATTGACGCATTGATCACGGATTGGGCTTCGGAATACCATTTCTCGTCCAAGCGTCACTTTGTGCTCAAAGGCTTGGACTTCAAGAAAAACCAGTCGGTGCTGGAGTTAGGTTGCGGTTGCGGTGCCATTTCAAGGTATCTGGCAGAGCAGGGCGTGGATCTAACGTCCGTCGAAGGAACGGTCTCGCGTGCACGAACCGCATCAAAACGTTGCGAAGACCTGCCAAACGCCGAGTTTTATGTCGACAATTTCACCAAGTTTCAGTCCGACAAAAAATTCGATTGGGTCCTCTTTATTGGCGTGCTGGAATATGCGCCGTTGTTTGGTGACCAGAATGACCCGTTCGGTTCTTATTTGGAAGTGGCCAAGCGGCACCTAAAGCCTGGCGGTAAAATGGTCATCGCGATCGAGAACAAGCTTGGTTTGAAGTACTGGAACGGGGCGTCAGAAGATCACGTGGGAAGCCCTTACTACGGAATCCACGATTTGTATGATGGGGGCTCAGCTGAAACATTTAGTAAGCGGGAAATAGCGAATCTATTGTCTGACAGAGGATTTGAACATCAAGAATTCCAATACGCTTTTCCAGATTACAAAGTCTGTGAGACTTTGCTTACCGAGGCCGGCCTTACTGCTCCAGACTTCAATTCCTCTGATCTGCTTCTGGGCACCCGTTCACGCGACTACAGCCGAAAGTGGGAGCCAGCATTCGCAGACGGTCTTGCCATTTCTACTCTAAACAAGGCCGGGCTTCTTGGTGAGTTCGCCAACTCGTTTCTGATCGTTGCAAGCTCTCGGAAATTCAAACACGCCACGAAACTTGCGTTCACGCATAACATCGGAAAACGGCACCTGGCATTTACCTGCGAGACCGCATTTGTGCCCCGCAGAGGTCAGATATCCGTTCAAAAAACGACAGCAATCTCAGAGCCGGACCGGAAAATTGACGTCGGCCCTTACACCATTTGTCACAACACCTCTTCCGCGCCATATGTTTCAGGCGTCAGCGAGGGTGGCCAGATTATCCGCCAGATGCACCGAACCCCACGTCCCGTCCGTCTTTGGCGGAGTTTTGTGCCTTGGGCAGAGCATCTGAAAGCCCAGTGCACGCAAGCAGCGGACAGCAACTCAAGTGAGGACTGGACCATCGACGGTTCTTATGTCGACGCTACACCATTCAATTTCATCAGAACCCCCAGCGGGCTAAAGCAAATTGATGTCGAATGGCAGGCAGAACAAGACATTCCGTTGGGGTGGGTGATCGCGCGCGGTGTCAGGCAGGTCCTGATGCATAGATCGCCCAAGATTTCATACGATCAAACAAGAATTTTTGGCACCGCAAGAATGGTATTGGAAGGCATTGGTTTGACGCTGACGAATGACGAATATGATCGTTTCGCACAGCTTGAGCGTTCTTTCATGCGTGCCGTCAAATCTGCCCCGGCAAAAAAAAAAGATCCTCAACATCGCGCAGAACTGACCCAGTCCTGATTGCTGTGAAATCACCCTATCAAGAAGGCAAGCAGCACAGTTGGGGGGAAAAAATATATGCACACAGCCTTGCTGACGCATTTTCTGACATTGGTCTTCCCGCGCGGGTAGATGATCACAACGAGTGGTCATCGAAATCTGACGCCGACGAAGCGGCCGTTTTGATTCGCGGTAAGTTGAAGTATCCGTATGAAGCAAAACAGGGCTCTGCCAGTTGGCTAATCAGCGAGATGATTCAGGGCGAGGTTTCAAAAGAGGCCGACAATCATACAGCCAACTTCTTTGCATCGCGTCTTTTTTTCGAAGGAATCAAAACTCGCCCTCAGGATTCCGTTCTTTTTCAGGCAACGGATCATCGCATTTTCTACCCGGGCGAGCGTGACTATGGTGGTCCTACGCTGTTTGTCGGAAACAATTACCGAAGATGGGAAGTTCGGCCGGTCATTCAAAAAGCATTGACCGAGGAATTGCCTGTCGACGTCTACGGAGACAGGTGGGACAGGAAATTAAACGCGGATCGCCTTCGTGCTGCAAGCGTTCCGAACCTCCAGTTGGGTCAACTATATAGATCTGCGGGCGTCGTCCTGAACGATCACCGCGCCCCGATGCGTGAGAATGGTCTGATTTCCAACCGGGTCTTCGATGTGCTTGCCTGTGCAGTCCCGCTGATTTCAGACCGAATAAAAGGTCTGCCTGATGGGTTCGAGGAATTCATATATATGTTTGATGATGACTCGCCGTTGGCGGACTTAATCACGCAGGCAAAATCGGAATCGGCTGCGAAACGCCGCAAGCGCACAGACTTCGCGCAATACGTTGTGCAGGAGTTCAGTTTTCTGGCGGCAGCAAAAACTATCGCTGCCAGCTTGGGGTTGTCGCAGAAAGCCTAACCGGAACAGACATGCATTATTTGAAAGCCTTCAGATGGGTTTCTTTCTTTGGTCGGCACTGATCAGAGTTTTAACAACCGGCAGAAAATGCACGGTCGCGCGCAGGAATGAACGCCAAGGTTCGCGCGAACTGGGACGCACGAGCAGAGAGCTGCAGTATGCAGGGCGGCGTGGCATTGTACCGACAGGCCGGGTTGCGGATCCTGAAAAAGAAGGGCGTTGGGTTTTCACTCAGGTTTGAGGGGTGGAGTTCAACCTCAAGAAACCCCGATCTTCGGATGGGTTTGGTGTGAAAATCTTGCGCCTGAGGGTCCCGAATATGGCTTTGTTCATCAAAGATCTTCCAGCCCAGCCTTGAATTCGGCGGTTGAGCGTTCAAAAATGCTGAGGATATTGGCAAAGTCGACTGCCTGGCTGTCCCCCTGTGCCGATTGCCGTTCCCCGTCCTGACACAGTTTGGCCAAAGCCTCGAACCCAAGGCTCAGGGCGCTGCCTTTCACAAAATGCAGGTTTTGTTCGAACTCTGTGCGGGCGGTGTCGTTCCGCAGCCGGGTTAGTGCCTCGTTCACCTCATCAAGAAAGATCTGCACCACCTCATCAAACTCGCTGGCGCCAACCTCGTCCCTTAGTTGCCGGACCCTGGACCAGTTGATCATGTCATCCTCGCTTTATCTGCCGGGGGATTTGGTACCGCGGAACCAGTAAAGAGCAGGTTAAGCGGAATGAATTTCGGCTTTCACCCATTGTTAAACTGCGGCGCGATAGGGTCCTCCCATTCCGATAAGCGCCGCTGGGCAGAGGGTTAAGGTGACAAAGGTCAGTCAGGCAGACAGTGGATCAGATCTGGATTTTGGTGTGATCCAAAAGGTGCTTGTCGTCGATGACAGCCGCCTGCAGCGCCGTATTCTAGTCGCCTCGCTCAAAAAATGGGGCTTCGACGTGCTTGAGGCCGATAGCGGCGACGTTGCGATTGAAATGTGCGCGGCGGACCCGCCGGATCTTGTCCTCAGCGATTGGGTTATGCCGGGGATGAGCGGGCTGGATTTCTGCAAGGCGTTCCGCGCCTTGGACAACAAGCAATACAGCTATTTCATCCTGCTGACCTCCAAAAGCGAAAAGCAAGAAGTGGCGCGCGGTCTGGATGCCGGTGCGGATGATTTTCTGATCAAACCGCTTGAGGCGGATGAACTACGGGCGCGTATATCAGCCGGTGCGCGTATTCTGGATATGCAGCGCGAATTGTCCAAGAAAAATCAGTTGATCGAAACCGCGCTTGAGGAGCTGCGTGTCGCCCATGACGCAATCGACAAGGACCTGATCCAGGCACGCAAGATACAGGAATCGCTGGTACCCGAGCTGACGCGCGATTTCGGCAAGTCCCGGGTCAGCATGTTGCTGAAACCCTGCGGTCATATCGGCGGCGATCTGGTGGGGATGTTCTCTCCGGGTGTGAACAGGCTTGGGTTCTACAGTATCGATGTGTCCGGACATGGCATCACGTCTGCGATGATGACTGCGCGTTTGGGGGGCTATCTGTCCAGCAATCATTTTGATCAGAACGTGGCGATGGCGCGGCGGTTCGACAAATTTTATGCTCTGCTACCGCCGGAAGAAGTAGCCGAAACCCTGAACTCGCGACTGATGGCGGATACGGGGATCGAAGAGTACTTCACGATGGTCTATGCCATCGTAGACTTGCGCAACGGGCATGTGAAAATGGTACAGGCCGGGCACCCGCACCCGCTGCTGCTATGTCAGGACGGCAGAACGGAATTTCTGGGCGAAGGCGGGTTGCCAATCGGATTGCTACCGGACGTCACGTTTCAGCGGACCGAATTCTACATGCAACCCGGCGACAGGCTATTGCTGTATTCCGATGGGTTCACAGAATGCAGTCTCGCCGACGGTGGCCTGCTGGACGAGGATGGCTTGCGACAGATGGCGTTGGATTGCGGGCCGGATCGGATCGGAACGGAATTCCTGGACGATATGTTCTGGCGGCTGACGCAAGCGATGGCACCTAGCCGAGGTATGGATGATGACGTTTCGGCTGTTTTCTTTGAATACAATGGACACTAAAGCCGCTGTTCATGCAGCCCGGCAAAGTGGCGATCTCCGTCATTGCCCAGCAATTGGACCGCATCGGCGGTGTCCATCCATATGGCTTCATGGAACGGCTCAGACGGTGGACCCATGCGCTGGATGGGACGCGCGCGATAGATATGGCACAGCTTTTCGGCCCACAAATCGTATTCGGGCATATAAGTGAACCGACGAAAAGCGCCGATGCGGCGGGGCGACGCGATCAACCAGCCGGTTTCCTCGAACACTTCTCGGTGCAGGGCAGTGATGGGTGATTCGCCCGGATCAATTCCGCCGCCGGGCAATTGCAGATCGGGTCCGGGTTCTGTCTGACAGGTCAGCAAAAGGCTGCGGCCTCGGGGCAGCAACGCATAAACACCCACCCGGCGTGTATATGTTCGCCCGGCCTGAGGGGTTTCACCAAACCGTCTGATCATGTATGGCCCCTTAAAACCCGAATAGTTCGACCTATATGCTGGCGGTATGCCAACCTGTGGCGTGTAAGGAAACCCCATGTCTCTTGGAACAAAAATCGCGTGGGACGACACCGTCCTGCCCTTTCAACTTGATGTATCGGATATGCGCGGCCGCGTGGCCCGTCTGGATGGTGTGCTTGATGGCATCCTGAGCCAGCATGACTATCCAGAAAAGGTCGAGGCTCTGGTGGCTGAGATGGCCCTGCTGACTGCATTGATCGGCCAGACTGTTGCGCTGCGCTGGAAGCTGTCCCTGCAGGTTCAGTCTAAAGGTCCGGTGCGCATGATTGCGACCGACTATTACGCGCCTCAGCAAGAGGGTGAGTCGGCCCGCATTCGCGCCTATGCCAGCTTTGACCGCGATCGCCTGACCGATGGTGCGCCGTTCGATCAAGTGGGTGAGGGGTATTTTGCCATCATGATCGATCAGGGTGAGGGGACCCAGCCGTATCAGGGGATCACCCCCTTGGCCGGTGGGTCGTTGAGTGCCTGTGCCGAGGCGTATTTCGCCCAGTCGGAACAGTTACCGACCCGGTTTTCGCTGAGCTTTGGCAAATCGACCGAACCCGGCGTTGGCGAACATTGGCGCGCCGGTGGTGTCATGCTGCAGCACATGCCTAAGGCTTCGCCCTTCGTGGCATCCAGTGAGGGCGACGGAAACATCCTGACGGCGGATGACCTTGTCGATGGTGAAGAAGGTGAAAACTGGGGTCGCGTCAACATCCTGCTGGATACGGTCGACGATTTGGAACTGATCGGTCCGTCGATTGCACCTACGGATCTGTTGGTCCGGCTGTTTCACGAGGAACAGCCGCGGGTATACGATGCGCAGTCAGTGCAATTCGGCTGTACCTGTTCAGAAGACCGTGTTCGGCAGAGCCTGTCGATCTATTCGGCCAAGGACATCGAAAAGATGACCACGCCCGAAGGCGACGTGACGGCTGATTGTCAGTTCTGTGGTGCACATTATGTGCTGGATCCTGCTACGGTCGGATTTGATGCTGACAACGCCTGATCCAACAGATCAGCTGCGGGCGGCCTTGCGCCGCCCCGGCAACGGGTCCAGTGATTTCGACCTGAACCCCGATTTTGCCCTGCCTGAGGGTCGCAAACTGCGCCCTGCCGGTGTTTTGGTTCCGATTTCAGTAGCAGATGGCGCCCCGCGCTTGATTTTGACCAAGCGATCCTCGGCGCTTAAGCATCATCCGGGGCAGATAGCGTTTCCAGGCGGCAAGCAGGATAGCGGCGATGCGGACGTAACCGCCACCGCACTGCGTGAGGCGCGCGAAGAAATCGGCTTGCCGGAGGAAATGCCGGAAATTCTTGGCCACTTGCCAACGCATGAAACGGTGACCTCCTTCACGGTCACACCTGTGGTGGCGATCCTGCGGGAACTTTTCCAACCGATGCCTGAACCGGGCGAAGTGGCAGAGGTATTTTCGGTTCCGCTTGCACATGTGCTCAACCCCGCGAATTATATCGTTGAATCGCGTCGCTGGCGGGGACAAAGGCGGTATTACTTCACGGTACCTTTCGGCCCTTATTACATCTGGGGCGCAACAGCCCGAATTCTGCGGGGATTGGCAGCACGGATCAACGAATGACGCAAATCAAAGAAGACTGGGTGTCGGAATCGGCAACGCAACAGGTCTGCGCTGCCCTGACCGATGCCGGGTACCAAGCCTTGTTTGTGGGTGGGTGTGTGCGCAACGCGCTGTTGGGCGCTCCGGTATCGGATATCGACATCGCCACCGATGCGCGGCCCGACAAAGTGGTCGAGCTGGCACAGAGCGCAGGGCTAAAGGCCATACCCACCGGGATTGATCACGGCACAATCACCGTGGTTAGCCAAGGCATCCCGCATGAGATCACCACCTTTCGCCGTGACGTGGAAACTGATGGCCGGCGCGCTGTTGTCGCCTTTTCCGATAAGGTCGAAGAGGATGCCGCGCGTCGCGATTTCACGATGAACGCGATCTATGCGCAGCCCGACGGTATCTTGCTGGACCCTCTGAACGGTTTGCCAGACCTGCAGACGCGCCGCGTGCGGTTCATCGGAACCGCTGCAAACCGCATTCGCGAGGATTACCTGCGTTCGCTGCGCTATTTCCGGTTTCACGCATGGTATGGCGATGCCGAGGCAGGGTTCGATCCCGACGCTTTGGCCGCCATTGCGTCCAACCTGGATGGTCTGGCCGGCTTGTCCCGTGAACGCGTGGGGGCAGAGCTTTTGAAACTGCTTGGCGCACCGGACCCTGCGCCGTCCGTTGCCGCAATGCGCAGCGCCGGAGTACTGGTGCAACTATTGCCGGGTGCTGATGATCGTGCATTGGCCCCGTTGATTGCACTAGAGCAGCAGGCTGGCGCTGATCCGGAACCGGTGCGGCGACTGGCGGCGATCGCGCCGCCCGAAGTCGCAAAATCTCTGCGCCTGAGCCGCGCGCAATTGCAGCGCCTGACCCGAATGCGGGATGAAGCGTCCAGCCCGGCCAGCTTTGCCGAATTGGGATTTCGGTACGGTGAAACAGACGGGCTTCATGAAGCACTATTGCGGTGTGCCTTTCTGGAACAACCCTGGTTAGACTCGATAAAGCACGATCTCCACGTTGGTGCGGGCGCGACCTTCCCGATCAGGGCAACCGATCTGATCCCCGAGTTTACCGGCCCTGCGCTGGGCAAGAAACTGGCCAATCTTGAGGCGAAGTGGATCGCCTCGGGGTTTACACTGGGCCGCGAAGATCTGCTTGGCGGATAAAGGAAGTCTCAAAAGGGGATGACAAGTAAAAGAGTTTATGATTATTTGCCCCTGTCACATGAATGGAGGGATGCGAATGTATTACGGGATCTGGGACAGCTAAGGCTGGAACACTTTGACCCGTAGGGGTGGTGTTCTGACGCCATCTTTCTTCGCATGACTTACTTTTTGCTCAACCGGAGCACTCTCCATGTTTCGCTATTTCGAAAACCTCGTTGACCCTTTTGTTGCCTACAAGGAAACCGACACGCCGCCGACGCGGTTGTGGCCATTCATGCTGGATTACTCGCAACCGTTCATGCGGGTGTTCTTCTGGGCTGGTTTAATCTCTGTCGTTGTTGCGGCAGTCGAAGTTGGCCTGATTTACTACATGGGCCGAGTGGTTGACCTGCTGTCGGGCCCTCCGGCCGAGGTCTGGCAGAACCACGGCACCGAATTTATCCTGGTCGCGGCGTTTGTGCTGCTGCTGCGCCCGATGCTGCATGTCGTGGATGTGCTGTTGTTAAACAACACGATCCTGCCGAACTTTGGCACCTTGATCCGCTGGCGTGCCCACAAACACGTTCTGCGCCAATCCGTTGGGTGGTTCGAAAATGACTTTGCCGGTCGGATTGCCAACCGGATCATGCAAACGCCGCCTGCCGCAGGCGAGGCTGTGTTTCAGGTGTTTGACGCCATCTCATTTTCAATAGCCTATCTGATTGGCGCGGCGATCCTGTTGATGGCGGCGGATCCACGGTTGCTGTTGCCGCTTCTGATCTGGTTCGCGCTTTACGCCATTCTGGTGCGCTGGACGGTGAAAAGGGTCGGTCCGGCTTCGCAGGCTGCGTCCGATGCGCGCTCGGCTGTGACGGGTCGGGTGGTGGACAGCTATACCAACATCCATTCGGTCAAGATGTTCGCCCATAACGAACAAGAGTTGGACTATGCCCGCGAAGCCATTGAAGAAACGCGTCGTACCTTTCAGGTCGAAATGCGGATTTTCACCATAATGGATGCGGTACTGGTCGCTCTGAACGGTTTGCTGATCGTCGGCGTGGTTGGTTGGGCCATTTCCCTGTGGATGCAAGGGAGTGCATCTGTGGGTGTCGTTGCGGCGGCGACTGCTTTGACCCTGCGACTGAACGCGATGACTGGATGGATCATGTGGGCGCTGACCAGCTTCTTTCGTCAGCTTGGTGTCGTGGCCGAAGGCATGCAGACCATTGCCCAGCCCGTTGACCTGTTGGATGTTCCGAATGCCAAGTCCTTGCAGCTGAGCAAGGGCCAGATCGACATCCGTGATCTGTCACACCATTACGGTCGCAAGACCGGGGGGCTGGATCACATCAATCTGACCCTCCACCCAGGCGAAAAGATCGGCCTGATCGGGCGGTCGGGTGCGGGAAAATCGACCCTAGTTAAGCTGCTTTTGCGGTTTTACGACGTTGAACAGGGCGCGATCCTGATTGACGATCAAGATATCGCCAGGGTCACGCAGGACAGTTTGCGCAGCCATATCGGTATGGTTCAGCAGGACAGCGCCCTGTTGCATCGGTCGGTGCGTGACAACATCCTCTATGGTCGCCCCGATGCCACTGAAGAACAGATGATCGCCGCCGCCAGACAGGCTGAGGCGCATGAGTTCATCCTTGATCTGCAAGACCCAGAAGGACGCACGGGGTATGATGCGCATGTGGGCGAGCGAGGTGTGAAACTGTCCGGCGGTCAGCGGCAGCGCGTGACGCTGGCGCGGGTGATCCTGAAGAACGCACCCATTTTGCTATTGGACGAGGCGACATCCGCCCTAGATTCCGAGGTCGAAGCGTCAATTCAGGAAACTCTCTACGGTATGATGCAAGGAAAAACCGTGATCGCCATTGCCCACCGGCTGAGCACCATTGCGCAGATGGATCGTATTCTGGTCATGGATGGTGGTCGGATCGTTGAACAGGGCGGGCATTCCGAATTGTTGGCGCAAGGTGGGCTTTACGCCCAGTTCTGGGCACGGCAATCTGGGGGCTTCCTGAACCCGGAGGCCGCTGAATGAGGATTGCCGACCTCATAAACCCGTTCAAGAACATCGAAACGCCCCCGCCGCAAACGCTGGGGGCGTTCATTCGCTGGTGTCTGTCTGGCGCATGGCCAATGATCTTCGTCGCAGCGTTTTTCTCGGCTACTGCGGGTGCGATGGAGGCGGGCACAGCGTGGATGCTGGGCCTGGTCATTGACGCAGCAACCACAAGCGGGCCTGGGAACTTTCTGACCGCCAACAACGTCTGGATGATCCTTGGGGTCGTTGCATTTTTTATGCTACTGCGCCCGGCCCTGTTCGGGCTTTCGTCGCTGACCAACAACTATATCGTCATGCCCAATATCACGCCGTTGGTTCTGGCCAAGCTGAACCGATGGACGTTGGGCCAGTCGGTCACATATTTCGACGACGATTTTGCCGGGCGGATCGCGCAAAAGCAGATGCAAACATCCAACGCGATGGCGTCGGTGGTGTCCGAGACGATCAGTGCGATCGTGTTTGCCTTGGCCTCGCTGGCGGGCTCATTGCTTTTGTTAGGGTCTATTCATCCGCTGGTTATGTTGCCATTTGCGGCTTGGCTGGTTGTGTATTTCCTGCTTGTCCGTTGGTATCTGCCGCGCATCCGTAAACGCTCAGCGGCGCGGGCAGGCGCTCGCGCGATGGTGTCCGGGCAAGTTGTCGACACGATCACCAATATCAAGACCGTTAAACTGTTCGCTCATTCGGAATTCGAAGATCATGCCGCGCGGAATTCCATGGTTGATCTACGTGAAAAGATGTTGGCGTTCGGAAGTCTGTCGGCCAGTTTCCGCTTTATCTTGATGCTGTTGGCCGGGGTTCTGCCGGTTTTGCTGATAGGTGCAACGCTGTGGCTGTGGCAAGCGGGGTCTGCGACAGCCGGTGACATTGTGGCTGCAGGTGCCATTTCCATCCGCATTGCCCAGATGACCGGCTGGGTCAGTTTCACCCTCATGGGTCTTTACGCCAACGTGGGTGAGATCGAGAACGGCATGAATACGCTGGCCAAGCGTGAACGGGTTGAGGATCAAACGGGCGCGGCGGAGTTGTCCGTGCCCGAAGGCCAGATCACATTTGATCATGTAAGTTTTGCCTATGGTCGGGATGTTGGCGGTGTATCAGGCTTGAACATGACCGTGCACCCCGGCGAGAAACTGGGCATTGTCGGCGCTTCGGGGGCAGGGAAATCAACCTTGGTTTCGCTGCTGTTGCGCCTGTACGACGGTGAAAAGGGCACGATCTTGATAGATGGTCAGGACGTATCCGGAGTAACGCAGGACAGCTTGCGCCGTCAGATCGGCATGGTCACGCAGGAAACCGCGATGTTCAATCGGTCGGCGCGGGAGAATATTCTTTACGGCCGCCCTGACGCCTCGGAAGAGGAAATGATCGAGGCGGCCAAAAAGGCCGAGGCGCATGAATTCATCCTCAGCCTTCAGGATGCCCACGGACGCACCGGTTATGAAGCACATCTGGGCGAGCGCGGAGTGAAGCTTAGCGGTGGCCAGCGACAGCGGATTGCGCTGGCGCGCGCCATTTTGAAGGATGCGCCAATATTGGTGCTGGATGAGGCAACCTCGGCGCTGGATTCCGAGGTTGAGGCCTCGATCCAGACGGCGTTGCATCGGGTGATGCAAGGCAAGACGGTTCTGGCTATCGCGCATCGGTTGTCCACACTCAGCGAGATGGACCGGATTATTGTCCTGGACCAAGGGCGTATCGTGGAAACCGGCACACATGACGCGTTGTTGGACCAGGGTGGGCTGTATGCCCGGTTCTGGCATCGTCAGTCAGGCGGGTTCATTCAGGCTGAAGCTGCGGAATAAGGGTTTTGTTGCCGGCCAAGCCCCGGTATCAGGCACCCCATGACGCAAACCTACACTATTACCCGCCTTGGTCATCAGGGCGACGGCATCGCTGATGGCCCCGTTTACGCTCCGCGCACCTTGCCGGGTGAGGTCGTCAGCGGCACGCTGCTGGATCAATTCCTGACGGATATCCGTGTCGAGACGCCCTCGGACCAGCGGGTCAAGGCACCGTGTCGTCACTACAAGTCCTGTGGTGGATGCCAGTTGCAGCACGCCGCAGATGGATTCGTTGCGGATTGGAAGGTCGAGGTGGTGCGCACCGCGCTGGCGGCGCAGGGGTTGGAGGCGTTGATGCGCCCGATCCAGACGTCACCAGAACGGTCCAGGCGTCGCGCGACGATTGCGGTTCGACGGACCAAAAAGGGTACTCTGGCCGGGTTCCATGGCCGTGCGTCAGACACGATCACCGAGATCCCGGATTGCCATTTGCTCGACCCGGCCCTGATCGCGGCCATTCCGGTGGCCGAAGCACTGGCGGTTCTGGGTGGCAGCCGTAAAGGCGTGTTGGCGGTGACGCTAACCTTGTCCGAGGCCGGGCTTGATGTGGCGGTCAAAGGCGGCAAAGCGCTGGACGGCCCGCTTGAGTCGGCTTTGGCACAAGCGACCGAGAAACACGGTCTTGCCCGGCTTAGCTGGGACGGTGAAGTGATTGCCATGCGCCAGCCACCCGTTCAGCGTTTTGGTCAGGCAAGTGTTGTTCCGCCGCCCGGCGCGTTTCTACAGGCGACAAAAGACGGAGAACAGGCTCTATTAAAGGCGGTTTCTGAAGCTGTGGGTGGTTCCAAACGCATTGTGGATCTGTTTGCCGGCAGCGGCACATTCTCTTTGCCCCTGGCAGAGGAGGCCGAGGTTCACGCCGTCGAGGGCGAAGCAGCGATGACGCAAGCGCTGGATCAAGGATGGCGTAGGGCGCAGGGCCTCAAACGGATAACGACCGAAGCACGAGACCTGTTTCGGCGACCGCTGATGCCGGATGAGCTAAAGTCTTTTGATGCTGTGGTGATCGACCCGCCACGCGCCGGGGCCGAGGCGCAAGTGACCGAACTGGCGCAGGCACTGCGCCCGGTGATTGCTTATGTGTCCTGCAACCCGGTGACCTTCGCCCGCGATGCGAAAATTCTTGTTAATGCGGGCTACACCCTTGAATGGGTACAGGTTGTTGACCAATTTCGATGGTCGTCACACACCGAACTTGCGGCACGGTTCACCCTGAACCCTTAAGACTTACAGGAGACTACCCGAATGGGGATCACCCAACGCCTGCTGACCCTTGTCGAAGCACCAGCTTTCGGGAAGTTCATTACCGGTGTCATAATCTTCAACGCCGTGCTGCTGGGGATGGAGACATCACCCACCCTTATGGAAGTTGCAGGTCCATTGATCGTAACACTGGACAGCCTTTGCCTGACCATTTTCGTTGTTGAAATTGCGATTAAACTGCTGGCTACAGGGCGCAGGTTTTTCACCAACGGCTGGAATGTCTTTGATTTTGTGATTGTCGGCATCGCTCTTGTACCGGGTGGGTCCGGCCTTTCGGTGCTGCGGGCATTGCGGATTTTGCGGGTGCTGCGCGTTATCTCGGTCGCGCCACGCCTGCGCCGCGTGGTTGAGGGTTTTATTTCGGCCTTGCCCGGCATGGCCAGCGTGTTCCTTCTTATGGCGATCCTGTTTTACATCGGTGCGGTGATTTCAACCAAACTGTTCTCGCAGACTTTCCCGGACTGGTTCGGCGATCTGGGCCTTTCAGCCTATACGCTGTTCCAGATCATGACGCTGGAAAGCTGGTCCATGGGGATCGTGCGCCCGGTAATGGAGATCTATCCTTACGCCTGGCTGTTCTTTGTGCCATTCATCATGGTGACCACTTTTGCGGTGGTAAACCTGCTGGTTGGCCTGATCGTGAATTCGATGCAAGACGCGCACCATGCCGAGGACGAAGTCAAAACCGATGCCTATCGTGACGAAGTGCTGGAGCGGCTTGAAAGCATCGAACGTCGCCTGACAGAGCAGCAAAACATCAAAAAGTGATTTCAGTTTTCACATTTTCTGGCATAATACAGAAAAAAAGAGCAGCAGGCAGTGAACATGGATCGTCGAGCATTTGGATTGGGTGCAATGGCAACGCTGAGCCTCTCAGCTTGTGCCTCGGCCAACCCCAGAATTCTAACTTACAACGGACCCGAAGTGACCTCTCTGGTCATCAACAAGGGCTCGCGGAAACTATATCTTCTGCACAATGATAAGATCCTGAAAGAATACAGGGTTGATCTTGGATTTGCGCCCAACGGCACCAAAGCAAAGCGCGGTGACGGGCGTACACCGGAAGGCAGCTACCTGATTGATCGGCACAATCCCAACAGCCGCTATCATCTGTCGCTGGGGATCTCGTACCCGAATTCTGAAGATGTTGCGAAAGCGAAGGCTATGGGTGTCGATCCGGGCGGCGATATCTTTATCCACGGACAACCGAACCGTCGCAAAGAGCGTAAGCGCGCCAAAAAGACGTCGGATTGGACTGCAGGTTGCATCGCTGTCAAGAATGACGAGATCGAAGAGATCTATTCAATGGTAAACCGGGGAACGCTGATTACTCTGCGTCCCTAATCGGTTTCCAGGGCTCAAATCCGAACTGCATATAGTCACGCTGGTAGGTCTGGGCGGCCAGCGTTTCCAGTTTGTCGTCATAAATCTCGGCCAGGGTGAACGGGGTATCCGGTTCACTGAGTTCGGGTAAAGGCGGTGTGCTGTGCCCCATCCGGCGCGCCAGGTCGGGCAGGGCTGTCGTGACCTCATCCTCCCTCAGGATCAGGTCGGGCAATGCGAAGGACGCCATCCCCTCAAGGGCCTGCGACTGACTGCACCATGCCGCATCCACGCGTATGGCGGTCTGTTGGGCAAGGTTTTGACGCAGGAATGTCAGGAACGCCGAAAACGCCTCGTAATGCTGCTCAACCGGGTAATTGCCATCGCGCAATTGTCCGGGGATCGGAATTTTTAGCCGGTTGCGCAGGACGTGTCGGATTTTCGGATAGGCGCCGGAACCTGTGTTGAGGATATGTCTGCAAAAGGCCCGATGCGCGCGCGCCAATGGGTGTTGCAGTACGGCGAACTTTCGATGCCCGGGATTGGAAAGAAACCACTGACGCGTCTGTTTCCTGTTCTGATTGGTCAGCAATTGTTCAACATCAACATGGTCCAGCGCGGCCATCCACCTTGCTACCGGACTTTCAATTCCCCCGCGGATGGGCATGTACATCAGCGGCGTCTTTGGTGCAGCAACGTAATTCGCCACCAATGGACGTCGGCGCGGTTCGAAATTCGGAGTGCTGTGCAGGTTGAAGCTGTCGATTTGTGACAACGCCTGCTCCATCTCATCGGGGTTCGTCACTTTCGCCAGCGCCGGCTCGGGGTTTTGCGGTTTGAGTGTTTCGTCGATCGCCGACAGCCTGCCGGACACACCCAGCCAGGCGGCAAGACCATTCAACAGGTGCACCTGATTCAGGTCTTCATAAGCAATGTAAAATGGGGTCTGGCCGCTTTGCTGCAAACGCTGCGACAGCATCAGGTGATATTCATGCTGCCGGTTCAGGTATTTCATGAACGCTTCGGCATCGAACTCAACCTGTGCTTCGCGACGACGCTTGATGTTTTTCAGCTGCCACTGCTTGGTTTCGCGCGCAATCTTCAACGAGATGAAGCTGTCCAGAGGGTTTCGGGTCAGAATGATCTTGGCGCAGCGCGGATCGCCCAAAACTGGCTCTAACACACGTGGATCATGTCCCTGAAAAAGGCGAAACCCGTTCAGTTCCCCTGGTGCCTGCCGGATTGCCTCAAGCAATGTGGAAGGGTCACGATCCCGCTCTTCCACCGAGATGCCCAGCAGGGTGTCGGATTTCAGACGCCCGATGAAATGGGGATTGAACGCCTCGCCGTGGCTGGTGACTCCTTCGATGGCGTTCAGGTTCGCCTCAAGCAGGTTGGAACCGGTCCGCATGGCTGCAAGAATGATAAAATAGTCAAATTGGGGCGTCATTTATCTTTACTGCACCAGATAGGGTTTTCGATATGGCCGGACCCGGTCTGCAAAGCTGTCGTCCGGTGGGAAATCGCCCATCAGATAAGGGTGCATGCCCTGGTTCTTCAGGTTTTGCAGGAACTGGCCAAACCCGGACAGATCCACCATTTTTGGCGCTTCGGTCAGGTGGCTGGTTTGGGTGGTTCCGGTATCCTCGACCGCGGTCTGTAAAGGCTCGACCGGAGATTCAACGAATTCTGCCAGTGTCCACCTGCGAACCCGCGCCTTGGTCCAGACAGAAGACAGGATTTCCAGTTGTTTGGTTTCGATCTGCTGCAGCCGGGCGGCCTCGGCGCGGATATCGGCAAAGTTCAGGTTTGATCTAAACAGCGGGATTGCCCAGGCCCCGGTTATGACGGAAATCAGCGCATTCTTGTCCCGAGCCAAGAGCCAGTTGATCTCTTGCGTGTCAGCGGGGCCGAACTGAAAACACTGTTTTTCGCCACGCGTGTTCCAGATCAGGTTCGAAAGGAAAGCCGTTGGGTTGTAATCCCGCAGCTTTGCGCAATCGCTGAGGCCGCCGTTGACGATGGTTTCTCCGCCGGCGAATTCAGCGCGCTTCGGGTCAAACAGATGACCGTGGACGCGCGCGCCAGTGATGTTGCTCAACCAGGGTTCAAAATCTTCGAACACTTCGGAAAAGCCCTGAAAAACCGAATACGGAGAGGACGTCAGCCCGTTTTCGTTGCCGTGCCGTGGAAACCGGCTTTGCATGTACAACCCGTCACGCCCACGTGTGCGCCGTTCGACCGCTTTGGAAAACACCCGGTCAATTTTGCTTGGGTTGGGCTCTGTGGGTTTCATGGCGCCGGCCTGATCGGTCAGAAAAGCCTGATACAGTCGATCCGCGTTGGGCCAGGCTTTGCGGGCAACAAAGCAGTCGGACCTGCGCAGTAGCTGCAAGTGGTCGTCATAGAAAATATGCGGACGACCCTGATAGTCGAATTTGGATAGGGTCAGAGACCGGCTTTCGATATGGGTGGAATACAGGCGCGCCAGCGTCTGGAAGTAGCTTTCGTCAGGTATCCAGACGCGCCGGAAATACCGATCATAGGTCTCGCGTTTTGGATCCTGCAATATGGCCGACAGGGTTTGGCGGGTCAGACACCACCACTGGCTACCCATATGCGGAACCAGCCCTTCGGGTATGTAGCGTCGAATGCGCAATGCGCGTTGCAGTTTCACATAGGCGTCAAACAGTTTGCGGTTCTTGCGCCACGAGAAGGGAAATCTCAGGGTAAAGCGTTCTTGGTCCAAGCCCCCCATAGTCCAGCTCACATCAGAGGTTGTGGCGCTTTCGATGAAATCCACGCGCGGCCTGTCCGAGAGGTAATTGACCAGTTCATCCACTGGCCGCAACGGAAGGCAGGACCCCGAAGTCAGGAAAACATGGCGGACATCGGGAAATGTCTCAAGCATCAGTGCGGCGGCAGATTGCGAAGCGGCAACGATGCCCCACCCACCCCAGTTGCAGACATGACGGTCAGAAAACCGGATCAGCGGGTCATTCGCACAGGCGGCAACGAATTCCGCATAGACCTTGTTTGGCACCTTGCGATCCACATGGATCACCACCGGGCACCCAGAGGCTGTCCAGTGGCGGGCCACTTGCCCGGCCCGGTTCAGCGCGGTGTGAACCAGCATAATGATGCCCAGATTGCTCATGCCCAGTTTCCTTTTGACATGAGGCCCAGAATCTCAAGCTGTCGCCAGTTGATGTAGGCTTCGGATTTGTCGCACCAGAACTCGGGCATGTCCGCCAGATGTTCGGCGTAGGCGCGATATTCGTCAGAGCTGCGGTAATGCTGGCCGCGCTCCATCTCTTCCTGGGCCTTCTCGCCCAATGTGCTGATAAGTTTGGCGTGCAACAACGCACCGCTTGTTTTTTCACCACCCCATTCATCAAATACCTGATTCAATCCGCGTGGCAACAACGCATGGGTCGAGCTGACATAGACATAGCGCTTGTCCCATTTCACCAATGGAATCTTGTTTAGCGCAGGCGCTTTTTTCGGCGTGTCCTTAAAGAATACCCGCGCGCGGGGTCCGCCTTGAATCCAGAGATTTCCGTAGGTCGGGTTTTTTGTGATCGTATAATTGCCTGCATCAAACCATTTGGCGATTTCGAACGGGTTTTGCCCCTCGGAATAGATGGCGCCTTCGACCGGCCCTTCGGGATACATGTCGATCAGCATTGCGCTGAAGCTGCGCACGGCGCAGCCGTCCAGCCAGTCGGTCAGGGCACGGATCGGCCGGGTATCGCAGAACGGGTAGATAAAGAACTCGTCCGGGTCGACGGTCAGAACCCAGTGGCGGTGTGCATATTTGCGCAACAGATAGTTTGTCCAGTCCACTCCAAACGACGCACGCTTATAGCTTGCATCGGCTCGCCAGACCGACACGTCGGGTTGACCCGCCAGATATTCAAGTGACCCGTCATTGCTGGCGTTATCAACGAACAGAAAATGGTTGATGCCCAGCTGCCGGTAGTAGGTCAGAAAATACGGCAGGCGAATTTTCTCATTCCGGATGACGCTGACTAGCAGGACGTCTTTCCGTGCTATCGAATTTGTATTTACGGAAACGGGAACAAGGTCGCGCCGCTTTCGAAGGCAACGCAATATACGGCGCTTGCGCCGCAATCTCATTCGGTATGAATCCAATAGGCCCACGCGACTGCCCAACCTTTGTTATTTACGCGAGCGTGCCCGGAGGCTGTACAAGCCAGAGTGGTGCCGGACAATTGCCGTTTTATGCCATTTTTCCATCTTTCGAAGCAACGACTTTAAAAACCGTTAGTTCGAGTTGTGACTTTACCAGTCGATTGTTCCCATCAAACCCAGTTGCTGCAAAGATTCCCAACCGTCGTATGGCTTGGACTCTGGCGTCCACATGACCGGGCGATCCACTACGCCGTCATAGTAATCTGCAAACTGCTCGGGATCGTGAAAGTGTTGCCGGCGCTCTTTCTCGATCTTTGATTTTTCCACAACTTCGGGCAGGAATTTGGTGTGCAACAATACACCGGAAGGCGCTGTGTTGCCGGGCCCTCCGTAACTGGCGTTCAGAAGGCGTGGCAATGCGGAATGGCACGAATTCACATAGGCGTAGCGCCGCGACCACCGGACCAACGGGATTTTGTTAAGCGTCGGGGATCGGCGTGGGGCGTCGGCAAAGAACATACGCTCGCGCGCGCCGCCCTGCACCCAAAGGTTGCCCAGCGGGCTTTGCCGTTGTGCCCGGTAGGGGGCGGCATCAAACCAACTCACCACCTCGGTCGGGTCGGTTTCAGGATCATAGCCTTGTTCCCCCAGCGGGCCTTTGGGGTATAGATCCAGCATCAGCGCGCCAAACGCCACCCGTCCCTTATCATCCAGCCAGTCAGTCAGATCGCGCAGAGGCCGGGCGTCATAATCGGGGTAAATCAACAACTCATCCGCGTCGACCATCAGGGTCCAGTGGTTGTGCCCATAGCGCATTTGCAACCAAGTCAGCCAATCCAGCCCATAGCGCGACGTGCGATAGCTGTCCCGGGTCTGCCACAACGATACGTCCGGCTGTTCCTTGAGAAAGGGTACCGAGCCATCGTCGCTGTCGTTGTCGACGATCAGAAAGTGATCAACCCCCAATGCACGATAATGGCGCAGGAACCAGGGCAGGCGGGTGATTTCATTGCGCAGCGTGGTGAAGGCCAGAATGCCACCGGGATTGATGTTCGCCGTGCGGTCGTTCAGGCAAGACAATTGATGGCGGCTGCGAAAGGACCGCCACAACAACCGCTGCCGTTTTAGCCGCAACTTGTACATTTGCACCCATGAGATGGGCGGAAGCGTATCTTCCCCTGTACCAGTCACAATAGGCTCATTTTTCGTAATGGCCGTTCTGATGCCAGCGCCACGCATCGGCAATCATCGTCTCTAATGTGGACCTTTTGGGCGACCAGCCAAGTTCCTCGCCAGCGCGCACAGAACCAGAAACCAACTTTGTGCAATCCCCAGCCCGGCGCGGTCCGATTGCATAGGGTACGTCGCGGTTGGTGACGGCGTTGGAGTGGCTGATCACCTCCATCACCGAAAACCCCGATCCGGTGCCCAGGTTGAAGACGCGGCTGTCTTTGCCTTGTTCCAACCAGTTCAATCCCAAAACGTGGGCATCGACCAGATCGCAAACATGTACATAATCGCGGATGCAGGTGCCGTCTGGTGTGTCGTAGTCGGTCCCGAAAACAGTCAATCCGTCGCGCTTGCCGTCGATGGCGTCCAGCATCAGTGGCACAAGGTGGGTTTCCGGGCGGTGGAACTCACCCACTTCGCCATCAGGGTCGGCACCGGCCACGTTGAAATACCGGAAGATCACGTGGTTCAGCCCGTGCGCGGCCTCGAAATCGCGCAGGATATCTTCGATGGCACGTTTTGAGGCACCGTATGCGTTCAGCGGGAGTTGCGGCGTATCTTCGTCCAGCACCACATTGTCATGCTCGCCATAGGTGGCGCAGGTGGACGAGAATACAAAGTTCTCACATCCGGCGGCCACGGCGGCTTCGATCAAATTTAGTGAACCGGTCACGTTGTTGGACCAGTATTTGCCAGGCTCGGACATGGCCTCACCCACTTGGCTGAGGGCGGCAAAATGCATCACGGCCAAGGGTTCGTATTTGGCGAAAACCTCATCCAGCCGGGCACGATCCAACAGATCGCCCTGTTCGAACGGGCCAAACTTCACCGCGTCCTGCCAGCCGGTGACCAGATTGTCGAAGGTTACAGGCGTATAACCAGCCTGAGAAAGCGCCTTACAGGCATGAGATCCAATGTACCCGGCGCCGCCAGTGACAAGAATGTTTTTCATATTCGTTCCAAATTGTGGTGCCACGCCCGGTTAGATGACGTCTTGACAGGAGTTCAGGTGAAAATGGGTCAATCCAACCCCATAGCGGCCATCATCTCTTCGAGCTTCGGCACATCTTGCGGATTGTTCAATTCCCAGAATTGGCGGCCCTTGGCCTCAACCTCAACGCACAGAACCTTGCGACCGTTTTCCATGAAGCGCAGCTGTTCCAGCCCTTCCAATTGCTCCAAGGGTCCCACTGGCCAGGTTGGATAGGCTGACAGCGCATCGGGACGATAGGCGTAGACGCCGACATGGTGAAACACCGGCGTCGGTTTGGTGCCGGCAAAAGTTTCGGCGGTAAAAGGCACGACCTCTTTCGAGAAATACATTGCGCTGTGATCAGTCGCAAATACGGCTGTTGTGCCGCCGACCCGGCCGTTTTCACGATCGTTCAGCAGGCTGTTCAAAGCATCTCCGTCACAACGCAGAACCGGCGTGGCGACACCTGCCTCGGGTGCGGCGCGCAGACCGGCGATCAGGTCTTCGACAAACCAATGTGGTGTCAGTGGTGCATCCCCTTGCAGGTTCACCACGATCTCATAGCCCGCGCCCAAAGCTGTATGGGCCTCGGCGCAGCGCTCGGTGCCATTGCCGCAGGTCTCGGATGTCATCACCACCTCGGCCCCGAACCCTTCGGCCACGTCGCGGATGCGGTCGTCGTCGGTGGCGACAACAACCTTGTCCACGCCCGATACGGAACAGGCGGCGCGCCAGGATCGTTCGATCAGGGTCATCGCATTGCCGCTTGCCCCGGTCAGCGGAACCAGCGGCTTGCCGGGGTAGCGGGTCGAGGCATAGCGGGCGGGGATGGCAATCAATACGGACATCAGGCCTCCTTCAAGTCAACGCCCGGAGCGTAGGCGATAAAGAACGGGTTTGCATAGCCGTCCTTGCCATAGGTCAATGACGAGTGATCATCGAAACGAACAACCTTGCCGCCCGCGCCAGCCAACACGGCATGACCTGCGGCGGTGTCCCATTCCATTGTGCGGCCAACGCGGGGATACAAATCCGCTTCTCCGGTAGCGACCAGACAGAACTTCAGGGACGAGCCTGCGCTTTTGCTGTCCTTGACCTGATATTTGTTGATGTAATCCTCGGTCGCCTGATCGCGGTGCGATTTTGACGCGACGATCAAAAGTGCCGAATTGTCCGGTTCAGACACCGAAATCGGGGTCACGTCGCCGGCCTGCGCTTTGTTCAGCGCGCCGGTTTCCTCAACTGATTGACCGTCTGCTTGCGTGTAGAACATGCGCCCCTTGGCCGGTGCATACACAACGCCGCGGGTTGGCACTCCGTTTTCGACCAGTGCGATGTTCACCGTGAAATCACCGCGTCGGTTGATGAATTCCTTGGTGCCGTCCAGCGGATCGACGATCAGAAATGTGTCGCCTTTTTCGGAATGGGAGGCGGCCTGTTCTTCGGTCACCAGCAGAATATCCGGGAATGCCGCGCGCAAGCCCGCCGAGATCAGGGCATCGGCTGCCTCATCCGCCTCGGTCACCGGGCTGGCGTCGGATTTGACTTTGACGTCGAAATCATCCGCCTCGTAAATCTGCATGATCGTGTCCCCGGCTTCCAGCGCCAGACGTCTGATTACGGGAATAAGGGCGTCGTAGGTCACAAAAATGCTCCGTTGCCGTAGTTTGTTGATCGAAATCCTTGTGGGCCTTATGCTGTGCCGGTTACGGAACGGCAAGAATTTCGTGGCAGTTTACAGGCAGTTCAGCGGGAAAGAGTGTACTGAGTGTTTTATTTTAAGCGGAATCAGACGCTTCTGGGCGGCGCTTTCACGACTTCCGAGCTTGTCTTCCATGCGGTGGCGCATGGAATACGATCCAAACACTCGAATGCTGTGATCGCGATCATTGTGAATATCTTACAAATTCTCGCACTTGTGACCGTGTTTTATCTGATCATGTCGATGCTGGGCACACGGGTCGCCAAGATCAGGGGAAACTTTATCCTGTTTCTGTTGTCAGGTGTCTTTCTATTCCTGACCCATATCAAAGCCGTCTCGTCCGTCGCTGGCGTGGCAACAGGAAACAACCCGATGATGCTGCACTCTCCGATGAACATGATGGTCGCACTGTTGGCGACTGCCTTCGGATCGCTTTATACGCAATTGGTCTCGATCCTTGTGATCCTCTTCGCCTACAGCGTTATGGTTGAGCCGCTGGAGATCCAAGAACCGGGTGGCGCGTTCTACATGTTGATATTGGCTTGGTTTACCGGATGCGCGGTGGGCGTCGTGTTTATGGCAATCTCGCCATGGTTTCCCACCACCACGGGAATTCTCAGTACAATCTATCGACGTCTGAACATGATTTTTTCTGGCAAAATGGTTGTAGGGAATGCGCTGGGCGGCTTCATGCTAAGTTTCTTTGCCTGGAACCCGTTGTTTCACATAATCGACCAGTGCCGAGGCTTTGTTTTTCGCAATTACTTTCCGCGAAACACCAGTTGGGAATATGCGATTTGGGTTGGACTGGCCTTGTTGATGATTGGGTTGCTCGGTATCTTTTTCACCCGTCAGCATGTGTCGGCCAGTTGGGGCGCGCGCCGCTAGTTTGCGACCCGTAAGGTCAGGTTGATCCGTCCGCCTTTGGGCAACAGCTTGGATGAACCGAAACGAATTCGGTCTACCCCGTGATATGTCAGGCGGGCCGGGCCGCCCATGACCACGACGTCGCCGGAGTTCAACCAGATCGACTCGGTCTTGCCGCCCCGTGTTTCGTTTCCGATGCGGAAAAGGGCATCGTCGCCCAGCGATATCGACAGAACTGGCCAGGAGAAATCGGCCTCGTCCTTGTCTTGATGCAGCCCCATGCGCGCACCTTCGCCGTAATAGTTGATCAGACAGCAATCCGGATCGCGTTGGGTGCTGGCAAGCTTGCGCCAGATGCTCAGTATCGTATCGGGAATGTCGGGCCACACCGTTCCTTTAGGGTGCTGCGCCTGATATCGGTAGCCCCCTTTGTCAGTGACCCAACCAAACGCTCCGGCTGAGGTCATGCGCACCGACATTTCCTTGCCCGAGGGCGTAACCGGCCGGAACAGCGGCGCCGATTTCAGAATCGGGCGCAACGCCTCAATCAGTTGCGTTTGTGCCGCAACGTCCAGATAGGCTTTTCTGATGTCAAATCCGCGCAAGAGCAGCCGCGCCATTGAAGATTCCCCAATCCTTGCCAAAACCTTGTCAAAAAGGCCGCAGATTCCCGAAAACCTGCCTTTTACACCGCTTGCAGGCCTCTGATCTCGCCCTTATATACGCCGGGACGCGCGATGGTGTAGTGCTGTTGCGCAAACCAGATCGGGACCGGATGCCATAACGGGTCCGGACCTCGAGACATCGCCTTGAAGAGAAAGGGATTGAACATATGGGAAAAGTAATCGGTATTGACCTCGGCACCACCAACTCGTGTGTGGCCATCATGGACGGCTCTCAGCCAAAGGTCATTGAAAACGCAGAAGGGGCGCGGACCACGCCCTCGATCGTCGCCTTCACCGAAGATGAGCGTCTGGTCGGTCAGCCTGCAAAACGTCAGGCGGTCACCAACCCCGACAACACGATCTTTGGCGTCAAGCGCCTGATCGGTCGTCGTGTGGATGATGCAGAAGTCCAGAAGGACAAGAAAATGGTGCCGTACGCCATCGTGGATGGCGGCAACGGTGACGCGTGGGTGGAAGCCCGCGGTGAAAAATACTCCCCAAGCCAGATTTCGGCCTTCACTCTGGGCAAGATGAAGGAAACCGCCGAGAGCTATCTGGGTGAAGAAGTCACGCAGGCGGTCATCACCGTTCCCGCGTATTTCAATGACGCCCAGCGTCAGGCCACCAAAGACGCAGGCAAAATCGCCGGTCTGGAAGTGCTGCGGATCATCAACGAACCGACAGCGGCTGCGCTGGCCTATGGCCTGGACAAAGAAGAAACCCAAACCATCGCGGTCTATGACCTTGGTGGCGGTACTTTCGACGTGACCATTCTGGAAATCGACGACGGCCTGTTCGAGGTCAAATCGACCAACGGTGACACCTTCCTGGGTGGTGAAGACTTTGACATGCGCATCGTCAACTACCTGGCGGATGAGTTCAAAAAGGAACACGGTGTCGATCTGTCCAGCGACAAGATGGCCCTGCAGCGTCTGAAAGAAGCCGCTGAAAAAGCCAAGATCGAACTGTCTTCGACCTCGCAGACTGAGATCAACCAGCCGTTCATCTCGATGGGCGCCAACGGTCAGCCGCTGCACATGGTCATGAAACTGACCCGTGCCAAGCTGGAATCGCTGGTCGGCGATCTGATCAAGAAGTCGATGAAACCCTGTCAGGCCGCATTGAAAGACGCGGGTCTGTCGGCAGGCGACATTGATGAGGTTGTTCTGGTCGGTGGTATGACCCGCATGCCGAAGGTGATCGAAGAGGTCACCAAATTCTTTGGCAAAGAACCGCACAAGGGTGTGAACCCGGACGAAGTTGTTGCCATGGGCGCCGCCATTCAGGCCGGTGTTCTGCAGGGTGACGTCAAAGACGTGGTTCTGCTGGACGTAACCCCGCTTTCGCTGGGTATCGAGACGCTTGGTGGCGTGTTCACTCGTCTTATCGACCGTAACACCACGATCCCGACGAAAAAATCTCAGGTCTTCTCGACCGCCGAAGACAACCAGAACGCTGTGACCATCCGCTGTTTCCAGGGTGAGCGCGAAATGGCTGCGGATAACAAGATCCTCGGTCAGTTCAACCTTGAAGATATCCCGCCCGCACCGCGCGGCATGCCTCAGATCGAGGTGACTTTTGACATCGACGCCAACGGCATTGTCTCGGTTTCGGCCAAGGACAAAGGCACCGGCAAAGAGCAGAAGATCACCATCCAGGCATCGGGTGGTCTGTCGGACGAAGATATCGACAAGATGGTCAAGGACGCCGAAGAGAACGCCGAGGCGGACAAGGAACGCCGCGAGCTGATCGAGGCAAAGAACCAGGCGGAAAGCCTCATCCACTCGACCGAGAAGTCGATGGAAGAGCATGCCGACAAGGTCGACCCGACCACCATCGAAGCCATCGAGCTGGCGATTGTCGCGCTGAAGGACGAGCTGGAAACCGAGAATGCCGACAAGATCAAGTCAGGCATTCAGAACGTGACCGAAGCCGCCATGAAGCTGGGCGAAGCCATCTACAAGGCGCAGTCTGAAGAGACCGAGGATGAGCCTGCGGCGGCGGATGCTGCTCCGGCTGGTGAAGACGATATCGTCGATGCCGAATTCGAAGATCTTGACGACGAAAAGCGTAAGTAACGGGAAACCGGGCCAATTCGGGCCGGTCCGGTCACCGGGCCGGCCCGATTACGTTGCGGCAGAAGGAAATACTGATGTCAAAACGCGACTACTATGATGTGCTCGGCGTGTCCAAGGGCGCATCAGCGGACGAGATCAAGAAAGGTTTTCGCACGAAAGCCAAGGAATTGCATCCCGACCGTAACAAGGACAACCCGGATTCCGAGGCTCAGTTCAAAGAAGCGAACGAAGCTTACGACGTCTTGCGCGATGCCGAAAAAAAGGCCGCGTATGACCGTTTTGGTCATGCCGCGTTTGAAAACGGTATGGGCGGCGGTGGCCGCCCCGGCGGCGGATTTGGCGGGCAGGGCGATTTCTCCAGCGCCTTCTCGGACGTGTTCGATGACCTGTTCGGCGATTTTATGGGTGGTCAGCGCGGTGCTACCGGGGGTGGTCGTCGGGCCGCGCGAGGGTCAGACCTGCGTTACAACCTGCGTGTAAGCCTGGAAGAAGCATTCTCTGGTCTGCAAAAGACGATCAACGTGCCTGCTGCCGTGGCCTGCTCGGCCTGTGACGGCTCGGGTGCGGAAGGCGGGGTTGAGCCCACAACCTGCCCGACCTGTTCGGGCATGGGAAAAGTGCGGGCGCAACAGGGCTTTTTCACAGTTGAACGGTCGTGTCCGACCTGTTCGGGTTTGGGTCAAATTATCAAGAACCCCTGTAAATCATGCGGCGGCGCCGGGCGCGTCGAAAAAGAACGCGCTCTGTCGGTCAACATTCCGGCTGGTGTCGAAACCGGCACACGCATCCGTCTTGCGGGCGAAGGTGAGGCCGGGATGCGCGGTGGTCCTCCGGGCGACCTGTATATTTTTGTCGAAGTTTCGGACCACAAGCTGTTCGAGCGCGACAGCGTAAACCTGTATTGCCGCGTTCCGGTCAGCATGGCCAAGGCAGCGCTGGGCGGTTCGATCGAAGTGCCCACTATCGACGGTGGCCGGGGTCGCGTGCAAATTCCGGCTGGCAGCCAGTCAGGACGTCAGATGCGCTTGCGCAGCAAAGGCATGCCCGCCCTTCGCGGCGGTGGCGTTGGCGATATGTTCATCGAACTGGCCGTCGAAACCCCGGTCAATCTGACCAGCCGTCAAAAAGAGCTGCTGCGTGAGTTCGACGATCTGGGCGAAGATAACCATCCGGAATCAAAAAGCTTTTTCTCGTCCGTCAAGTCATTTTGGGACGGTATGAAGGGCTGAACCTGAACACCTGAACATCAAACAAAAGCCGGTCCATTGAGGCCGGCTTTTGCATTTTATAAGTCCAGTTTGACCGTAATCTGCACCAAAATTGGCCCTTGATTCCCCCGCCATCCCCTGAGAGTGTCGCCCCAACCGTTGGGGTGCCCTGTTTGGGGGCTGAGAGGCGTGAATGCGCTAACCCATCGAACCTGATCCGGGCAATACCGGCGTAGGGAACGGTCTTATAGTGCTTAGACGTTTTCCATGCCCGTTGCCCATTTTGAACTGGAGCAACGACATGGCACCCATTGCCTTAACAATCGCAGGATCTGACAGCGGCGGAGGGGCTGGAATTCAGGCAGACCTCAAGGCCATGTCGGCGCTTGGCGTCTACGGTGCCAGTGTGATTACCGCAGTGACGGCGCAGAATACTCGCGCAGTTACGGCGGTGCATGGCATCCCTGTGGACGTCATTGCAGCCCAGATCGAGGCTGTTCTGACCGACCTGGATGTTGGCGCGATCAAGATTGGAATGCTGGCGACCCCTCAGATCATCCAATGTGTCGCAGACAGTATCGCCGAATTTGACGGGCCGGTAGTTTTGGATCCGGTCATGATTGCGAAATCCGGCGATGCGTTGTTGGCAGAAGAGGCGGTGCAAACCCTGCGCGACGTATTGTTGCCGCGCGCGACCGTGTTAACGCCAAACCTGCCCGAAGCAGCCTGCCTGCTGGGCTCTGAGTCTGCGGACAGCCTCGAACAGATGATCGCACAAGGGCAAGATCTGTGTGCACTTGGCGCTGGTGCGGTTCTGATGAAGGGCGGTCACGGCAAGGGTGACATCTGCCATGACATATTGATCTCACATTCGGGCGTGATTGCTCAGTTTCAAGCGCCGCGCCGACAGACCCGCAACACCCACGGAACCGGATGCACCCTGTCCTCATCCATAGCGGCCGGGTTGGCTAAGGGCCTTTCGCTAACCCAAGCCGTGGCGCAAGCACATGACTATCTGCAGGGCGCCATCGCTCAGGCCGATGCTTTAAACATCGGGCAAGGTCACGGACCTGTTCATCACTTCCATCAGGTTTGGCCCGCGTGACCGTCTGGTCGATCATAGGGGCAGGTGTGGCCGGGTTGGCCGTCGCGTCCGAACTTGTCGCGCGCGGGGCCAAGGTTCAGGTGTTTGATCCCGGCGGTGGACCAGGGCCGCATGGCTGCTCCTGGTGGGCGGGCGGAATGTTGGCACCGTGGTGCGAGTATGAAAACGCGGAGGAACCTGTCCTGCGTCTGGGGCAATTGGCAATCGACTGGTGGGCCAAGCGAACTCAGGTCCACAGGCGCGGCACACTGGTTGTTGCTAACCCACGGGACCTGCCGGATCTGCGTCGTTTCGCCCGCAGAACTGAGGGGTTTTCCGAAGTTGATACCGGCGAAATCGCCGAATTAGAGCCTTATCTTCACGGTTTCGGAAAGGGTCTCTACTTTGATGCCGAGGCCTATTTGAACCCGCGTCAAGCCTTGTTGGATCTGTCACACCAGCTTCAGGATCACGGTGTTGAATTCCATCATGCGCGCGCTCCGACGGGATTGGACAACGCCATTGATTGCCGAGGTCTGCACGCGCGCGAATATCTGCAGGACTTGCGCGGCGTGAAGGGTGAGATGCTGGTGATACGGTGCCCAGACGTGACACTGACCCGGCCTATACGCCTGCTTCATCCACGCGTGCCGCTGTATATCGTTCCACGCGGCGACGGCGTCTACATGCTGGGCGCGACAATGATCGAATCCGAGGATAGCAGCCGAATTACCGCACGCTCGATGCTTGAGTTGCTGAGCGCAGCCTACGCCCTGAACCCCGCCTTTGGCGAGGCTGAAGTGTTGGAAATCGGCGTCGATCTGCGTCCCGCTTTCCCCGACAACCTGCCGCGTATTCGGCGACTGGGACCGACAATCTACGCCAATGGCCTCTATCGCCACGGCTACTTGCTGGCCCCTGCACTGGCCAAGGGCGTGGCTGACCTAGCGTTGGACAACAAACATTCGGAGATGGTCGATGAAGATCGTACTTAACGGCGAGATGCGCGACGTGCAGGCCGAAACTCTTTCCGGCCTTTTGCAGGAATGCGGGTTTTCGGGCCGGGTGGCGACGGCTGTGAACGAGGGTTTTGTGCCTTCGAGCCTGCGCAAGGCCCGTAAAATCAAGGATGGCGATCGGATCGAAGTCGTCGCCCCGATGCAGGGGGGGTGAGCGATGAAGACCGTCTACGGCACATCACTGCCGAACCCGCTGATGCTGGGCACCGCGCAATATCCAAGCCCTGCAATCTTGGAACAGGCATTTCGGGACAGCGGGGCCGGGGTGGCCACCGTATCTTTGCGACGCGAAGCAGGCGCAGGACAAACCTTTTGGCAGATGATCCGCGATCTGAGCGTTCTTATCCTGCCCAACACAGCAGGTTGCCATACGGTGAAAGAGGCTGTGACCACCGCCCATATGGCACGTGAGGTGTTTGACACCAAATGGATCAAGCTGGAACTGATCGGGCATACCGACAGCCTGCAGCCCGACGTGTTCCAATTGGTCGAGGCCGCGCGCATTCTGAGCGAAGACGGGTTCGAGGTGTTTCCGTACACCACGGACGACCTGATCGTGGGTGAGCGCCTTTTGGCGGCGGGGTGTGAAGTTCTGATGCCTTGGGGGGCCCCGATTGGTTCGGGCCGCGGTCTGAACAACGAATACGCCCTGCGCGCAATGCGCGCTGAGTTTCCCGAAATACCACTGGTGATTGACGCTGGTATCGGCCTGCCCAGCCACGCCGCACATGCGATGGAGCTTGGGTATGATGCCGTTCTGCTGAACACCGCGGTGGCACGGGCCGGCGATCCCGCCGCAATGGCCAAGGCGATGAAGCTGGCCATCGAGGCCGGGCGATTGGCCTATCAGGCCGACCCGATCGAAGCGCGCGATATGGCCGAACCCTCGACCCCTGTTATTGGAAAGGCGTTTTTATCATGAACCTCGACCGGTTTTATCCAATCTTCGACCATTCCGACTGGCTGCGCCGGATGCTGCCCTTGGGCGTGAAACTGGTGCAGTTGCGGATCAAGGACCAAGCGGATGCGGTCGTGCGTGAACAGATCGTGGTTTCGCGGGATCTGTGCCGTGCGCATGGGGCTGTTCTGGTGGTGAATGACCATTGGCAGGTTGCCATCGACGCAGGCTGCGACTGGATTCATTTGGGACAAGAGGATCTGGATGACGCAGATCTGAAGGCGATCCGACGCGCAGGGCTGAAACTAGGTGTCTCGACCCATGACGATGACGAGCTTGAGCGTGTTCTGGCCATGACCCCCGATTATGTCGCGCTTGGTCCCGTCTACCCAACGATCCTGAAAAAGATGAAATGGGAACAACAAGGCCTGCCGCGTGTCACTGAATGGAAAGCGCGCGTGGGGGAAGTCCCTTTGGTCGGTATTGGCGGGATGAGTGTCGAGCGCGCGCCGGGGGTGTTGCAGGCCGGGGCGGACATTGTCTCAGTCGTGACAGACATCACCTTGAATGCAGACCCAGAAGCCCGCGTACGTGCGTGGATCGAGGTCACCACATGAGCCGCTACGCCCGTCAGATGATCCTGCCGGAGGTCGGCGCCCGTGGACAGGCCCGCCTATCCGGCGCGCGGGTTCTTGTGGTGGGGGCCGGGGGGCTGGCAGCGCCGGTTTTGCCTTTGCTGGCAGGTGCTGGGGTCGGACATTTGACCATCATAGACCCGGATGAAGTCGCCCTGTCGAACCTCCATCGCCAGACCTTGTTTGGCGAGGGGGACTGTGGCCGTCCCAAAACCGAAGTCGCGGCTGAGCGGTGTCAGGCCTTAAACTCTGAAATTACGATCTCCACAAAAAATCAGGCTCTAACTAGCTTAAATTCGCAACGCTTTGTCTCACAAGCCGACGTCATTCTCGATTGCGCAGACAGTTATGCTGCAAGCTATACGTTGTCGGATACGTGTCGCGCGCTGGGCAAACCGCTGATAAGCGCCTCGGTCCTGGGGTTGTCCGGCTATGTTGGCGGTTTCTGCGGCGGCGCTCCATCTTTGCGCGCGGTTTTTCCCGACGCGCCGGGCAGTGGTGCAAGCTGTGCCACCGCCGGTGTGTTGGGTCCCGTCGTCGGAATGATTGGCGCAATGAAGGCGCAAATGGCGCTGAGCGTTATTCTCGGGCTGGACCCTTCGCCCTTGGGGCAGATGGTACAGTTCGATGCCCAGACGATGCGAAGCAGCACGTTCCGCTTTGACGATGCGCCTGAGCCCAACCATCACTTCCCGTTTGTGTCGGCCTGCCAACTGACCACGGATGATCTGATCATCGAGTTGCGCAGCCCGGATGAGGTCCCTGAACCCATTCATCCTAACGCGCTCCGCGGGTCTTCTGAATTGGTAAAACGAGAGCCTAACAAAAGCAAAAGGCTGGCACTTTGTTGTTCCGCCGGCCTGCGTGCGTGGCGTGCTGCCGAAAAATTGCAACCGGATTGGCCGGGCGAGATCGTTCTCGTCGCGGCCTCAACCTCGTGAACGAAAAGGATACGCGAGATATGAAAAAGCTGATGACAGCAATTGCCCTGCTGGCCGCCGCGCCGGCCTGGGCCGAAGACAAGATGACCGTTCTGCTGGACTGGTTCGTTAACCCCGACCACGGGCCCATCATCGTGGCGCAAGAGAACGGATACTTTGCCGACGAGGGGCTGGAGATTGAGATTGTGCCACCCGCGGATCCATCGGCCCCTCCGCGTCTGGTTGCCGCCGGGCAAGCTGATCTGGCGGTGTCCTACCAGCCGCAACTTCACCTGCAAATCCATGAAGGCCTGCCGCTGAAGCGCGTCGGCACCTTGGTCGCGACGCCCTTGAACTGCCTGCTGGTGCTACAGGACGGTCCGATCAAAACGCTCGCCGACCTCAAGGGCAAAAAAATCGGCTTCTCGGTCGCGGGTGTGGAAGAGGCGGTGCTGGGCGCCATGCTGAACGCCCATGATGTCGCGCTGGACGATATTGAGATGGTCAACGTCAACTTCTCGCTGTCGCCCTCGCTGATGACGGGGCAGGTGGATGCGGTGATCGGGGCCTTCCGGAACTTTGAACTGAACCAGATGGATATCGAAGGCGTCGCGGGCCGCTGTTTCTACATCGAGGAAGAAGGCGTGCCGTCTTATGATGAGTTGATCTATGTCGCCAACCCCGACACGATGGATGCAGACAAGGTCGCCCGCTTCCTGGCTGCGACCGAAAAAGCGACCCAGTTCATCGTCAACAACCCGGAAAAAAGCTGGGAAATCTTCGCCGCCACCTCACCCGAACTGCAGGATGAACTGAACGCGCGCGCTTGGGTGGATACACTGCCCCGTTTCGCGCTGCGCCCGGCGGGTTTTGATGCAGGTCGCTATGCCCGTTTCGAGGCCTTCCTCAAAGACAGCGGTATGATCGATAGCATCAATCCGGTCAGCGACATCTCAGTAGATGTGACCGTGCAATGAGCGACTATGGCAAAGCATTCGCGCTGATGCGTGAGGCGGCGCAGGGGCCGTGGCAGGATTACACCTGCCACGCTTTTGTCGAAGGGATGAAGGACGGCTCGCTGCCGCGTGCGGCGTTTCTGCATTATTTGCGGCAAGATTATGTGTTCCTGATTCATTTCTCGCGCGCCTGGGCGCTGGCAGTCGTGAAATCGGAAACACATGCGGAAATGTTGGCAGCCTCGCGCACCGTGAATGGGCTGATCAGCGAAGAGATGAAGCTGCATATCGGGATCTGCGAGGCCGAAGGCATCCCCCAGGACCAGCTGTTTGCCACGCCGGAACGTGCCGAGAACCTCGCCTATACGCGGTTCGTGCTTGAGGCGGGGTACAGCGGCGATTTGCTGAACCTGCTGGCGGCGCTAGCGCCTTGTGTGATGGGGTACGGTGAGATTGGCACAAGACTGGCGACCGAGGCGACGTCTGACACCTATCGCGATTGGATCGCCACCTATGCCAGCGATGACTACCAAGATGCCTGCGTGGCGGTTGGGGAATTGTTAGATATGGCTCTAACGAGGCGTATTGGTGAGAATTTCGAAGCATCCCCGCGTTGGACTCGTCTGTGCCACACCTTCCGTACCGCGACCGAGTTAGAGGTTAATTTCTGGCAAATGGGCCTGACCCCATGACCCCGGCCCCCGATCTGACCGTCCGTGGTTCGGCTGCGATTGGCGACGCGTTATTGTTCGCGCCGTTGACCCTGACGCTTGCAGCAGGGCGGTGGACGTGTCTGCTGGGTGGATCGGGGGTCGGCAAAACCACCATTCTGCGCCTGATTGCTGGCTTGGACACTGGCGCAGAGTTCACCGGTCAGATTACCGCCAGTGACGGGCAATCTGTGCGGGAGCGGGTAGCCTACATGGCGCAGGACGATCTGTTGTTGCCTTGGGCGACTGTGGCGCAGAACGTCCTGCTGGGCGCGCGGTTGCGCGGAGAAAAGCCAGATTTGCGCCGCCGTGATCAGCTGATCGAACGGATGCGCCTGCAGGATCATATGGCCAAGAAGCCTGGCGAACTCTCTGGTGGGCAACGTCAACGCGTGGCCTTGGCTCGCACGTTGATGGAGGATCGGCCCATCGTTTTGTTGGATGAGCCGTTTTCGGCCATCGACGCCCGCACCCGCGCCGATATGCAGGATCTTGCGGCCGAAGCGTTACAGGGCCGAACCGTTCTGCTGGTCACCCATGATCCGGGCGAGGCTGCACGGTTGGGTCAATCCATCGTGGTCATGACGCAGAATGGTATAACGTCCTGCCAACCCCCGCATGCACCGGCCCCACGCAGCGTCGATGATCTGGAGACGCTTGAGGCGCAGGGCGCATTGCTGCGTCTGCTACGTGACGAAGCGGCATGAAGCTTTTATCAGCCCTTGCGGCGACAGTATTTGCATTGGCGATCTGGCAGGGGATCGTTTCCTTGACCGGCCTGCCGAAATTCATTCTTCCCGGCCCGGCTTTGGTGGCCGAGACCTGGTGGCAGAACGGCTGGGTTATCGCGGAACACACATGGGTTACGGCGGTCGAGGTCGTTATCGGCTTGGCTTGTGGAACGGTTCTTGGCGTTTTGACAGCATTGCAATTGGCCAATTCCCGCGCCGCGCGGGTGCTGGTGCAGCCGATGCTGGTGTTCACGCAGGCGTTGCCGGTCTTCGCGCTGGCGCCGTTGCTGACGCTTTGGCTGGGCTATGGACTGTGGTCCAAGGTCGCGATGGCAGTGCTGATCATCTATTTCCCGATCACCTCTTCCTTTTTCGACGGGTTGATGCGCACGCCGCCCGGATATCTTGATCTGGCGCGGACCATGCAGGCCAGCCGGCGCGCCGTGTTGTGGCACATTCGTATCCCCGCAGCTTTGCCCTCATTGGCTTCGGGCATGCGGCTGGCGGCCGTCTATGCCCCGATCGGAGCGGTGATCGGCGAATGGGTCGGGTCGTCGCAAGGATTGGGGTACCTAATGCTGCTAGCCAATGGGCGGGCCAAAACCGATTTGATGTTTGCGGCGATGCTGACTCTGGGGGTGTTTTCGATCCTGTTGCACATGGTTGTCCGACGGGCAACTGCAGGCATTGCGGGTGAGATGCGTTAACCATTCAGAAACCGATTCTGCGGCACGGTGGTCCCATGACTCAGGACGCCTTTGCCGAAGCCCCGATGCTGTTTGAAACCGACGAAGCCCCGGTGCAACCGCTGCCGTCTGGTCGCTTGCCGTCGTATATCAAAGATCACCGCAAACGATTGCGCGAACGGTTCATGTCTGGTGGGTCGGCGGCAATGCCGGATTACGAATTGTTGGAACTTGCCCTGTTCCGCTCAATCCCCCGGCAGGATGTCAAACCCCTGGCCTGTGCGCTGATGGATACGTTTGGCGACTTTAACCGCGTGCTGACCGCACCCGAAGAACGGCTGCGGCAAATCAAAGGCGTAGGCGATACGGTGATCACCGACCTGAAAATCCTTGAAGCGTGTGCCCATCGGATGACCCGCGCGCGGGTCATGCAACGGCACGTCGTATCAGGCTGGGACGCGCTGCTGGATTATTGCCATACGACGATGGCGCATCGGGAGACTGAGCAGTTTCGCGTGTTCTACCTTGACCGCAAGAACGTACTTATCGCGGATGAAGAACAGGCCAAAGGCACTGTCGACCACGTTCCCGTCTATCCGCGTGAGGTAGCCAAACGCGCGCTGGAGCTGAATGCCTCGGCGCTAATCTTGGTACACAATCACCCATCGGGCGATCCGACACCTTCGCAATCGGATATCGATATGACCAACCGAATTCAGGATGCCTGCGTCGCGCTGGGCCTGACGCTGCATGACCATCTGATTATTGGCAAATCGAATGAGTTGAGCTTTCGGTCCGAGGGCTATTTGTAAGGGTTACTGAACCCAGACCTCGACCCTACGATTGACTTTGCGACCCCAGTCCGTGTCGTCACAGGCCATAGGCATCGCCTCGCCAAATGCGTCCACGGCGATCTCGACGCTATCCGGAATGGCTGTTTCTACCGCCGATAGCACCGCGTTGCGCACGGTTTTTGCCCGCAGCAATGCGATTCTGGCATTGGATGAGGCCGCGCCGTCACCATCACTGAAACCGACAAAGGTCAGTTTGCGCGCGTCGATGGCTCCGGTTTCAAGGGCATGGGCCAATTGCCGGATGTTTGAGCGTGACTGCGCATCGGGTCTTGAGGAACCTGCCTCGAACCGGAACGACAGCGACAGGCGCGATTGCGGGCGCAGCGTGTCGATCATGCGCTGCAACTCTTCCAACCCGACCTCGGCACCACCTGAAACCACTGCGTTGGCCAGACGATCCCCTTGCAACCCGATCCGCATGGTTTCGGGTTCTTGATCCACAAATCCGGCATCGCGGATCGCCATCTGTGCCTCGGCGCTTTGCGAATAGGCCAGGAATTGCCGTGCGATGCGGGGCAGGCGGATTTCCGGCAGATACAGGAACATCGGCGATGTCAGCGGATAGTCTTCGGTCTTGATGGATTGCCGCGTGGCGGTCAGCGCGTGACCGCAACCGCCGGTCAAAGGCAGGCCCCGGGCAGGCCCGACCTCGGCATGGCTGGCGATACCGATGGCAAAAGGGTCATCAGCAACAGCGCGAACCAGATCGCTGCTACGGGTGTGACGGACGATTCCCTCGGCCAGCGTGGATTGAGCGGGGGCCAGCAACCGATCCTCAACCCCTTGCGCCAAACCTGAACCGGCGTCTGGTAAGTGCAGGGAAACGGGCGCATCGGGTCCTCCTAATTCAGACCAGTTTTGGATCTCGCCGGAAAACACGCTCATCAGTTCCGCGGGCGAAATTTGCCGCGCCGGGTTTTCCCGGGCCACAATTGGGACCAGCGCGTCCAGCGCGATGACCCGGGAACGCCTTGCATCTGCCAAATCACCCAGACCAGCGGTCTGCACAGCCTCTTGTTCCGATGGGCGAATTTCACGCAGTGCCATGACGATATCGGTCTCATCGGCGATCAGATCCGCAAAGCCGCTACCTGTGTTGTTGGGGGCGAAATAGAACCGTCCCAAAGGAGCATCGCGCCCGGTCTGGTGAAGCTCATAGGTGAATGCGCCCGAATCCAAACGCTGCGGCGTCGCCGACATCCCCTCTTGCTGGGCGAAACCAACGATCAGGGCCGGCAGTACCTTTTCCGCCATGACGGAGGAACCAGAGAACCGAACCTCGGCCACGAAATCCGTAAGGTTGGGGCAGGCGGGTCCTTCGCAGGTAACACCCGACCCATCCACTGTCAGCTCACCGAACTGCGTATCCACGCGATAGAACTCGCCATCAAAGCTCAGCAGGTTGCCTGTGACCTCGACCTTGCCGTCTTGCGAGGTCAGCGTGATATCCTGTGCGTGCACATATGACGCCAGAGTCACCGAAATCAGTGTGGCCACTGCCACACGAAAAAATGTCATAAGAAAGTCGAGCCTGCCTGCGGTTTAATTTGCCGCGATTGTCAGGTCTTGGAGCAGATTATTCAACACCAGAAAATCACCGGCCTGCGTGCAATCCGGCATGGGCAGCGTCAAATCGCGCGACCGCAGGCGGCGATCGCCACGCAGCTCGAGTGATTGAACGGCCAAATCCCGGCCGCAATTTGCTTCGGTCACCTCAGCTTCGACCGTTAATTCGATCGAACCGGTCTGACTGGCTTCGCCTGCAGGGAAAGAATAGATTTCGATATTCTGCGCGTCGCCGAATGCCTGTTGGCCTAAATGCACGACTTTGCCCGCGCCTTTCGCGTCAGGGTTCGACGATACATGTCCCGCTGTGCCATAGCTGGCCCCAAATTCCAGCGCATGGATTTGCAGGTCTGTCTCGCCCTGCCATTGCAGGGCGATGCGGTTGTAGTTGGCCAGGTCGGGGATGTGAGTGGTGGCTACGGTCCCGGTCTGATCATCTACCGAGATCAGAAAGATCGCATATTCCGACAGGGCCGGGATCGTCAGATCCAAAGCGCCGTTTTTGTCCGTTCGTTGGGTAACTGTTAGTCCGCTGTGATGGATTTCGATCCGTTCATTGCCGTGGCAGGGGGCTTTGACGGTTAGGCGCGCCGCAGCGCCGGGAACGGCTTTGGCGCGGGCACTGAGAGTGCAGCTTTCCTGATCAGAGGGGGTCGATCGAGTGGGTTGCAGGGCGCGTCGCGATGTCTTGATGTCGGTGGTTGCATCAGCGGCCGGAAGCGAGGAGGTTAGAACAATTCCTTCCAGCCCGGCAATCACCGAGGACTGATTGGCGGCTGCCACAGTTTCAGGAGCCTGCGCACCATCCGATTGCGCTGGCGATCCATTTTGCATCAGGTAACCAATGGCCAAGGCACAAGCGACGGTGCCGCCAGTGGTCACGTAATTCTTTATTACAAACAAAACACCCTCCCCAGTTGAAGGAGCGAGTCGCATCCTGAAGTTGAATCACGGCCAATATGTGGCCGTGAAACGGACTCAATGTGTTTTGATCAAGGTGACGTCAGGTCAGTCGGCCGTGGCAATGTTTGAATTTCTTGCCCGATCCACACGGGCAGAGATCGTTGCGCGACGGGTTCCCCCAAGTCGAGGGATCGTCTTCGACAAAGCCGGGGCGTGCATCGCCCGATGCCTGGGCTTCGGCCAGTGCTTCGGCCTTGTCGGTGGCTTGATCCACCGCCTGTTGTGCCTGTGCTTGCTGTGCCTGCATCTGAGCCAGCATTTCGCGCTGTTCCTCTTCGGTCAGCGGACGGACGCGCGACAATTGCTGAGTCACGGTTTCGCGCAGACTGTCGAGCATGGATTCAAACAGCTGGAAGCTCTCGTTCTTGTATTCATTCAGCGGGTCGCGCTGGGCGTAACCGCGGAATCCAACAACCGAGCGCAGATGCTCCAGCGTCAGCAGATGCTCGCGCCATTTGCCGTCGATGGTCTGCAGCAGAACCTGCTTTTCGATGTTGCGCATATTCTCGGGACCAAAAGCCGCGGCTTTCTGTGCCATCATCTCATCAGCGGCATTGACCAAACGCTCGCGCACCTGTTCATCATCGACGCCTTCCTCGGCGGCCCAGTCCTGTACGGGTGCGTCAATGGTCAGCTTTTCCTTGATCGCGTCATGCAGACCGTCCGTGTCCCACTGATCTGCATATGTTTTCGGCGGCATGTATTCGTCGATCAGATCGTCGATCACCTGTTCGCGCATGTCCGAGACGATCTCGGACAGGTCATCGGTCGACATGATCTCGCGCCGCTGGCTGAACACCACTTTACGTTGGTCATTCATCACGTCGTCAAATTTCAGAACGTTCTTACGCATGTCAAAGTTTCGGCCTTCGACCTTGGACTGTGCGCGTTCCAGCGACTTGTTCACCCAAGGATGAACAATTGCCTCGCCCTCTTTCATGCCCAGCGTGGTCAGAACCTTGTCCAGCCGCTCTGATCCAAAGATGCGCATCAGGTCGTCTTCGAGGCTCAGGTAGAACACGGTACGGCCCGGGTCGCCCTGACGGCCCGAACGACCGCGCAGCTGGTTGTCGATCCGACGGCTTTCGTGACGTTCGGATGCCATGACGTAAAGACCACCGGCCGCCAGCACCTTTTCCTTTTCCTCGGCGTGGCGGGCCTCTTCCTTGGCGCGCAGCTCGGCCGGATCGGCCTCGGGGTTTTCGGCCAGCGCCTGCAGCACATTCATCTCGACATTGCCGCCCAGCTGAATGTCGGTGCCACGGCCAGCCATGTTGGTGGCAATGGTCACCGCACCATACCGGCCGGCATCGGCCACGATCTGTGCCTCTTGCTCGTGCTGGCGGGCGTTCAGAACGTTGTGTTTGATGCCTTCCTTTTGCAGCAGCTGGCTTAGCAGTTCGGATTTCTCGATCGAGGTTGTGCCCAAAAGAACCGGCTGGCCCTTTTCCTGCGCTTCTTTGGTCTCATTGATCATCGCGCCGTATTTCTCACCGGCGGTGCGATAGACCTGATCGTCTTCGTCAAGACGGGCAATCGGCCTGTTGGTCGGAACCTCGACCACGCCCAGACCGTAGATTTCGGCGAATTCTTCGGCCTCGGTCAGCGCGGTGCCGGTCATGCCGCCCAGCTTGTCATACAGGCGGAAGTAGTTCTGGAAAGTCACACTGGCCAGCGTCACGTTTTCAGGCTGAATCTGGACGTTCTCCTTGGCTTCGATGGCCTGATGCAGGCCTTCGGACAGGCGACGCCCGGGCATCATTCGGCCAGTGAATTCGTCAATCAAAATGACGTTGCCGTCACGGACGATGTAGTCCTTGTCACGCGTAAACAGCTTGTGCGCGCGCAGACCCTGGTTGACGTGGTGCACAACTGTGGTGCTTTCCGGATCATACAGCGAATGGCCTTCCGGGATCAGACCGTTGGCGTTCAGCTGTTGTTCCAAGAACTCGTTGCCCTCATCGGTGAAGGTCACGCTCCGGGACTTTTCGTCCAGCGTAAAGTGATCATCGCTCAGCGACGGGATCAGGGCGTCGATGGTGGTGTACAGATCCGAGCGGTCCTCGGACGGGCCCGAGATGATCAATGGCGTCCGCGCCTCGTCAATCAGGATCGAGTCGACCTCGTCCACAATCGCGAAATTGTGGTACTTTTGGTAAATCTGATCCAGCTCCGCCTTCATGTTATCGCGCAGATAGTCAAAGCCCAGCTCGTTGTTGGTGGCATAGGTGACGTCACAGGCATAGGCAGCTTTTTTCTCGGCGTCTGGCTGACCCGACCAGATCACGCCGGTGGTCATGCCAAGGGCACCAAACACCTTGCCCATCCATTCGGCGTCACGCTTGGCCAGGTATTCGTTTACCGTAACCACGTGCACGCCCTTGCCGGTCAATGCGTTCAGGTAGGCGGGGAAGGTCGCAACCAGCGTCTTGCCCTCACCTGTTTTCATTTCCGAGATGTTGCCCTGATGCAGGAACGCACCGCCCATCAGCTGTACGTCAAAGGCGCGCAGACCCAGCGCGCGTCTGGCGCCTTCGCGAACGTTGGCAAAGGCTTCTGGCAGCAAGTCGTCCAGCGCCTCACCATCCAGCGCGCGTTTGCGCAGTTCGGCGGTCTTTTCGATCAGGCCCTCATCGGACAGCTTTTCGAACTCAGGTTCCAGCGCATTGATCTTTTCGACCAGCGGGCGGGTCGCCTTGATCTTGCGGTCGTTCGGTGTTCCGAACACCTTTTTGGCGAGCGTTCCGAGTCCCAGCATGTTCACTCCAGCGGATCTGTTCTTGTCTTGGTTGCGACAGGCTTGCCCACCTTGCTTGCAACCCATAGATACGGGGGATGAAAGGCGGCCCTGTCCAAGGCTTCAAAGCGATGTAAGCGGCAGGTCCCAGAGTGTCAACGCCACGCCCCGTCGCGGCAAAGAAATAGGATGATTCCATGCCCAAAGGCCTCACTTTTTTGCCATCGCTGGCTCTGGCTGCCGTGATGGCGATGCCACTTGCCGCCGAAACCAAGCCGGGCGCGGATACGGTTGTCGCCAATGTGAACGGGGATGAAATCACATTGGGTCACGTTATCGCATCCGTTGCAGCCCTGCCCCCGAATTACGCCGAGATTGAAGATGACGTTCTGTACGAATTTGTCATAGAGCAATTGATCCAGCAGCAATTGCTGGCGCAGCAGCAGGACGATCTGAACCGGCTGAACCAGTTGGGGCTGGAAAACGAAGGCCGGTCCATGCGGGCGGTGCAGACAGTAAATGCGTTGCTGGGCGACGTCGTGACCGAAGAGTCAATTCAGGCAGCCTATGACGCGGAATTCGGCAACTTCGAAGGCGAAGATGAGTTCGACGCCAGCCATATTCTTGTAGCGACCGAAGAAGAAGCCAAGGAAATCAAAACCCTGCTGGATGACGGCGGCGATTTTGCCGAAATGGCCAAGGAAAAGTCGACCGGCCCATCGGGCCCGAATGGCGGGTCATTGGGATGGTTTGGCAAGGGTCAGATGGTGCCGGAATTCGAAAACGCCGTTGTCGCGTTGGAAAAGGGTCAGATCTCGGATCCGGTGCAAACACAGTTCGGCTGGCACCTGATCATTCTCAACGACATGCGAAAATCCGAAGCGCCGGGGCTTGATGCCGTACGGGAACAGCTGGCCCAGACCCTTCAGCAGGACGCGATTCAAGCCAAGATCGACGAGTTGACGCAGCAATCGCAGATCGAACGCCCCGCTTTGGACGGTGTTGGCCCGGAAGTCATCCGTCAGATCGACCTGATTCAGGAGTAACCCCTGTGGCCACGATCACCAAGGTTTCGCCGCTCGCGCCAGCGGGTTTTCCCGATCTGCCTGCCATCGACGGTGTGCGTTTTGCCACTGTCGAGGCTGGCGTGCGTTATCAGGGCCGTACCGACGTGATGTTGGCGGTTCTGGATCCGGGCACATCTGTGGCCGGGGTGTTCACCCGATCGGCCACCCGCGCAGCCCCCGTGCTGGACTGTCAGGGCAAGATCGGCGGGTCCAGCGATGGGCCTGCGGCGATTTTGGTGAACTCGGGCAATGCCAATGCCTTTACCGGCCACTACGGCCAGACCTCGGTGGCCGAGGTCACACAGGCTGTGTCCACAGCGACCGGCGTTCCTGTCGAACGCGTCTTCACCTCATCCACCGGCGTGATTGGTGAGCCGCTGCCCCATGACCGCATCGTGGCGCAGCTTGAGGCGTTGAAGATGGGCCTCAGCCGTCATGCCATCGAGGATGCGGCGCGGGCGATCATGACCACGGATACTTTTCCAAAAGGGTCCAGTGCGCAGGTCGAGATTGACGGAATAACAGTCTCTATTGCAGGGATTGCCAAGGGGTCAGGCATGATCGCGCCGGATATGGCGACGATGCTGGTCTACATCTTTACCGATGCACAGGTCGAACAGTCCGCGCTGCAGGCGATGTTGGGCGCGCAGACCGACCGGACGTTCAACTGCATCACCGTCGACAGCGACACCTCGACCTCGGACAGCTTGTTGCTTTGTGCAACCGGGGCCTCAGGCGTGGACGCAACCGGCAATTCGGCGTTTGCCGAGGCGCTGGAGGGCGTGATGCTTGACTTGGCGCAGCAGGTCGTGCGCGACGGTGAAGGTGCTACGAAATTTGTGGAAATTCGTGTAACCGGTGCCGCCTCGGACGCGGACGCCAAGGTGCACGGACTGGCGATTGCGAACTCACCTTTGGTGAAAACAGCGATTGCGGGCGAAGACCCGAACTGGGGCCGGATCGTCATGGCCATCGGAAAGTCCGGTGCCGCCGCCGACCGCGACCTGCTGAGCATTTCCTTCGGTGATATTCTGGTTGCCGAAAAGGGCTGGGTCAGCCCGGATTACCGTGAGGACGCCGCCGCCGCCTATATGAAAGGTCAGGATCTGGTGATCGCGGTCGATCTGGGACTGGGCGAAGGCAAGTCCACCGTTTGGACCTGCGACCTGACCCACGGCTATATCGAAATCAACGCGGATTATCGCTCGTGAAGACCTTACTAGTGTCCGCTGTCGCCCTGATCGACATTGAGGGCCGGGTGCTACTGGCCCAACGACCCGAGGGCAAACCTATGGCCGGTCTCTGGGAATTCCCCGGTGGAAAAATCGAACCCGGCGAAACCCCCGAGGCCGCCCTGATCCGCGAATTGCACGAAGAACTGGGCATCGACACCTGGGCCTCATGCCTCGCCCCGCTGACCTTTGCCAGCCACAGCTATGACGATTTTCACCTGCTGATGCCGCTGTTTGCTTGCCGAAAGTGGGAAGGCATTCCTCAGTCGAAAGAAGGTCAGGCGTTGAAATGGGCGCGTGCGAATGAGTTGCGGAACTATTCGATGCCTGCGGCGGATGTGCCGCTGATTCCGATTTTGCGGGATTGGTTATAGCGGAAAACGACAAAGGCATTCGAGTTGATAAGTCCGGATATAGTGTATTCGGACAAAGCAGATGCCTCAGATTTAGTCGAAATTGCAATTTCCTTGGAACACTAAGATTGTCGGGACAACGTCGTAATCAGCTTGTTGCACAGTCAGCGTGGCCGGGGGATTGTTCGGGTCAAATCCGAGAGGAAAAGGCCGAAAAAAGGCTCTATGGATGGCCAGGGTATACACACCTCGATCGTCCATGTTGCTGGCGACAGCAATGGTCGGTGAATGACTGTGGCCTCGAAGTGGAACTACGCCGATTAAATCCAAGTCATTAACGTTTAAATTGAGTTCTCCTTCTTTTTCTGTGAGAATGACCTCTACTTTTTCTCCTTCTGTACTCTTGAGAGTGCAGCTTATTACGATTTCGGATTGATTGCTTTGCTCCCCAATTGCCGGAGAACAAGCAAGTCCTGCCAAAAAAAGCATAAATGTAACTGACACAGTTTGAAAAAGTCGAACTGGCATTTGTCCACGCATTGCAACACAGCTTACTAGATCAACGTATGTGTTTGTTTTGAAACTGTCCATTTGGGCTTGAAGATGCCCTTCATGCACGCCGCATACCCATGGCCATATTCTCAAACTCAGCAGCCTTTTGGCGAATAAGTGGAGCGCAAACTCAAGCTAGCTTTTTGAAGCACCTAACTTTGCAGTTTGTGCAACTTGTACAAACCGGAAGATTACGTCTCTACCCCTGTTACAATTCGTAAGAATTGAGAAAACATCAGGAAAAAGTTGACGCTGATCTTTCCTGCGTCCCTTATCGGGGCGTTGGCGTCCGGGGTTGATCCTCGGGTTTGCCATTTCCGGCCCGGAGGAGGGGTCGGATGGGGAGGAGAAAGAGATTGGCTCAGACGCAGTTGGGCGCTGAAGGGATGCACTCTCTTCCGGCGCTGCTACACCGCAATGCGACCCGGTTCGGGGACGCCCCGGCCTACCGGGAAAAGGAATTCGGAATCTGGCAATGCTGGACCTGGGCCGAAACGGCCAGAGAAATCCGTTCGATTGCTCTGGGCTTTCTGGAACTTGGCATCGCAAAAGGCGACCACATCGCAGTGATCGGGCGCAATCGTCCGGCGCATTACTGGTCGATGGTTGCGGCTCAGATGGTGGGTGCCGTGCCGGTGCCGCTTTATCAGGACGCAGTCGCCGAAGAGATGGCCTATGTGCTGGATCATTGCGGTGCGAAATACGTCGTCTGTGGTGATCAGGAGCAGGTCGACAAGGTCATCGAGATTCAGGAGAACCTGCATCAGGTCAAACACATCCTCTACACCGACAAGCGGGGGATGCGGAAATACGATCACAGCCAGATGAACGCATTGGACGATCTGATGGCCGAAGGCAGCGCCGGGCACGCGCGCTTTGACGCGGAATTGGATCGTCGGATTGCCGAGATCGAATACGACGGCACCTGCGTCATGTTGTATACGTCGGGCACCACGGGCAAACCCAAAGGCGTGGTGCTGTCGAACCGGAATGTGATCGAAAGCGCCAAGAACTCCGCCGAGTTCGATCATTTGAACCGGAACGAAGACATCCTGTCTTACCTGCCGATGGCTTGGGTAGGCGATTTCATCTTTTCAATCGGTCAGGCCTATTGGTGCGGCTTTTGCGTAAACTGCCCCGAAAGCGCCGACACGATGATGACCGATCTGCGCGAAATCGGGCCGACTTATTTCTTCGCCCCACCACGAGTGTTTGAAACTCAGCTGACCAATGTGATGATCCGGATGGAGGACGCAGGCAAGTTGAAGCAGCGTATGTTCCATCACTTCATGGCGCATGCCAAGAAAGTTGGCGGGCTGCTGCTGGACGGTAAGCCGGTGGGGTTCGGCGACCGCGTGATATACGCGCTGGGCAATATGTTGGTCTACGGGCCGCTCAAGGATACGCTGGGTTATGGCCGCTTTCGTGTGGGCTATACGGCGGGTGAGGCGATCGGGCCGGAGATTTTTGATTTCTACCGCTCGCTCGGCATCAACCTGAAACAACTTTACGGTCAGACCGAAGCGACAGTTTTCATCACGGTTCAGCCGGATGGTGAGGTGCGCGCCGACACCGTTGGTGTGCCTGCGCCCGATGTGGAACTGAAGATCGACGACAAGGGTGAGATTCACTATCGCTCACCCGGTGTGTTCGTCGAGTATTACAACAACCCGGATTCCACGGCCTCGACCAAAGATGCCGAGGGTTGGGTTGCAACCGGGGATGCCGGGTTCATCGAAGAAAGCTCGGGCCATCTGCGGATCATCGACCGCGCCAAGGACGTCGGCAAAATGGCCGATGGTTCGATGTTTGCGCCGAAATATGTCGAGAACAAGCTGAAATTCTATCCTGATATCCTCGAGGTTGTCCTGTTCGGAAACGGCAAGGACCGCTGCGTTGCGTTTATCAATATCGACCTGACGGCTGTTGGGAACTGGGCCGAACGCAACAACGTGGCCTATGCATCCTATCAGGAGCTGACAGCGAATCCCCGAGTGTTAGAGACGATTCGAAGCCATGTCGAAGAGGTGAACAAGTCTGTAGCCGCTGATGAGATGTTGTCGGGCTGTCAGGTGCATCGCTTTGTGGTTCTGCACAAAGAACTGGACGCGGATGATGGTGAGATGACCCGCACCCGGAAAGTGCGCCGCGGATTTGTCGAGGACAAGTTCAGCGACATCATCGATGCGCTTTATGACGGGTCCAAGCAGGTCTCGACCACGACCGAAGTGACTTATGAGGACGGGCGAAAGGGTTCGATCAGCGCAACGCTTGAGATTATCGATGCGCCGGTCGTGCCGGTTGCTCAGCACAAGGTGGCGGCGGAATGAGGGCCGGTCATGCGCCGCTCGACCTGCGGTCATCGCCCCGCCCGCCGTCCCGTTTTTCCGCAAGTCAGGGAGTGATTGATGTTGGATAACTCCGAAGGATATGTCACCGAAGACGGCCGCAAGATCGGCGGCGTGGTGATGGAGATGAAGAACATCACCCTGCGCTTTGGCGGTGTGGTGGCGATCAAGGATATCTCGTTCGATATCCGTGAGGGCGAGATCCGCGCCATCATCGGCCCGAACGGGGCCGGTAAATCCTCAATGCTGAACGTGATTTCAGGGTTCTATATCCCGCAGGAGGGCGAGGTCTGGTTCCATGGGGCCAAGCGTCCGCAGATGCGCCCTTATGAAGTTGCGCGGCAAGGTATTGCCCGGACGTTCCAGAACATTGCCCTTTTCGAAGGCATGAGCGTGCTGGACAACGTCATGACCGGGCGGCTGAACTATATGAAAACCAACCTCTTTCAGCAGGCCATGTGGAAGGGCAAGGCTGAGGCAGAAGAGGTTGAAAACCGCGAAGCGGTCGAGAAAATCATCGATTTTCTCGAAATTCAGCACATCCGTAAGACGCCGGTTTCCCGCCTGCCGTACGGGTTGAAAAAGCGGGTCGAGTTAGCCCGCGCTTTGGCGGCCGAGCCTAAGCTGTTGCTACTGGACGAACCAATGGCCGGCATGAACGTTGAAGAGAAAGAGGACATGAGCCGCTTTATCCTCGACGTGAATGACGAGTTCGGCACCACCATCGCCCTGATCGAGCATGACATGGGCGTGGTGATGGACCTGAGCGACCGCGTGGTCGTAATGGATTACGGCAAGAAGATCGGCGACGGCACCCCGGATGAGGTGCGCAGCAATCAGGAAGTCATCGACGCCTATCTGGGGGTGAGCCATGACTGAGCAACTGACAGACATGAGAGGGGGCGCACATGCCTGATCAGCTGATTTTCGCGATGGAGGTTTTCCTCAACGGTCTTATGGCGGGTGTGCTGTACGCTCTGGTCGCGCTGGGCTTTGTTCTGATCTACAAAGCATCTGGGATTTTCAATTATGCTCAAGGGGTTATGGCCCTGTTTGCCGCCATGACGCTGGTCGGGATCATGAACGGGCAGGTCCCGTTTGCCCATCTGATCAACGCGACATTCGGGACTCATATCCACAAGTTCGGATGGAATGTGCCAGCGTTTCTGGCGATTATCCTGACTATGGGGGTCATGGTTCTGTTGGCCTGGGCGGTGCAGCGCTTTGTGATGCGGCATTTGGTCGGGCAAGAGCCAATCATCCTGTTCATGGCGACCATCGGTCTGGCCTATTTCCTTGAGGGCGTGGCTGACCTGATGTGGGGATCTGAAATCAAGAAACTGGATGTCGGTCTGCCGCAGGGTATCAACCTTTGGATCGACGAGACCACGTTCAACATCTTCGGTTACGGCTTCTTTATCGACAATCTGGACATTGTGGCGACGGTGATTGCCGCGCTTCTGGTGACCGCACTGGTCGCATTCAGCCAATATACCAAGCAGGGCCGGGCGATGCGCGCGGTGGCGGATGACCACCAGGCGGCTCTGTCGGTCGGCATCTCGCTGAACTTCATCTGGATTATGGTGTGGTCGGTTGCGGGTTTTGTCGCACTGGTTGCAGGCATCATGTGGGGCACCAAATCGGGCGTGCAGTTCTCACTGTCACTGATCGCGCTCAAGGCGCTGCCGGTGCTTATGCTGGGTGGATTCACCTCGATCCCTGGTGCCATCGTGGGTGGTTTGATCATCGGTGTCGGTGAGAAACTGTTCGAGTTCGCCATTGGTCCGTTGGTCGGGGGCGCGACCGAAAACTGGTTTGCTTATGTTCTGGCGCTGATCTTCCTCGTGTTCCGGCCGCAAGGTCTGTTCGGTGAGAAGATCATCGAGAGGGTCTAGCGACATGACCAAGTTGATCGCCATCATCAACGTGATCGCATGGGCCGGGTTCTGGGCTTTTGGCTACATCGCGCTCACCTCGGACGATTTGACCGAAGGCCAGTTGGTGATTGCAGCAATTCTGGCTTTTGCCGGGCTCGCCATGGGCATCCTGGCCTACATGAAACTGGTGCGCGCCTCAGAGGCGAGCGGATATGCAAAAGGCTCCAAGCAGCTGAACGCCGAGGCCCGCAACCGGGCGCAGGAAGAATGGGGAAAGTAAGACATGTTTTATCGTGAGGCCGGGGATTTCAAAACCTCCTACACAGATGACAGCCAGACCTTTCCGATCAAGTTCGACCGGTATCGGTATTATGTAGTGTTGGCGGTGGCTTTCGGGATCATTCCCTTCGTCATCAATGACTACTGGGCCAATGCGCTACTGTTGCCGTTCCTGATTTACGCCATTGCGGCAATCGGGTTGAACATCCTTGTGGGCTATTGCGGGCAGGTATCCTTGGGTACCGGTGGTTTCATGGCTGTGGGCGCCTATGCCTGTTACAAGCTGATGACCTCATTCCCTGATGTCAGCATGTTCATCCATGTTATTCTGGCTGGCGGCATAACGGCCATTGTCGGTGTGCTGTTCGGCCTGCCAAGTCTGCGGATCAAGGGGTTTTATCTGGCGGTGGCCACGCTGGCGGCGCAGTTCTTCCTTGTGTGGCTGTTTAACCGTGTGCCGTGGTTCTACAACTATTCGGCCTCGGGTCAGATCAACGCGCCGGAACGGGATGTGTTCGGCATCATCATCACTGGTCCGAATGCCCCTGCCTGGGCCACCTATATGTTCTGCCTGATTTTCCTGGCCGTCAGCGCCCTGATCGCACGCAACCTGACGCGCGGCACCACGGGCCGGACATGGATGGCAATCCGAGACATGGATATCGCAGCCGAGATCATCGGGGTAAACCCATTGAAGGCCAAGATGAGCGCCTTTGCCGTCAGCTCGTTCTTCATCGGTATCGCGGGCGCGCTGTTCTTCGCGGTCTATCTCGGCGCGGTCGAGGTTGGCGAAGTCTTTGGTATCCAGAAATCGTTCCTGGTCCTGTTCATGATCATTATTGGCGGGTTGGGGTCTATTTTCGGATCGTTCGCCGGTGCAGCTTTCCTTGTTTTGCTGCCGGTGGTCCTGAAAGTGGTGGGCGTCGACGTTCTGGGCTGGCCCACGGATATCGTGGCGCATCTACAGCTGGTGATCGTGGGCGCGCTGATCATCATGTTCCTGATCCTGGAACCGCACGGGCTGGCGCAGCTGTGGCGTGTGGCGAAAGAAAAACTCAGACTATGGCCGTTCCCACACTAAGGGATCGGCCCAATGAAAAAACGGGCGGCACAAGCCTGAATGCAACATCGGACTAACCAAGGGAGGAGACACCCGATGAAATTGAAATTGGCAACCGCGGCGCTAAGCGCCCTGATGGCTGCAGGACCCGCTCTGGCGGATCTTGTGATCCCCGATCTGAGCTATCGTACCGGGCCTTACGCCGCTGGCGGCATTCCGTTCTCGGATGGCTATAACGACTATTTCACCCTGCTGAATGAGCGCGATGGCGGCATCGGCGGTGTTCCGATCCGGATGGTCGAATGCGAAACCGGCTACAACACCGAAAAGGGCGTGGAATGCTATGAGTCCACCAAGGGCGAAGGCGCTTTGGTGTATCAGCCGCTGTCGACTGGCATCACCTATCAGCTGATCCCAAAAGTCACCGCAGACGACATTCCGCTGCACACGATGGGTTATGGCCGGACCTCGGCCAAGAACGGCGACGTGTTCAGCCATACCTTCAACTATCCGGCCAACTATTGGGACGGGGCCTCGGGCGCGGTCAATTACCTGCTTGAGGAAAACGGTGGCGATCTGAGCGGCAAGAAAATCGCGCTGGTCTATCACAACTCTGCCTATGGCAAGGAACCGATCCGCACCTTGGAAGAGCTGTCCAAGAAGCACAGCTTTGAACTGGTCGCCCTGCCGGTCGATCATCCGGGTCAGGAGCAGAAGTCACAGTGGCTGCAAATCCGTCGTGATCGTCCTGACTATGTCTTGATGTGGGGCTGGGGCGTGATGAATCAGGTTGCAGTGCAAGAGGCTGCAAACATCCGGTTCCCGATGGAGAACTTCATCGGCATCTGGTGGTCCGGTTCTGAAAACGATGTGCTGCCAGCGGGCGAAGCCGCCAATGGCTACAAGGCGCTGACCTTCCACAACGTGGGCACGGACTTCCCGGTCTTTGACGACCTGCAGACACACGTGGTCGACGCAGGTAAGGCGGCTGGTGCGGGCGATCAAGTTGGCACGGTTCTGTATAACCGTGGTCTATACGCAGCCGTCCTTGCTGCTGAAGCCATCAAGAAAGCTCAGGAAATCTCGGGCAATGCGGAAATCACTCCGGCCGAGATGCGCGCTGGCATGGAAGCGTTGGAGATGACCGAAGAGAAGATGGCCGAACTGGGCCTTGCGAACTTTGGTCCGACCTTCTCGGTCTCATGCGAAAACCACGGCGGTGACGCCCTTGTGGGTGTGACGCAGTGGGATGCAGCAAACAAGACCTGGACGCTGATCTCGGACTTCAAGCAGACCGATGGTGAAGTGATCGGCGCGCTGATCGATGAAGATTCTGCGGCCTATGCAGCAGAAAACAACATTGAAGGGCGTTGCTGATACAGCGCTTTGAACAAACCGGGGCGGCAGACCGCCGTCCCGAACCCCACACTCGCTTAAGGACACGCGCAGATGCTGGATGCGGCACAAACCACTGACACCAAGTCGGAAACCCTGCTTGAGGTCAACAATATCGAGGTGATCTACAATCACGTGATCCTCGTTCTGAAAGGCGTCAGCCTGACTGTGCCCAAGGGCGGTATCACGGCCCTGCTGGGCGGCAACGGTGCAGGAAAAACGACGACGCTCAAGGCTGTGTCGAACCTGCTGCATTCCGAGCGCGGTGAAGTCACCAAGGGAACGATCGAATATCGCGGCACCAGCGTGCATGAAAGCGATCCCGCCGATCTGGTGGAAAAGGGCGTCATCCAGGTGATGGAAGGCCGCCATTGTTTCGAACACCTGACGGTCGAGGAAAACTTGCTGACGGGCGCCTATACCCGCAAGGATGGCAAGGTTGCCATCCAGCAGGACCTTGAACTGGTCTACACATATTTTCCCCGTCTGAAAGAACGCCGCCGGTCGCAGGCAGGTTACACTTCGGGTGGTGAGCAACAGATGGTTGCAATGGGCCGGGCTTTGATGTCCCGACCCGAAACGATCCTGCTGGACGAACCCTCGATGGGACTTGCGCCGCAGCTGGTTGAAGAGATTTTCGGTATCGTGAAGGACCTGAACGAGAAAGAAGGTGTTTCTTTCCTGTTGGCCGAACAGAACACCAATGTGGCTCTAAGGTTTGCGCATTACGGCTATATTTTGGAATCCGGGCGCGTCGTGATGGACGGCCCTGCCGCCGATCTGCGTGAAAATCCAGACGTGAAGGAATTCTATCTGGGCATGTCCGACGAGGGCCGCAAAAGCTTCCGTGACGTGCGATCTTACCGCCGCCGCAAGAGGTGGTTGTAAGCGAATGGAGGATCTGGCGATGACCTATTACGACGCTCTCGAAACCCGATCAGCCGATGAACGCTCCGCTGATCAGGCGCAGGCGCTGCGTACTCAGATTGACCGCGCCCTGTCCGCTCCGGGCTTTGCCGCGCATCTGGCGGATGCGGATACCAGCGCAGTGATTTCAGCCGACGATCTGGTGAAACTGCCGGTATTGCGGAAATCGGACTTGGCAGCGGCGCAGGCGTCGCGCCCGCCATTCGGCGGGTTTACCGTCAAGCCAGCGCGGCATTTCCATCATGTGTTCCAGTCGCCCGGTCCGATTTATGAGCCCGGCAGCACGGATCATGATTGGTGGCGCATGGGGCGTTTCCTGAACGCCGCCGGCGTCGGACCCGGAGATATCGTGCAAAACTGTTTCGGCTATCATCTCACGCCAGCTGGTATGATTTTTGAGAGCGGCGCGCGCGCGGTAGGGGCCGCTGTGCTGCCAGCGGGTACCGGTCAAACCGAATTGCAGGTGACCGCGGCACGCGATGTGGGCTGCACGTCTTATGCAGGCACGCCGGACTACCTGAAGGTCATTCTGGACAAGGCGGATGAGATGGGTGTGGCCCTGAAATTCTCTAAGGCTGTTGTGGGCGGCGGCGCGCTGTTCCCATCTTTGCGTCAGGACTATGCCGATCGGGGTATTTCCTGCCTGCAATGCTATGCCACGGCCGATCTGGGCAACATCGCCTACGAAAGCGCCGCGATGGAAGGGATGATCATTGACGAACATGTCCTTATCGAGGTTGTCACCCCAGGCACCGGAACACCGGTAGAGCCAGGTGAGGTGGGTGAGGTTGTCGTGACCTCTTTGAACCCTGACTACCCGCTGATCCGCTTTGCCACTGGTGATCTGTCCGCGATCATGCCGGGCGTGTCGCCCTGTGGGCGGACCAATCTGCGTATTAAAGGCTGGATGGGTCGCGCAGATCAGACCACCAAGATCAAGGGCATGTTTGTGCGCCCTGAACAGGTGGCAGCATTGGTCGATAAGCACGAGGAAATAGTCAAAGCCCGCGTCATAGCCGCCCGTCAGGGTGAGATGGACACCATGACCGTTCAGATCGAAAGCGCGGGAGGCGACGACATGGCCTATGCCAAATCCGTAGTCGAAGTGCTGAAACTGAAAGGCGCAATCGAGGTTGTAACCCCCGGATCACTGCCGAAGGACGGGTTGGTGATCGAGGATCAGCGCGTTTACGAATAGCCCCGAGCCATGTCTGCGGCAGTATGTGCCGCAGATTTGTTTTTCCTGCACTGGTGTTTCTTAGCATTTTAGTCGATTAAAGGCTGATCAATAGCCAACGCCAGTTACAATCCGGGTCCATGGCCGAAATCGAGTATTCAGAACACGGGAAACGCAATCGCGGCGCGTTGGGCACCCGGTTGGTGGCCACTGTGGCCTATTTGGTGGCAGCGGCTTGTCTTCTGCCGATGGTTGCGGTTGTTCTGGCGGCGGTGACGGGGGGTACGGATACGGTCTCACATCTGTTCGAGACGGTTTTACCCGGGTATGCGCTGACAACCGTGATCCTTGTCGTTTTGGTGGCTGTCGGCACGTTCTCTATTGGGGTTGGCGCGGCGTGGCTGGTGACGATGACACGCTTTCCCGGTGTGCGCTTTCTGGAAATTGCACTGGTCCTGCCGTTGGCTTTTCCGGCCTATGTTCTGGCTTATGCCTATACGTTCATTCTGGATCACCCCGGTATCGTGCAGACCACGCTGCGCGACGTGACAGGTTGGGGGCCGCGCGACTATTGGTTCCCGGAAATCCGCTCGACCGAGGGCGCGGCGGTGATGCTGATCCTTGTGCTCTACCCCTATGTCTACCTGCTGGCGCGGGCCGCGTTTCTGCAGCAGAGCGCCACCGCTTTTCTGGCCGCCCGTGCGCTGGGCAAAAGCCCGTGGTTGGCATTCTGGCACGTGTCTTTGCCGATGGCCCGCCCGGCCATTGCCGGTGGTGTCCTGCTGGCCATCATGGAAACCATCGCCGATTTTGGAACCGTCGCCTATTTTGGCGTTCAGACCTTTGCCACGGGCATCTACACAAGCTGGTTCTCGATCGGCGACCGGGCGGGTGCGGCGCAGTTGGCCTTGTGCCTGCTGGGCTTTGCGCTGGTCATGGCCGTGGCCGAGCGGACGCAGCGCGGCAAGGCAAAGTACTATCAGGCAGGCAAAAGCCATGCCTCGCTGCCTTCGGCGCAACTTAAGGGCTGGCAATCCGCAGCTGCCATAACCTTGTGCGCTATTCCAGTGGTGCTGGGGTTCTTGCTGCCGGTATTTATCCTGATCCAGATGGGCCTGACCTCGGAACAAAACCTACTGTCGCGGCGATATCTCGGGTTCATTCAAAACTCGCTGACACTTGCGGGAGTGGCCGCCGTGGTCACGGTTTGCGCTGCGATCTGCGTTGGGTTCTTTCAGCGCCTTCGCCCGGGTCGGGGATCATCGACCACAGGCTATCTGGCGCGGTTGGGCTATGCGGTGCCCGGCGGCGTAATCGCCGTTGGCCTGATGGTACCCTTCGCCAGATTCGACAACGCGCTGGATTCGTGGATGCGCCAGACTTTCGACGTCTCGACTGGTCTGCTGGTGACGGGTTCGATTTGGTTGCTGGTAGCAGCTTATATGGTGCGCTTTCTGGCGGCAGCGCTCAGCGCTTACGAAGGCGGGCAGAGCACAGTGCACGCCAATATGGATGCTGCGTCCCGGTCTTTGGGCCAATCACCTCTGGGCACCTTGCGCCGTGTGCATCTACCTATCTTGACACCCTCGCTGCTGACAGCCTTGCTGATCGTATTTGTGGATGTGATGAAAGAGCTGCCCGCGACCTTGATCATGCGCCCATTCAACTTTGATACGCTTGCGGTCCAGGCCTATCGTCTGGCCTCGGACGAACGGTTGGAGGGGGCAGCGGTTCCCTCGCTTGTGATCCTGGCAGTTGGGCTTTTGCCGGTGATTCTGATCTGTCGCCAAGTTGGGCGGCGGTAGGACGAAACGATTCAAAATTACCACACCTGTTGGCACCGGACTTGATTCAAATGCGTTTTCCGGCAAGGCTGAGGGTATGAACATGCAGCCTCCCAGCCGGTTTTCTGCAAACTCGGCCCAGATGCCCGTCGCGTTCGACCGGCGCGAGATGTCACATATACTGTCTGTCTATGGCAAGATGGTCGCCGCCGGAGAATGGCGTGACTATGGCATTTCCAACCTGCGCGATATGGCGGTTTTTTCCATTTTCAGACGCACGGCAGAGCATCCGATCTACCGGGTCGAAAAACACCCTCGTCTGCGGTCCAAACAGGGGATGTATTCAGTGATCGGCATGGACGGGCGTATCTTGAAGCGAGGCCATGACCTGCGCACCGTGCTGCGCGTGTTGGAACGCAAGCTGATCCGGTCGGTTGACCTTGATTAGAGCCTTTTGTGGGCTGTTACGGGCCCGTCACCCTGCTCCAGAATCCGTGTGATCGCCTGATCCATTGGCTCGAACGTCACGTCCATGTGGTAGGCGTTGGCATGTAGCAGCATGTTCTCGCCATAGACCCATGCCACGTGGCCTTTCCAGAACAACAGATCCCCGCGTTTGACTGGCGCTCCGGCGGGCAGCGCCGTACCCAGTTCGCGTTCCTGATCGCTGCTATCACCGGGGCAGGGTATGCCGCAGGCCAGCAAGCCGGCCTGAACCAACCCGGAACAATCAATACCGAAGCGACTGTTTCCCCCCCAAAGATAGGGTGTGCCCAGAAACAGCTCGGCCACCGCTACGGGATCGGTCAGGTGCGTTGCGCTGAGTTTGGCGTGAATCGCCGGAATGAACCCCAGTTCTGTTTCCAGAAACCTATTTTGTTCCGACAGCACGCATAATTTGCTGCCGAAACTCAGCGATACGCGGTCCGGGCTTTTCATGTCGGGCTGTTGATAGGCATGTGTCGCGGGCGCGGTGACCCAGTGGGTCTGTTGCGCCTCAGGTCCCAGCTGATCGAACCTGACCCAACCGGGATAGCCGTCCTTGTCCGAGGTGATCCGACTCCACCCATCAGTTTCCTCAACAACATCTACCGGGTCGCCAAACAACAGCTGCCGGTCCCTGGGACCCTTTGGGCTGCGCAAAAGGTCGACAACCGGCTTTATGACGCGCAGGCGGGTCATAGGTTCAGAATCTCGGGCAGGGCGGTCAGAACGGCACGCGGCCCTTGGCCCAGCCCCCCTCTGCTGCGCCCGGGGGCCTTGCTGGGCTGCCAGGAATAGATGTCGAAATGCATATAGCGGCTGTCACCGACAAAGCGGCGCAGGAACAGGGCTGCGGTTATCGAGCCAGCAAATCCGCCGGAAGGCGCGTTGTCCAGATCGGCGATTCCGGGTTCGATCATCGCCTCATAGGGTTCATGGAAAGGCATCCGCCAGACCGGGTCGGCCGATTGCCGACCAGCGTTGGCCAGCGCGTCTGCCGCGCCATCGTCATCAGTGTAAAAGGGCGCCAGATCGGGGCCAACCGCTACCCGTGCCGCGCCGGTAAGGGTCGCCATCGAGATAATCAGGTCAGGTTCACCCTCATCCGCCAGCGCCAATGCGTCGGCCAGAACCAACCGCCCTTCGGCGTCGGTGTTGTTGATCTCAACCGTCAGACCCTTGCGCGAGGTCAGGATATCACCCGGACGAAATGCGTTACCGGCGACCGAGTTTTCGACCGCCGGGATCAGCACGCGCAGTTGCACAGGCAGCTTTGTTGCCATGATCATCCCCGCCAAACCCAGCACATTGGCCGCGCCGCCCATGTCCTTTTTCATCAGGGACATCGAATTCCCTGGTTTCAGATTCAGCCCGCCAGTGTCAAAGCACACACCCTTGCCGACAAGGGTCAGTTTGGGCCCGGTGTCGCCCCATGTCATCTCGATCAGGCGCGGCGCTTGCGCGGCGGCGCGTCCGACCGTGTGAATCAGCGGGAAATTCTGATCCAGCAGGGCGTCGCCTTGAACCGTAGTGCATGTCGCGCCAAATTCCTGCGCCAAATCCTCGGCTGCGGCCTGCAGTTGATCCGGCCCCATGTCCGAGGCCGGTGTGTTGACCAAATCGCGGGTCAGCGCCTCGGCACTGGCCAGCGCCTCGATCCGCGCGGCATCGACACCTTCGGGTGCAACGAGTCGTGCCTTGGCAGGTGATTGATTGGCGTAACGGTCAAAGGCATATCCTGTGAGCAGCCAACCCAGGCACTCGTTGCTTAGCGCATCTGCGGGCACACCGGACGCGATGTGATAAGTTCCCTTCCGCAAGGCTTGGGCCGCCGCTGCCAGCGGGAACCGTTTGCGCGCGCGCTTGCTGCCTTTTCCGTAACCCGCCAAAGCCATTAGGGGCACACCATCCGATTGAGGGATCAGCAGAGCCTGTCCCATGGCCCCGGTGAATCCGCTGGCCTCGACCCACGATGCGATGTGGCTTGGCTGGTCTTTCAGCCAACTGTCGAGATCGGGTTGCGAAATGATATGCAGCGGCACAGAGGGTTCGGACGGCGAAGCGAAGGACAGGGTCATGGACATCTCGGCTGGTTCGATTTGTGCCCAGCCTAGCTGCCCACGATCCGTCCGCAAGCCCCGTCAGAGGGAAAGATCCTGCTGATCCCAGATCACGGTCAGCGATTTCTCACCTACACGGATCAGGCGCGACAGGGTGGCCCCCGTCGCGACCGCATCCCCGGCATCCACAGATTGCGCCACATCACCGGCGACACGGGCCAACGCGGTCATGCCAATCTGTTCGGCAATGGCCACCAGTGACCGCGCGCATTTCCGCAGCCCGGCCCAGTCGCGCTGACGCCAAAACCGCTCGCAGTTTGACAGGCGCACGGCCAATTCCTCGACCGTGCGGCACAATACATCCAATGCGTTCTTGTCGCCCAATTGGCGATACAGCCCGTTCAAGCGGTCTGTATCCAGCCGAACGGTTTCCTTTTGTTCAAGCGTGACTATTTTATCCACCACATCTACCCCAATTCTCTACGCCCCCACGGCATAGGTGGACATTGGCGGTAGAATCCTTTGCAAAACCTTGCGTCGATGCTGGAAAATGGGTCGAATTTTCTGCGAATTCAGGTTACAGCAGCCGACAGACAAAAGAACGGGGACATGAGAATGGACTTAGCCAAACCTCTGCCGACCTATCTGGTCAAGCGGTACCACGGATGGAAAGCCACCACCTATTCGGAGAACCAGGTCTGGTATCGCCGTCTGGCCACCGAAGGGCAGCGCCCGCGTGCGATGGTGATTTCGTGCTGTGACAGCCGGGTTCACGTCACATCGATCTTCGGTGCCGATCAGGGCGAGTTCTTTATTCATCGCAACATCGCCAATCTTGTACCGCCTTATGCCCCCGATGGAGATCACCACGGCACCAGCGCGGCCATCGAATACGCGGTTACGGCGCTGAAAGTCGCGCATTTGATTGTGCTGGGCCATTCGCAATGCGGTGGCGTTCAAGGCTGCATCGACATGTGCAAGGGTAACGCCCCTCAACTGGAAGCAAAAGAAAGCTTCGTTGGTCGCTGGATGGATATCCTGAAACCGAAATATGAACTGGTTGCCGATGTTGAAGACAGCGTCGATCAAGCGCGTCAGTTTGAACGGCAGGCAGTCGTCGCGTCGCTGGAGAACCTGATGACCTTTCCCTTCGTGTCCTCTGCGGTAGATGACGGCTCGCTGAGCTTGCATGGGCTGTGGACCGACATCGGTGAAGGTGGCCTGCAATGCTATGACCCGGCCGAGAAAAAATTCGTGGTTGTCTAAACGGGCCGGCATCTGAGAATTTTCGAATGGCGTGGATCAGGTCTCTGATTTCGCGCCATTTTTTGTTATGATCGAAACCAAACTCTTTCGATCAGGAGCGCGTCATGCGATTCATTAAACGTATTCTCATCACTCTGCTTGTTCTTATCCTGGTTCTGGTTGGCGTGTCATACCTTTTGCCCGGCAAGGCCGAACTGTCCCGCAGCATCACGATCAACGCGCCCGCCAGCGCGATCTTTCCTTACGTGAATTCGATGCAGGAAACTGAAAAATGGTCACCTTGGTTGACGCGCGATCCCGAAACCCAGCTGTCCTACAGCGGACCTGAGGCGGGCGTTGGCAACACCTTGAATTGGGCATCAGAACACCCGCAGGTTGGTACTGGGTCACAGGAAATCGTAGAAAGCGTTCCGGATCAAACCGTCAAAACGGCGCTTGATTTCGGTCCGATGGGGTCCGCATCGGCCTCCTTCGATCTGACGCCGGAGGGTGAACAGACTCAGGTGACCTGGGGGTTCGAATCCGATCTAGGCATGAACCCCATGTCTCGCTGGATGGGCCTGATGATGGATAAGTGGGTCGGCGGAGATTACGAGCGCGGTCTGACAAACCTCAAGGCATTGGTTGAGCAGCAAGGGTGAGCGGCAAATGCCTGAAATCTCATAAAATGCTCGCCCTACAACCTCAGGAGGGAGCCGTTGATGTTTGCTAAGAGGATGCAAAAGTTCCAGAGCCATATGTGTGAATCCGGAATCGACGTTGCCCTCGTTACGGACGACGACAACGTCTACTATTTGACCGGTTACTACGACTACCTTCACATGGAGTTCGGCAGACCAACGATCCTGGTCGTGCACAGCGATGGCGAATGCCTGTTGATCACGCCCACCATTGATCTGAACGCAGCCCTCTCTTTGGCAAAAGTCGGGCGTATCGCCGCGTGGAACGACGGAATGGGCGACGAGTGGAGAGCCGAACTTCCCACCGCAGTAAAGGGCGCATTAAGTGTCGGGGTTGAACCCGATCTTATGCCACCGGTTGTTCGCGCCTTTGTGGAGAAACTTGTTCCTGCAGAACGGATAGTCAGCGTCACGCCAATACTCGCTGAGATGCGCATGATTAAGTCCGTCGATGAACTCAAGTTGGCCCGCCATGCGGGACAGGTGGCCATGGCGATGATGGAGGCCGGACGCAAAACCATTGGAGATGGAGTACCGGAATTTGAAGTCGCGCTCGCGACGTCTCAGGCGGGCACACGAAAGGCTGCAGAGCTTCTAGCTGCGCATTACGATGCGGCAGATATGTCTCCCAACACTCATTTTCTGCAAATCATGGCCTCGGGAGACACCATCACCAAAACCCATCATCGCGCGACCACCCGGATCATGAGACGAGGCGAGCCGGTATTTCTTTGTTTCTGCGGAATGACCAATTTCCACCGTTTCAAACTGGGCTTCGACCGCACTTTCTGGATCGGCGAGATCGTGGATAAGGAACAAGAACGCATCTACGAAGTTGCTGTTGCCAGCCAAGCGGCAGCGTTAGATGCTCTGCGTCCGGGCGTGACCGCCGAAAGCGTACATGCTGCCTATGCAGAGGCCATTCAGAGCGCGGGGTATGAGTATCCGTTTCGATGTGGACGTGCGACGGGATTTAGCTATTTAGAGAAACCGCAGTTGGTTACTGGCGACAAGACCGTCTTGCAGCCTGGAATGATTTTTGCCGTAGATGGGTCGGTAACAGTGGATACGTTTCGTGCGCAGGTAGGCGACAGTTTCATTGTTACGGAAGATGGCTGGGAAGCTGTAACCGAACATCCAAAGTCGTTGGATGCTGTCATTCTCTGAAGACTTTGATCGTACTCTTCACAGGTTCAAAACGCCTGCCGTCTTCCATCCCTTTGTCCGAAGCTGGTGGCCGCGAATTGGCTATACGCAAAAAAGAACCCGCCGGGTCGGCGGGTTCTTCTGACTTAACGTCTTTGGGGTGTATGATCAGCCCTTTTTCAGAACCTCACGGCCCAGCAGTTCCGCAATCTGTACTGCGTTCAGAGCAGCACCTTTGCGCAGGTTGTCAGATACGCACCACAAGTTGATACCATTTTCAACGGTCGAGTCCTGACGGATCCGGCTGATGAACGTGGCAAAATCGCCCGCGCATTCGATCGGCGAGACGTAGCCGCCGGGTTCGCGCTTGTCGATCACCATGATGCCCGGAGCCTCGCGAAGGATGTCACGGGCCTCATCTTCGTCCAGGAATTCCTCGAACTCGATGTTCACGGCCTCAGAGTGGCCAACAAAGACTGGAACGCGGACGCAGGTGGCTGTGACCTTGATCGACGGATCGACGATCTTTTTGGTCTCAACAACCATCTTCCACTCTTCCTTGGTCGAGCCGTCTTCCATGAAGACGTCGATCTGGGGAATGACGTTGAAGGCGATCTGTTTCTGGAACTTGTTCGGCGGCACGTCCGTAGTGGGATTATAGATCGCTTTGGTCTGATCCCACAGCTCGTCCATGCCTTCCTTACCGGCGCCAGACACCGACTGATAGGTCGACACGACGACGCGCTTGATGCGCGCGCGGTCATGCAGCGGCTTCAGCGCGACAACCATCTGCGCGGTCGAGCAGTTGGGGTTGGCGATGATATTCTTGTTTTTGTAGTCGTGGATCGCCTGCGGGTTACATTCCGGTACGATCAGCGGAATGTCCGGGTCATAACGATAGAGCGACGAGTTATCGATCACCACGCAGCCAGCTTTGGCCGCCTTGGGGGCGTAGACCTTGGTCGCCTCGGACCCTACGGCAAACAGCGCCATGTCCCAGCCGGTGAAATCGAACGTGTCCAGATCCTTGGTAGTGAGTGTCGTGTCGCCAAAGCTTACTTCGGTGCCCAGCGAACGACGGCTTGCCAGAACAGCAAGTTCATCGACGGGGAACTGGCGTTCAGCCAGAATGTTCAGCATTTCGCGGCCCACGTTACCCGTGGCGCCGACGACTACGACGCGATAGCCCATTTCATGTCTCCAATGTTAAGGACGCGCGTTCATAGCCGCGTTGCAGCAAATAAAAAAGAGTTTTCGGGGTTTATTTCGCGCAATGACACCGATTTGACGTGGCGCATCGCCTCAGGTGTCGGTCAAAAGACGTTCATAGAGCGCGACAAGCGTCTTTGCCTCACCATTGATGTCGAAATTCTGCTCGATATGGGCGCGGGCGACGGCTCCAGAACGCGCAAGGGAATCGCGGTCGGACAACAACTGGGCGGCGGCGTTGGCCAGCGCGGGGATATCACCAGGTTCGACCACTCGGCCCAGCGACGGGTCGGTGACGATTTCGGAGAACGCGCCTACATCCGTGGCAACAACCGGCACGCCGCAAGCCATTGCTTCCAGCGGCGTCAGGCCGAACCCTTCCCACCGTTGCGGGGCAATGAACAGGTCCAGCACCTGATACCATTCGGCGATCTGATCGACGGTCACCTCGGGCATGAACAGAATGCGGTCGGACAGGCCCGCCTTGGCGACCTTGTCCTTCAGTTCGGTCAGGAAGCTGGTGTGCTTTTCCGTGGCGCGGCCCATGACGATGCCATGGACGTCGTCGAAGCGGTCGCACAGGTCGATCATTGCGTCGACAAAGGCATCGGTGCCCTTCTGGTGACGAATGCGGCCGTAGCAGCCCAGCAATAGACCATCTGGCAAACCCAGCCGCGCGCGAACTGCGGCTTTGTCTTCGGGCGGTGTGAAATCCTGCAAGTTGATGCCATGCATGATGACTTGCGCATCTCTCTCCAGATACCCGGCGGTTTTGCGCGAAGTCGCGACGACCGCATCCATTTTGTCGATCAGCCATTTGGTGTAACCCGAATGCGCGCGTTGCGAGGCGCTGGTGAACAGCAACTTCAACCGCAGCCGCAGCACGTTGCGCAGGATCAGACCCAGCAGCATCTCGGTATTGCGGCGCGCGTGCCAGACACGCAGCGTTTTGCGCGACAGAAAGGGCAGTCGGCCCAGCGGGATATGTGGGACGTCATCCGGCAGACCCGGCCCGGTAGCGGCGATGTCGATCCACTGCACTTGCAACGGCACCAATCGGGCAATCGTCGCGGTCACACCTGAAAGCCTGCGTTTGAGGTTGGGGGCAATGACGCGCGGGTCGGACATGGACACTCCTGGCAGTTCCAGCGTCAGTCGACGCTGTCTCGGCTGAACAGATAGATCACACAGCCAATGGCCAGCGTGACCGCAAAAAAGCCGAATATCGCTGTGTAGGGCGCGGTTGGGCTGATGTCCACCGTGGCGGCATGGATGCGGCCGGTGACGAATTGCGCGAGTCCTACACCGCCAATGCCGAAGAGGTTCAGCAAGGTCATGCCGCGCCCAACCAGATGCGGCGGCACAAAGGCCCGTCCATGAGCCATGATGACCGGAAAGCTGGCCCCCAGAAACCCGATCGCTGCCATCAGAACTACCGACAGCCAAACCGCGTTGTCGACCCAAAGGCACATCAGAACCAGCCCCACTGTGCCCAGCGCGTTGCCGCCAAAGATCACCCATTTTCGGGTGCCCAGCATTCGATCGAGCGGCCCATACGCAAATGTACCTGCAATCATCGCGGCCCCCATGATCAAGGTCGCTGTCCCGATCTGGGTGGTGCTAAGGCCGAAGATATCGCTGAGGTATGGCCCGGCCCAAAGGCCGCGCGTTGCCGCCGACGGGGCATAGGCCACCAGCATCAGCGGCAAGATCGCCCACAGGGCGGGCTCTTTCAGCAGGTCCAGCACCGATCCCCTGTGTTCGGTCTCGACACGTTTGGGATCATGCACGCTGAACCAGATGCCCAACGCGATCGCGGCGGAAAAAACGGCCAGCGTCCCCATCGTGGCGCGCCATCCCATCAGCTCGACCGCCAGCGCAGTAGGGTACGATGCGACAAGATTACCAACCGATCCAACTCCCAGCATGACAGCCGCCAAAGTGGCGAAGCGGGCAGGTGGGAATTCGCGGGCGAAGATATAGTAAGACGCCATCAAAACGGGTGAGCAGCCGACCCCGATCAGCCCCATGGCGATGGCGATGTGAAAGGGAGTGCTGGATAGGGCAAACAATGCCGCTCCGCCGGCACCACCGACCAGCAGCAAGACCGCCGCCGTCAGGCGCGGTCCAACTCGGTCCAATGCCCAGCCTACGGGCAACTGCATGGCGGCAAAGATCAGAAACCAAAGACCTGACGCAAAGGCCAGATCCTCGGGCGTGGCCCCGATATCGCGCCCCAGATCAACGCTGAGAACTGCGAGAAAGGCGCGAAAGAACTGGCTGAGCACATAGCCCAGGCACAACACCACCAGACCTGCCTTCATGAAAACCCTCTCCCCCAAACCGGCGAAGAAATGCTTGGCACGTCACGGTGCCACACACAAGCGCGTGTGCTATACCGATTTCACCGGACAGTGATCATATTCGGGCTATCCTTGTTCTTACCGATTATCCGAGGTGCCAATGAAAGACGCCCAGGCCGCGTTCTATGACAGTCTTCCCCTGTTGCGGGACTTTACCCGTTTGGTGGATCCGGCGCGTTTCTCTGCTGTTCCGGGCGATTGGGCGTTGGGCGTGGCTGATATCGTTGACTCCACCGGTGAGATCGCAAAAGGGCGATACAAGACGGTGAATATGGTCGGCGCGGCGGTGATCTCGGCTATGATCAACGCGCTCCACGGCAAGGAGTTCCCTTATGTTTTTGGCGGCGACGGCGCCGGATTCGCCGTGCCCGCAAGTGAGATCGACACCGCCAAAGCGGTTTTGGCGGACCTCAGGCGCTGGGCGGAAGAAGAATTCTCGATCTCGCTACGCGCGGCGTTGATTCCGGTGGCCGAAATTCGTAAGGCAGGAAAAGACCTGCGGGTCGCGCGCTATGCGCCGTCCGACGGGGTAGATTACGCCATGTTCTCAGGCGGCGGGTTAGCCTGGGCCGAGGCACAGATGAAGGCTGGTACCTTTACGGTGCCGCCTGCCAAACCTGGTGCACAGCCCGACCTAACCGGTTTGTCCTGCCGTTGGTCCAACAGCAAGGCACGCAATGGTCAGATCGTCTCGGTCGTCGTTCAGCCCACAGCAAATGCGACCGAGAGTGACTTTGCGGATTTGGCCCGCTCGGTTCTGTCAGCTTCGGAGGGGTTGGAGCGTTCGGGTCATCCAGTACCAGAAGATGGCCCGCCGATCAGCTGGCCGCCGCCGGATGTTGGCCTGGATGCCCGCGTATCACGAGCCGGGAACAATTTGTTGCTGCAGCGGATCAAATTGCTGGGCCAGAACTTTTTGATCGCCCTGTTGTTCGTATCGGGTAAACGGTTGGGCAACTTCGAACCCGGGCACTACAAGCGTATGGTCAGCCGTAACGCCGATTACCGTAAATTCGATGACGGGCTGAAAATGACGCTGGATTGTGACGCCGCCACGTTGACGCAAATCCGGATGATGCTTGAACAGGCGCGCGGACAGGGAAAGATCCGCTATGGGCTGCATGCGCAGGACGAGGCGATGATGACCTGTATCGTCCCCTCGGCGACGCGCGACGATCATGTTCACTTTGTGGATGGGGCTTCGGGTGGTTATGCGCAGGCCGCTGCCACCATGTACGCCTGACGCGCTATTTAGCTTTCCATTTTGCCGCCAACGTCCGGGATGCCTGCGCCAGCAACATCACATCAATGCCGACCGCAAGAAACTGTGCACCCATTTCATAATATGCTTGACTGGCCTCGTCATTGGTGCCCAGAATGCCGGGCGCTTTGCCGGCGGCCTTGATACGCGCTATGGCATCCGCAATGACAGCGCGCACTTCGGGTGCTGCGCTGTTTCCCTGAAACCCCATGTCCGTGGACAGGTCCGCTGGGCCAATGAACACCCCGTCGATGCCGTCGACCTTCAGGATATCATCCAGCGCGGCAATTCCGGCGCGGTTTTCCACTTGCACCAGAAGGCAGATTTGGTCGTCTGCAGTTTGAATGTACTCGGGGATCGAGCCGTACATTGTCGCCCGGGCCGCACCGGCCCCAACGCCGCGCACACCTGACGGCGGATAGTGGCAGTCCCGAACCAACTGTCGCGCCTGATCGGCGGTTTCGACCATAGGTACCAGAACGGTTTGCGCCCCGGCATCCAGCACCATCTTGATCAAAGCGGTGTCGCCAACCGGAACCCGCACCACCGGATGCGAGGCGCAGGCCGCCAACGCCATAAGCTGATCACGTATTGATCGGATATCGTTCGGCGCATGTTCACCATCAATGACCAGCCAGTCGAACCCGGCGGTGCCCATAATTTCGGCAGTGATGGATTCGGCAAAACTCATCCAGCAGCCGATCTGTCGATCTCCCCTTCTTAGAGCCTGTTTGAAGCTGTTTTTCTGGACTGGCATGGCCGGACCTCCTGTTTATGTAAGTGAGCGGGCGATTTCGGTTATGACGTCATAGGCCATTCGAACATCGTCTTCGGTGGTTTCGAACTGACCGGCCTGGAACCGGATCACCAGGTCGCCATCCACGCGGGTTTGCGTCAAATAGATGCGGCCGTCGTCATTGATGGCGTTCACCAGGCGCAGGTTCAAATCGTCCAGATCTGTTTGGCCCGTGGGTGCATAGCGGAACGTCCAAAGCGACCACATGGGCTGGGTCACGATTTGGAAATCCGCCTCGGCAGCCAGTCGATCATGCAGCGCCACGGACCAGTTCACGTGATTGCGCAGCCGCGCGCGCAGCCCTTCCAGACCATAGGCCCGTATTACAAACCACAGCTTGAGCGCCCGGAACCGGCGACCCAGAGGCACCGACCATTCCGAATAGTTGATGATCCCATCCTTGCCGTGAGTTTTGAGGTATTCCGGGCTGATCGCCAGCGTCTGCACCAGATCATCGGGGTCTTTCAGGAAATGCGCGCAGCAATCGAACTGCACGCCCAGCCATTTATGCGGGTTGAACACGATGCTGTCGGCTTGATCCACGCCAGGCCAGTAGTGGCGGTATTCCGGGCAAATCATAGCCGATCCGGCCCAGGCCGCATCTACGTGGGAATAAAGCCCGTATTTCTGGGCGATCTTCAGGCATTCATCAACGGGATCGGTGGCCCCCGTTCCCGTGCCACCAATGCAAAGGATGACGCCTGCCGGATGCAAACCAGAGTCTAAATCGGCCTGAATCGCTGCTTCCAGTGCTGCGGGATCCATCCCGCGCCAATCTCCCTTGATCGGAATCCGCACCAGATTGTCTTGCCCGATCCCCGCAACCCAAATGGCACGATCGACCGAGGTGTGCACTTCGGCCGAGCAATAGACGCGCAGGGGTTTCTGCCCAAAAAGACCCTGTTGATTTCCCTGCCATTTCAACGCCTTTTCGCGCATCGTTAGCACGGCAGCCAGAGTCGCGGATGAGGCGGAGTCCTGAATAACGCCAGCGAAACCCTTGGGCAGATCCAGCGCGTGGCGCAACCAGTCCATCATCCGCGTTTCCAATTCGGTCGCGGCTGGTGAGGTCTGCCACAACATACATTGCGGTGCGATGGCGCTGGCCAGAAACTCGGCTAGGACCGACGGGGCAGAGGCGTTCGAATTGAAATAGGCAAAGAACCTTGGATGTTGCCAATGGGTTATCCCCGGCATCACGATCTGTTCGAAATCCTGAAACACGTCCTCCAGTGGCTGTGCGTGCTCGGGTGGCAGCGCGGGTAGGGCGTTGAGGATATCCCCCGGCTCAGTCCGGGCGCGGACGGGTTTGTCGCCTACAGTCAGGTGGTAATCCTGCGTCCACTCGGCAATTCGTTTGCCCCAATCCGAAAACTCGTCCCACTTCATCGCAACCCTCAGATTTCTGCCAACCCCGGGATTGGACCGGGACTTAGTTTCTTTGTGCGTCCAGTGATCGTCATTCTGAAGAAAACGTCAATATTAATTGCTTTGTTTACTAATTTTGACATGCGTCTCGATGCAGCACCGCGCCTAAAAGGGTCGTATATTACACAGTCAAGTTCCTGATATCATGGGTAAAATGCTTGACCAGTTGCAGTTTGATCCAATTTGGGCAAAAATTCCACTATGACCAGCGACTTGCCTAATACGTCCCGCTCATTGCCGATTGCACTGTTGCGGGCGCGCGAAAGGGTCATGGGGCCCATTCGACATATGCTGGCTGATGCGGGTGTTACGGAACAGCAATGGCGCGTTCTGCGTGTTCTGAAAGAAGAAGGCCCTCAAGAGCCAACGCATATCGCGGATCGATCGTGCCTTTTGTTGCCCAGTCTGACGCGCATTCTGCAAAAACTGGAAGCCAAGGATTTGATCCGGCGTCGGGTCCATCCCGAGGATAAGCGTCGTCAGATAATCGATATCACGGCCAAGGGCGAAAAGATCATCCAAGACAACATGCAGGTGACACTTCGTCTGGCTGAAGAGATCAAGACCCAGCTGGGCCCGGATCGGCACGAAGCGCTGCTGGACCTGCTGAACGATCTGCATGATTTGAAGACCTGATCGCACGTCGGGCATGCAAAGGCTTTTGCCCCCGCCAGAGAAGTATGGGTATCCTCCGGCGGGGTGGCCAGACTTTGACTGGACTGCGTGTCTGGCCTGTGGCCGGATGGATTTATCCGGCTCACACCTCAGAGAAACAGCCACCTGAAAATAGGCGGACATCCGGACGCAAAGACCGTGTGGGGGTACAGGTCTTTGGCCGTCGCTCTCTGATTCAGTTGCACCCGCCTACAGGCAAATCACCTGATCAGCGACGGGTGGATTTCGGATATCGCCAGGGAATGAGTGTCAAAACGATGGTGGCGTGATCCATGATACAACCAAAGGTAGCGCGCACCCAAGGCTTTCCAAGGCGAAACTTTGAATTGTGAACAGCCAGCGACGGGGCTAGTTCGCGTGATGGTGATGCTAGGCGCGACCCTGCATGGCTTGTTCAACTGGTCCTGCCAACTTAGAAACAAGCTGCCAGTTACAGTTAGGGGGCTTTGATGCCGGACAATCTGTTTTCCTTACCCGACCCGATTTCGATCCCGGTTGAGGGTGAATTGTCGACGTATCCCGTGGGACGCATTTTCTGTGTTGGCCGCAATTATGCGGCCCATGCGGCCGAAATGGGAAATGAGGTCGATCGTGAGGCGCCGTTCTACTTTACAAAATCTGCCCCGAACGCGGTTCTGTCGGGTGCAGCCGTGCCTTATCCGCCGGGAACTGAGAATTTTCACCACGAGATGGAGTTGGCGGTCGCGATCGGCAGACCCGTTTTTCGTGCGACGCGGGCCGAGGCGCTGGACGCGGTTTATGGCTATGGTTGTGCGCTGGACATGACGCGTCGTGACCTGCAAATCCGCGAACGGAATAAACAGCGCCCGTGGGATCTGGGCAAGGATCTGGAAAACGGCACTGTGTTGGCCGCTTTGACCCGCGCGGCAGATTGGTCCCCGGACGACAATAAACGCATTTATCTGAACGTGAACGGAGAAACGCGGCAGGACGCGACGCTGGATGAGCTGATCTGGAAGATAGATGAGGTCATCTGCCATTTGTCCGGATACTATCACCTGCGGCCCGGTGATCTGATCCTGACTGGTACACCGGCTGGGGTTGGCCCGGTGTTGGCGGGCGATGTCCTGGAAGGCGGGATTGACGGGTTACAGCCTATCAGCCTGAATCTGATCTGACAAATGACCCTATTTAGGGTCTTTTAACCAATCACGGGCGAATTCTACGTTGTCCAGCCCGGCAAATCGTCGGACTCGGTCGAGCTCTGACTGCAACCTTTTGGTTCTGGCATCGGACCAGCGCACGGATCGTTCCGGCCATAAGGCGCTGATTTGCAGCGCCCCGCAATCCCGGTTGGCTTTCATGTCAATCCGCCCGATCAATCGGTCGCCCTCAAGCAACGGGAACACATAGTAACCGTAAGTGCGCTTTGGGGCAGGTACAAAAACCTCGATGCGATAGTGAAAGCCGAACAACCGTTCGGCACGGTTACGGTCGCGCAGCATGGGATCAAATGGGCTAAGGACCCGAATGCGGCCTGGGGGACGGGGTGCTGCCTCTGCATCCTCGGAAACGGTTGGTCGGGTGATCACTTTGCGCAGCTTGCCGTCGGCGCAGGTCACCTCGATTTCTTCCAAGTTCCCCTGCATTAGACCCTGTTCATACCAGGACTTTGCCTCGCTTGTTGTGACAGTGTCCCAAAATGCGGCCAGTTCGCCAGACGTCGCGAACCCCAGCCGGTCAAGCGCCGCGTTGCACAACCAATCCACTGTCTCCTCGGCATCACAGGACATATTGCCCGGGCAAAGATGCGTTTCAATCACCCGTTCTGTCAGATCATAGCGCTTTTGAAATCCTTGCCGCCCTATGACCGTCAGTGCGCCCGAGCGCCAAAGAAACTCCAGCGCCGTTTTTGACGGATGCCAGTCCCACCAGCCGCCGGACCCCTTTTTCTCGTCTTTGCCAACATCGGACGAGGATACTGGCCCGTGATCCCGGATATGCTGCAGAACGGTTTCAAATCGCTGCTCGAACCCGTCGCGGCGCCAGTTTTTCCATCGGGACTTCAGCAGATCTGCATCGCGCTGAAACCGCAAATGCCAGTGCGGATAAAACGCCATCGGAATGACAGCGGCGTCATGGGTCCAGTGTTCAAACAGCGCCTTGTCGCTTTCGTACAAGCGTTTGAGATTGCCTGCGCGATAGGATGGGCGCCGCGAAAACAGGATCATGTCATGGGCGCGCGCAACCGTGTTGATGCTGTCCAATTGTACAAAGCCAAGACGATGGATCAGGTCCAGCAATTCCGCGCCTTTTGCGCCGCCCGATGGCGGCTCGGCCAATGCATGACGATCCATGAACAGCGCGCGAGCTGTTCGGTTGTCCAGCCGTTGCAGCGCCACGTGTTCAGCGCCGCTTTAGGGTGTCGCCAAAGCTGATCTTGGGGGTCAGGGTCACACGCGTGTCGACCTCGGCATTGGGATCAGCCAATTGCGCCGCGATGATCTCTGCGGCTGTGCGTCCGATCTCCAACCTGCAGGCGTCCATTGTGGCCAGCTTGCGCGGCAGACCCTGCAAAAGCTCGACGTTATTGAACCCGGCCAGGCCGATCTGCCCCGGAACATCAATACCCTGATCCAGCAGATACAACAGCCCACCCGCACCGATCATGTCGTTGGAGTAATAGAGGAAATCCAGATCGGGCGACCGTTCCAGCATGGTTTGAGTCATCTCACGCCCTTTGGCCAGAGCCGATCCACCAGAGTAGAATTCGCGATCCTCGATCTCGACCCCGTGTTTGCCCAGAACTTCGGTGAAGCCTTCGAACCGTTTGCGCGCCCTGTGATCCAGCGGCATTTTGGTGCCCATGAACCCGATATGCTTATAGCCTGCCTTCAGTATCGCCTGCGCCATTTCGCGCCCGGCACGACGATGGGATATCCCAACCATCGCGTCCACCGGTTTGCCGTCGGTATCCATGATCTCGACCACCGGAATACCAGCTGAATCCAGCATCGCCCGCGCGGCTTCCGTATGTTCCAGGCCGGCAATGATGACCCCGGATGGCCGCCACGAGAGCATCTCATAAAGCACTTTTTCTTCTTTTTCCGGCATATAGTCGGTGACGCCCACAACCGGTTGCAGCTCGGTGTCTTCCAGCACCTGATTGATGCCCGTCAGAACCTCAGGGAAGACCATGTTCGATAGCGAGGGGATGATCACCGCCACCAAATTCACCCGGCTCGAGGCCAATGCGCCCGCGATTTTGTTGGGCACATACCCCAGCTCTTTCGCGGCGGCCAAGACGCGGGTGCGCGTGGCGTCCGAAACATCGCCCCTGTTCCGTAGAACCCGACTGACCGTCATTTCCGACACTCCGGACGCTTCCGAAACATCACGAAGGGTTAGCGGGCGTTTGGTTTCTGTTGTCACTGGGGCACCTGCGATGTTGTTTTGCCTGATGGTAGCGTGAACAGCGCAAGCTTTACAACCGTCGCGCAAAGGCCATGACAAGGTTGAAAAACCCGGCTAAAGAGAGCGTCGCGCGGCCCCGTGGCTCAACTGGATAGAGCAGCCCCCTCCTAAGGGGCAGGTTGCAGGTTCGAATCCTGCCGGGGTCGCCAATTCGTGAAAGTCGTTGCTTTATTGACGCTTTATCGATTGTGGTGTTGCAAATGCGTTGAGTTTTTAACACAATTTTGAACTACCTTGAGGCTGGTTGTGAGCAACGACAGAAATCTAGAGCAACCACGTGGACCCGGTACGGCGTGGCGGTTTCGCATGTCGACGCCCAAAATACTGCGTGGAACTATCGATCCAGAAACCGGAAAACCGTTCGGGTGGAACATCATTAAGAACCTTGGCGGTGTTCGGCACAAAGCGACTGCGCGTAAGCTGCGTGATTTGGAAGTTAGTAAGGTTCGAGCACTAGAATTGCGGGCAACTTGACGCCAAGGAATATCTTGTCTGGGACCGGGACATGCGCGGTTTCGGGTTTCGGGTCTATCCGTCCGGCAAAAAGACCTATCTGGTTCAGTACCGAGCCGGACGCCGGACGCGACGGATCCCCATGGAGATCATGACAACGCCGCCTTCCCCAGTTTTTCGGAAGTGATCGTTTAATACTTGGTTCTTCTGAGTGGAAGACATGTCGGCGGTCAATTTGACATGCAAAGAGATTTTGCTGTCCGTCATGGAAAGCTCCTGTGCTTTTTGAGATTTTGATTGTTGTGATGACGTACAGGCAGGCACAGCTTCGCTTTCTGTGCTCTTTTGGAAGTTGCACGCGACAGTTAACTGCCGCTCTGTACATAGTAAGTGTACCAAAAACTCTTCATATTTTCAAAAAGCATCAAAATAACAATACTTTACAAGATCATCAAAACAGAAAACCCTTACCTTCAACGAAACGGTTTTCTACACGTTTCTACGTCAATCTATGCCGCGTGGTTGCTAGGTGGTTGCTGTAGGCGTGAGAAATTCTCGCCTATTCTTGCTAACCCTTTGAAAAAAGTGGTGAGCCGTGCAGGATTCGAACCTGCGACCCACTGATTAAAAGTCAGTTGCTCTACCAACTGAGCTAACGGCCCACTCTTTTGTTGGATCTTGTCGATCCGTGGCGCTCTTTAAGTCATTTTCCCGACCGGGTTCAAGACCTTATTTGCACCTCGTTTCGCCAAAGTAATCAGTGTTTCCGGCGACCCGATAGGCGGCCTAATTAGGCAGGTGGCGCTGGGGGGTCAACCCCCTTTTTAAAGGAATCTGCGTCGCAGGGTGGATTCCTTTCAGGCGCAGGGTTATATGCGCGCCATGCAAGGATTACAGAACACTGGTTTGCCCTTCATGAAGATGCACGGGCTGGGCAATGACTTTGTCGTTGTGGACGCGCGCGCGTCTGCGACGCGGATTAGCCCGGCACTTGCGCGGGGAATCGGGCATCGTCAATTCGGCGTAGGTTTCGATCAGCTTGCCGTGATCGAAAACGGCAGGTCGGATGCACATCTGGTGTTCTACAATTCAGATGGATCTACCTCGGCAGCATGTGGAAATGCCACCCGTTGCATCGCCCGTTTCCTGATGCAGGAATCGGATAGATCCGACCTGACACTGACGACCGAACGCGGCACTCTTTACGCCAAGGACGCCGGAGACGGCCTGACCTCAGTCAATATGGGGCACCCCCAACTGAACTGGAACGAGGTTCCGTTGTCTGAGGAGGTCGACACGCTGGAACTGCCCATCGAGGGAGCGCCGACGGCCACCGGGATGGGCAATCCGCATTGCACCTTTTTTGTTGATGATGCCGAGGCTATCCCTCTGACCGAGTTCGGTTCGCGTTACGAGCACCATCCACTCTATCCTGAGAGTACGAATGTCCAAGTGGCACAAATCATTGGACCGGACCACATCCGCATGCGCGTGTGGGAGCGTGGCGTGGGCATCACCCTGGCTTCGGGATCATCCTCATGCGCCACAGCCGTTGCTGCTGCGCGTCGCGGCCTGACCGGGCGCAAAGTGCAAATTGAACTGGATGGCGGGACGATCTGGATCGACTGGCGCGACGATGGCGTCTGGATGACCGGACCAACCCGCCACGTCTTCTCGGGCACACTGACACCGGAATTTCTGGAATCACTGGAATGAGCGCGCCGAAGTTCACCACCCTGGGCTGCCGCCTGAACGCCTATGAGACCGAGGCGATGAAAGAGCTGTCTGCGCAGGCCGGGCTCACCGACGCGGTGATCGTGAACACCTGTGCCGTCACGGCGGAAGCCGTGCGCAAAGCCCGGCAAGAGATTCGCAAGCTGCGGCGGGAAAACCCTTACGCGCGGCTGATCGTGACAGGCTGCGCGGCCCAGACCGAGCCTGACACCTTTGTCCAAATGGATGAGGTCGACGCGGTCATTGGCAATACCGAAAAAATGCAGCCCGAGACCTGGAAAGGCATGGCAGCGGACTTTATCGGCCAGACCGAGGCCGTGCAGGTCGACGACATCATGTCCGTTACCGAAACCGCAGGCCACCTGATCGACGGTTTTGGCACCCGCTCACGCGCCTATGTTCAGGTTCAGAACGGCTGTGACCATCGCTGCACTTTCTGCATTATCCCCTATGGCCGTGGGAACTCGCGCAGTGTCCCTGCAGGCGTTGTTGTGGATCAAATCAAGCGGTTGGTGGATCGGGGCTATAACGAAGTCGTACTGACCGGCGTTGACCTGACCTCATGGGGCGCCGACCTGCCTGCGCAACCCAAGCTGGGCGATCTGGTCATGCGGATTCTGAAACTGGTGACCGACCTGCCACGCCTGCGGATCAGTTCGATCGACTCGATCGAAGTGGATGAGAACCTGATGCAGGCCATCGCGACCGAACCGCGCCTGATGCCGCATTTGCACCTGTCCCTGCAACATGGCGACGATCTGATCCTGAAACGGATGAAACGCCGCCATCTGCGCGATGACGCCATCCGGTTCACCGAAGAAGCCCGCAAGCTGCGCACCGAAATGACCTTTGGCGCCGATATCATAGCTGGCTTCCCGTCCGAAACGGATGATCATTTCAAAAACTCGCTGAAACTGGTGACAGATTGCGATCTGACCTGGTTGCACGTTTTTCCCTATTCCAAGCGCGAAGGCACCCCGGCCGCCCGCATTCCGCAGCAGGTGAATGGGAACATCATCAAGGACCGCGCCGCCCGCCTGCGCGCGGCAGGCGAGGCGCAGGTCACACAGCATTTGCAAGCCCAGATCGGCAAAACTCATCACATCCTGATGGAAAACCCGCATATGGGCCGCACCGAACAATTCACCGAGGTCGCTTTTGAGGCACCACAGCCCGAGGGGCAAATCGTGACGGCAACAATCACAAACGCCACTGGCACGCAGCTACAAGCCTGATCCACCCTTCATCTGGCCAAAAATATCCCAGGGGTGAATTGGCCGAAGGCCAAGAGGGGGCTGGCCCCCTACCCGATTGCAACAAAAAAACCCCCGCAGCCGGTGGCGCGGGGGTTCAAACATTGCGGGGCTGTGAAACTCAGCCTCGTTTCTTGCCTTTGACACCTGCCCACAGGCGCTTGTTCACAAGGTACAGCAGCACCGACAACAGTGACAAGAACAGCACGCCAACGAAGCCCGAGTATTTGCGCTCCATCATCTTCGGCTCTGCCGTCCACATCAGGAAGGCAGCGATGTCTTCGGACAAGGCTTCGACAGTGGCCGGGTGGCCATCGGCGAATTCAACCTGATCTTCGGACAGCGGCGGCGCCATCGAGATCCAGCCTCCGGGGAAGGCCTTGTTCTCATACAGGATGGTGCCTGCTTCTTCTTTTTCTTCACCGGTATAGCCGTCCAGAAGCGAGGCGATGTATTCCGCGCCACCCATGCCCTTGAAGAACTGGTTGATCCCCAGACCATAAGGCCCGTGGAACCCGGCGCGGGCCTTGGCCATCAGGCTCAGGTCCGGTGCGCCAACACCGTCATTGACCGGGAAGTGGTCGGTCGGGATTGCCGGACGGAAATCGTCCAGCTCCGGATCGAACACTTCGAAGTTTTCTGCCGAATAGGCAATAACTTCTTCTTCCGAATAGCCCAGCGCTTCGAGATCACGCAGAGGCACATAGCGCAGGCCGTGGCAGGCTGCGCAAACCTCGGTATAGATCTGAAGGCCACGCTGCAGCTGGTTTTGATCCCAGGTGCCAAAGGGGCCTTCAAACGAGAAGTGGAAGTCTTCGATGTGCTGCTCGCCACCACCTGCTGCGAATGACGCAGCAGGGGTAAGGGCCAAAGCAAACGCGGCACCGATTGCAAGTTTCTTGAACATGTTTCCGGTCCCTCTTCTTACTCGGCCGGCGTGGCGTCGGCGTCAGCCTTGCCATAATGCGCGTTGAAGTCTTCTTCGATGGTCTCTGGCTGTGGCAGCGGTTTTTCAATGACACCCAGGATCGGCAGGATCACGAAGAAATAAGCGAACCAGTAGGCCGATGCGATCAGTGAGAAGGTCGCATAGGGCTCTTCTGCGGGCATCGCACCCAGCCACATCAGGGCAAAGAAGTCGATGATCAGCAGGTAGAACCACCATTTGAACATCGGGCGGTATTTGCCCGAACGCACGGTCGACGTGTCCAGCCAGGGCGCCAGCGCCATGGCCAGGATCGCACCAAACATCGCAATCACACCAAAGAACTTGGCGTCGACGATGCCACCGGTGATGAAGCTGGCAAATTGTACAACCCAGACCTCACCGGTGAAGGCGCGCAAGATCGCGTAGAATGGCAGGAAGTACCATTCTGGCACGATGTGTGCAGGCGTTACCAGCGGGTTGGCTTCGATGTAGTTGTCCGGGTGACCCAGATAGTTCGGCATGTAGCCGACGATGGCCCAGAACACGACCAGGATCACGGCCAGTGCGAACAGGTCCTTGATCACGAAGTACGGCCAGAACGGCAGGGTGTCTTTCTCGGCATCGGCTTTCGACGTGCGGCGAACTTCAACACCTGTGGGGTTGTTGTTGCCGGTGGTGTGGAAGGCCCAGATATGCACGATGACCAGAGCCGCAATAACAAACGGCAGCAGATAGTGCAGCGAGAAGAAGCGGTTCAGTGTGGCATTGTCCACCGCGGGTCCGCCCAGCAGCCAGGTCTGGATCGCGTCACCCACAAACGGGATCGCGCCAAACAGGCCGGTGATCACGGTCGCACCCCAGAAGGACATCTGACCCCAAGGCAGAACATAGCCCATGAAGGCAGTACCCATCATCATCAGATAGATAAGCATACCGATGATCCACGTGATCTCACGCGGGGCTTTGTATGAGCCGTAGAACAGGCCACGGAAGATGTGGATGTAGACCGCAACAAAGAACAGCGACGCGCCGTTCATGTGAATGTAGCGCAGCATATAGCCGCCATTCACGTTGCGCATGATGTGCTCGATGCTGGCGAAGGCCAGATCGACATGCGGTGTGTAGTGCATCACCAGAACGATACCGGTGACGATTTGCAACGCCAGGCAGAACGCCAGGACGATGCCCCAGATCCACCACCAGTTCAGGTTCTTGGGGGTGGGGATCATGATGGTGTCGTAAATCAGGCCGACGATGGGCAAGCGGCTGTTCAGCCACTTCTCGCCGTTTGTCTTCGGCTCGTAATGATCGTGGGGAATTCCGGACATAAGTTTGGGTCTCCCTTAGCCGAGTTTGATGGTGCTGGCGTCGGTCCACTCAGCGGGCGGAACGGGCAGGTTTTCAGGTGCGGGACCCTTGCGGATACGTCCGGCCAGATCGTAGTGCGATCCGTGGCAGGGGCAGAACCAGCCGCCAAAGTCGCCAGCATCGCCCAGCGGCACACAGCCAAGGTGCGTACATACGCCCATCTGAACAATCCACGCGCCCGGCGCTTCGCCCTCGGGCGACGGCATCACGCGGTTGGCGTCGGTTGCCGGAGCATCCGCGTTCAGGTTGGAGTTGCGGGCTAGCGGATCAGGCAGTGCATCAACGCCTTCGGCGTCCTGTTCCTGCGCTTCTTGAATTTCGGCACCGGTGCGGTGGCGGACAAACACAGGTTTACCCAGCCATTTCACAGTCAGCTGCGTACCGGGTTCAACGCCGCTCACATCCACGCGGATCGAGGACAGCGCCTGAACGTCTGCCGATGGGTTCATTTGATTGATCAGGGGCCATACGGCTGCACCCGTCGCGACGACACCTGCGCCGCCTGCGACGTAGTAGAGGAAATCTCTGCGGGTGCCTTCGTGGTCTTCTGCGTGGGACACGAGGTTTTCTCCGATTCCGGCGCCCGGGGTCAGCCGGGCAAACATGCATCAGCACCGCATCAAAGCGGCGTCTCATCGCGGCTATCTAGCCGGGAGAAATCGGTTCGTCCAGCGGTCATAGGCGCGCAGTGCGCCGTATCTGGGCTTTCATGTCACAACGAAGGGCTGAATTTTCAAGTTGCCGGCGCATTTATGCGAAGAAATCTGCCAACCGTCCCTGATCAGTTCCAATGTGATTCGCTCGGGGTACGCATGCCTAAGATCTGTCGATCTGTTCCTGTCCCAGACGGTTCATCGGGTGCAGATTTGCGAAATCCTGATCTTGTTTTGCCACTCAGGCCTTATTGTCCAGCAGGTCCGCAACGGCGGGTAAATTGAGTAGAAAATACATATTTTACAATGACCTAGACTTGCTTGTTTTCGATTGCACTTTTGGCGGGAATCGACGATGGCCCTGAAGATATCCGAACCACTTTAGGACGTTCTCTATGTCAAAGCTCTATGCACCCGTACTGACATTCGTGCTGACCCTTTCATCTCAGGCCGCCGCGGCTGGTGATCCGGCGAAAGGCGAAAAACTCTACAATCGCTGCTCTTCTTGCCACGCAATCATCAAAGATGGCCAAGTTCTGGTCAAAGGCGGTATCACCGGCCCGAATCTGTACGGTGTCGTCGGTCGCGTCGCAGGAACCGAGTCAGATTACCTGAACGGAAGCGAACGTTTGCCCATCGGAATGTTCACCGACGACATGATCCGCGCCGGTCAGGAGGGGCTGGTCTGGACGCAAGAGAATATCGCCACCTACTCCAAAGACCCGATCGCATTCATCAAGGAATATCTGGACGATGAGACGGCGCGCCCCAACATGAGCGTCAAACTGAAAAAAGGTGCTGATGACATCGCGGCTTATCTCGCGACCTTCAGCGAGTGATGACGGTCGCTGGTCGTTCTGACATCAGGGCGACCAGCGTTTCAGGCGCGATTTAAGCCGGCGGTTGCGTTGCGACCATACTGGGACGTTCGGCAAACTTCTCGTACCATGCGGCCAGCGCGTCACTTCCCTTGCGCCACCCGCGCGCATCGTGACGGAAATCGACATAGCCCAGCGCGCAGGCCACTGCGACCTGCCCCATATCCAACGGTCCGGACAGATGCGCCATCCACCGCTGGTTCAGCGCGGCGCAGGCGCGTTCTATCTTGTCCCACTGCGCATCGGCCCAATCATCCCATTGCTTGTCTTCGGGCCGCATCCGAGCCTCATAGGTGATCAGCAACGCAGCATCCAGAATACCATCCGCCAGCGCCTCAAGCGTCAGCACGTCCCAATGCCGGGCACCGTCCTGATAAAGACCAGCCTGCGCGCGCGCGTCCAGAAACGCACAGATAACACGGCTGTCGAACAGGGTCGGCCCATCGGGGCGCTCTAACGCGGGCACCTTTGTCAGCGGAGCCTTGGCCAATAGGGGCTCGGCCGGGGACATTGGCGTTGTTGCAACATTCAGCAGCTCGACATCCTGCAACTGGTCTGTTTCATGCAACAAAACCATGACTTTGCGGACATAGGGCGAAGTGGGGCTGAAGTAGAGTTTCATTAGCGATCTCCCTGAATTGCCGGAACTCTACAGCACCCCATGCAAAACAAAACCCGTCAATTGGTGCGCCAACCTCACCCTCTCATCAACTCTTGCAGAGCACCAAGCTCGGACCCGATCCCGTCGTTTGCGACGTGATCTGCCGCGCTCAGGCGGACTGCATCGGGCTTGTTCTGGTTTAGCTTCCAGGTGCCTTGAATGTCGTCAATGCGAAACCGGAACGGCACAATCATACGCATCATCTTATCCAACGCGTCCTGGCTCATCTTGCCGGTGGTCCAAGGGGGCTTGGGCAGCAAGTGCGCCTCATAAAAGGCGGACTGGCGATTTAACAGGTCCAGCAACTCCGCGTGCGGCCGCTGTTCTAACTGACCGATCAGATGCACAGCGACATAATTCCATGTCGGAACCTGATCGGCGATCCCGTACCAATCCGGAGATACATATCCGTCTGGTCCTGTGATGGCGATTCTCGCTGGTTTAGGCTCTTTCAGCATGCGGACGATCGGGTTGGATCTGACAAGATGCAGCTCGGCCAGCGCGCCATCCTCAGACAGCAGAAACGGCACGTGGCTAATCAACGGCGCTTCATCCGTCGACACCGCAAGAACCCCGAACGCGCGGTCACGCGCAAAGGTAACATTGCGCTCTGTCTCTTCTGCGCGGAAGGCTGGATTGGGGTGCATGGCTATCCTCCTGCAAAATCTCTTGCAGAACCGGCCGCACCTTGGCAAGGTCCCGCTGTTCTCAGGGCGGGGTGAAATTCCCCACCGGCGGTATGCGGGCGATGACCCGTAAGCCCGCGAGCGGCCCCGGTGTGCGGGGTGTCAGCAGATCTGGTGAGATGCCAGAGCCGACGGTTATAGTCCGGATGAAAGAGAACGTGCAGCGCGTCGGCCCTGGCTTGCGCCTGCCCGTGATCGCCTTGGGTGACGTGTCTGTTGCGAAAGGAGATCATGATGACACACACCCGCTATGCTTTTGTGAAAGCCAACTGGCATTCCGATATCGTTGACCAGGCTCTCGAAGGGTTTCTGGAGCTTGTCCCCGCCGAACAGGTTGACGTTTTCGACGTCCCCGGCGCATTCGAAATGCCGCTGCTGGCCCGCGATCTGGCCCAAACCGGGCGCTATGCCGCGGTCGCCTGCGCGGCGTTTGTCGTGGATGGCGGCATATACCGGCACGATTTCGTCGCGCAAGCCGTAGTCGATGGGTTGATGCGCGCCAGTATGGACACCGGTGTTCCGGTATTGTCAGTCTCGCTGACGCCGCACCAGTATCAGGAAACCGATCACCACAATGCCATCTACCGCGCGCATTTTGTCGAAAAGGGTCGCGAGGCTGCGCAGGCGGCCCTGAAGATCACCCAAACGCGTGCGTCGTTGACGCGTGCCGCATAGGCACAGCTGGTTGGGGTTCCCCTGCCCCAACCGCAAATCCGCTTGAGGCCAAGGGCCTCGCCCGCTAATCACGACGCGCAAAGGAGCATGCCCCATGTCGATGAACAGTTTTGGCCACCTTTTCCGCGTCACCACCTGGGGTGAAAGCCACGGGCCCGCATTGGGTGCGACCGTCGATGGCTGCCCTCCGGGTGTTACGATCGACGAGGCGATGATTCAGCAATGGCTGGACAAGCGCAAACCGGGTCAGAACAAGTTCACCACCCAGCGGCGCGAACCCGATCAGGTGAAAATCCTGTCCGGTGTATTCGAAGGCCAGACCACGGGCACACCGGTGCAGCTGATGATCGAGAACACGGATCAGCGCTCCAAGGACTACGGCGATATCATGGACAAGTTCCGTCCCGGGCACGCTGATATCACCTACTGGCAGAAGTACGGCATCCGCGACTATCGCGGCGGCGGGCGCAGTTCGGCCCGGGAAACCGCATCGCGTGTGGCAGCGGGCGGACTGGCGCGTGAAGCGATCAAGCAAATCGCGCCCAATGTACAGATTACCGGATACATGACCCAGATCGGCCCGCACAAGATTGACCGGGGCAATTTCGACTGGTCTCAGATCGAACAGAACCCGTTCTGGACCCCGGACGCACAAGCCGCCGAAGACTGGGCCAACTATCTGGACGAATTGCGCAAATCCGGGAACTCGGTTGGTGCGATTGTCGAGGTTGTAGCCCGAGGCATCCCGGCAGGTATCGGTGCGCCGGTTTACGCCAAGTTAGACACTGATTTGGCTTCTGCGATGATGTCGATTAACGCCGTTAAAGGCGTCGAGATCGGCGAAGGCATGGCTGCCGCCGAACTGACGGGCGAGGCCAATGCGGACGAGATTTTCATGGGTCAGAATGGCCCGCAATACAGCTCGAACCACGCGGGCGGCATCTTGGGCGGGATTTCAACCGGGCAGGACATTGTGGTGCGTTTTGCTGTCAAGCCTACCTCATCCATTCTGACCACACGCAAAACCATCACCAAATCGGGTGAAGAGACCGAGATCATCACTAAAGGCCGCCATGACCCCTGCGTTGGCATCCGCGCCGTACCCGTGGGTGAGGCGATGATGGCTTGCGTGATCCTCGACCACCTGCTGCTGCATCGCGGCCAGATCGGAGAGAACCGTGGACGGATCGGCTGATCTGCGCACGCGCCTGCGCGCCGTTGTTGCGCAGCGTATGGAAACCGACCCGGCGCATGATCTGGCCCATCTGGACCGGGTCTGGGTAAACGCGCAGGCCATTGCCAACGACCAGACTGACATGCCGGTGCTGCTGGCCGCCGCTTATCTGCATGATCTGGTAAATTTGTCCAAGGACGACCCAGACCGCCATTTGGCATCGCGCCGATCGGCCGAAGAATCAGAGTCTATTTTGGTGAACTTGGGCTATTCTGCAGGTCAGATCCACGCAATCAAACATGCTATCGAGGCACATAGTTTTTCGGCCAACATCACGCCGGAAACGCCCGAAGCCTGCATCCTGCGTGATGCTGACAGGCTGGACGCGCTGGGGGCTATTGGAGTCGCCCGGAATTTCTCAGTCTCCGGCGCTTTGGGACGGTCGCTTTATGATCCGGCAGATCCCTTTGCCGCCAACCGCCCGCTGGAAGACCTGCATTTTTCAATCGACCACTGGAAGGTCAAACTACTGGGCCTTCCCGGCGATATGCTGACCGAGGGTGGCAAAGAGATCGCGCAGCGCAGAATCACACGCATGATCCGCTTTCTGGAAGAGTTCGCGCAAGAGATCGGCAGCCCTCTGCCAACCGATTGGACGAATCTGTAAACGACGCGTTGATCTTTCCCCGCTAAAAGCGCAGGTTCGCGCCGATGGCAAAACCCTTAACATCGCATCGACCTTTGCTGGCCGTCGCTCTGAAAACGAGCGCGGTGTTTTTGTTCACGGTCATGGCGGCGATTATCAAAGCGCAGTCCGATCACTTCCCGCCGGGCGAGATGGTGTTTTTCCGATCCCTCTTTGCCATTCCGGTGATTGTCATCTGGCTGATGGCGCGCGGAGAATTGGCGCAAGGGTTCAAAGTCCGTAAACCTTCGGGCCATTTTTGGCGCGGCGTGCTGGGCACCACGGCGATGGGGCTGACCTTCACCGGTCTTGGCTTGATCCCGCTGCCTGAAGCGACAGCGATTGGCTATGCCACCCCGATTTTCACCCTGATCCTTGCCGCTGTGATGCTAGGTGAACGCATCCGAAAGATCAGGATCGCCGCCGTGTCCATCGGGCTTTTGGGTGTCCTGATCATGATCTGGCCCAGACTGGGTGGCAACAACATGGAAGCTGCTGCCACCTTCGGCGCATTGTGCATTCTGGGCGCAACCGTTGCCCGGGCTTTTGTGCAGATACACATCCGGCAGCTGGTGCAGGTCGACCATCCTGCGGCCATTGTCTTCTATTTCTCGATGACAGCGACCATCCTGTCCGGGCTGACCATCTTTTGGGGATGGGTCATGCCGACATGGGAACAGGCAGGCTTTTTGATTCTGGCTGGTCTGATCGGAGGTGTTGCGCAGATTCTGGTGACCTCATCCTATCGATTTGGGCAGGCTTCGATGCTGGCGCCCTACGATTACACCTCGATGCTGTTTGCCATCGTCATTGGCTATGTCTGGTTCAGTGAACTGCCAACGCTGGTCATGCTGGCCGGAGCCGCACTGGTGATTGTCGGTAACGTCGTGGTGATCTGGCGCGAACATCAACTGGGCTTAGAGCGTGGCAAGGCTCGTGCCGTCACCGATCCCAAAGCCTGACCTTTACCTTTGCAGAACTTCCCCTAGGGTGTGCCCAACACAAGATGAGGGTTTCCCATGAGCGACGCACAGGATCACAAGGAAAAGATGCAAAAGGTGCAGGCCCAGCACCGCAAGAAAGTGTCCGAGGCAGTTGATCCGGACCGCGGGCTGGTGCTGATCAACACTGGCAAGGGTAAGGGTAAGTCCTCGGCCGCGTTCGGGGTCGTGATCCGTGCGCTGGGTTGGGGTCAAAAGGTCGGCGTTGTTCAATTCATCAAAGGCAAGTGGAAAACCGGCGAACGTCGCTTTTTCGAAGAACGCGATCTGGTGACCTGGCACACGATGGGTGAAGGCTTCACCTGGGATACTCAGGACCGCGAACGCGACATTGCCGCCGCAAACGCCGCCTTTGACAAGGCACGCGCCCTGATGTCCAGCGGTGACTACGATCTGGTCGTACTGGACGAGATCAACATCGCGCTTCGGTACGAATACCTGTCGGTTGAACAGGTGATCGATGGGCTGAAAGAACGGTCTGACAAGACCAGCGTGTTTCTAACGGGTCGGGACGCACCGCAGGCGTTGCGGGACTATGCCGATCTGGTCACCGAGATGACCGAGGAAAAGCATCCGTTTCAAGCCGGAATCAAAGCCCAGCGCGGCGTGGATTTCTGAGGATCAGAATCTAAACAGCCCCTCTCAGGGGCTGCTACGCTGGCGGGTTTTCGTTGAGAAACCTGACCGATCCGCGTCGGCAGGCGGCGCTGTCTGGCAGCGGTTCTCCAGCCTTGTCGCCCTGGGCTGCCTTGGGCTTGTCGACATAGGCGCAGTAATCGTCGTCACAGCAACATCCGCAAGCGGTGGCCGCTTCGTGCCGTGCCATGATTTCATCAAGTGGGTCACCCATCGTCATTTCCTGTTGCGCGTGTCGTTTCCGAGGCGGTGGCGCGCTCTCACCAGGCTATACGCTAAGCCCGCAGACCGCCTCGAAACCCCGTGCTGGATGCTAACACATCTGGCCTTGATCTTTATCTGATTATTTTTGTCGGAATTTGCAAGATCAAAAAAACACTTCCTGGATAACCCCGCAGTTGATCGGCGGTGAACGAAATTTTTTCAGGCGTTTTGAGAAAACCAATTTCCTGAAATCTCCCTTTTTAGGGCCATATGTGCTGGGACACGGCGCAATACACAGACTAGAAAGCCGCCTGTCAGTGAGACAAGCGGCTCTGGGATTTTGGAAATTCATGTTGTTGCGGTGAGCCCAATCTGCGTCAGGTTCAAGCAGTAACACCCTGCTCTGGCGCGCTAAGCGAGATGACGGCGACCACCGCTGCCCCGTTCAGCCAGTAAAAGACCGCATCCATTCCCGAAAACCCAAACAGGCTGGGCGCGGCCAGGAAAACGACGCCGACCAGAAGATCGACCGCCAAGTGAAAGTTGTAGGGAAGAACGCGCCAGATCCCCAAATGGTGATCCGTCAACACCGTCAGGACAAACGCCGCGACGCCAGTGACCACCGACAGCCACAACGCCATCGGGTTGGATTGCCCCAGTCCAAGCAAAAAGGGCAGCCCCATCAGCGCAAAGGCAACAGGGTAATCCAGATAGGCGTGAATATTGCGGGTGACAAAGCGGAGAGACATGAGAGTTCCTTTCCTGATATGAGACAACCTCAAGCTAGGAAAGTAAGTCGGAACGTTTAATTCTGGATCGTTCGTGAAACGTTGCAGATCGTCCAGAGTTTCAATTCGATCAGTGCATTGATCGATAGGCGGCTGGCGATACGCCAACCTGCTTTTTGAACACCCGTGAAAAGGCGGCTTCCGAAGCATAGCCGACCTCGGCCGCTGCATCGGCCACGTTCCAGCGGGCCTCAGTCAATCCGTGACACGCAATCTGCATCCGCCAATCGGTTAGATACTGCATGGGCGTTGTCCCCATCTTGTCTGCGAATAGCTGTGCGAACGCAGTGCGAGACATTCCGGCCTCACGTGCCAGAGACTCGACGCTCCACTCTTGCGCGGGCGAATGATGAAACGCAGTCAATGCACGCGAAATGCGGGAATCGGCAAACCCGGCAAGCGCGGTTTCGCTGGGGCTTTGATGTTCAAGATGGGCGCGGATGGCCTGCGCGAACAGGACCTCGGACAGTTTCAAAGCTATGAGGTCACCACCGATCCGCGCGCCGTTGATCTCGGACCCGATCATGCGCAGGGTGGCTTCGATCCAGGCCCCGGCTTCCTCGCCATAGTTTTCGATCAGGATGTATGGGGGAAGCCGATCAATCAGCATATGCCCTGTTCCCTGTCGCCCCGGCGGTCCGGTGAAAGAGAAATGACCGCAGATTAACTGCGTATCGCGGCTTTTGTCTTCGCCGCCATAAATCAGAACCCCGTCGCCCTTGTACCCGGCCTCTTCCAAAACCTGTTCAAGCGGCAGGGCATCCAGCGGTTGAACCTCATTGCACAATAACGCATGGGCGGATCCGTGCGGGATCACGATCAGGTCCCCTTGCTTCAATCGCAAGGTTTGTCCTGTGTTAGAGACGAATAATTTCAGCTCTCCGCGCTGTACAAAGTGAAATCTGGCCACATTTTGATAGGCCGGCACCTGTATACCAAAGGGCGGCGTGAAAGAGGTTCGAAAGTAAAACGTGCCCTTCAAGGACAGGCGGGTGAGAATATCGCTAAGCAGATCCAACATTGGTTTAAGATAGGCGCGGCTGCGCGTTCGTCCAGCCATGCGGACGATCTGCAAGTCTTTATGAACAAGCGGCAATGAAAAAGCCCCCGCGATAGCGCGAGGGCTTCTGTCAATGCATCTGAGTGTTATTAGGCGCGCACAAGTGCCTCATAATCGGCGGCGATCTCGCGGGTCAGGTCTCCGACCTCAAACGTATAATCGCCGATCTGACCCACTGGGGTCACCTCGGCTGCAGTGCCGGTCAGCCAGCATTGTTCGAAATCCGCCATTTCCTCGGGCTTGATGCGGCGCTCGTGGACGGTGATACCTTTGTCTTTCAGCATCTGAATGACGGTCTGACGGGTGATCCCGTTCAGGAAGCAATCGGCCAGAGGCGTATGAACCTCACCATCTTTTACGAAGAACACATTCGCACCGGTCGCCTCGGCCACGTAACCGCGCCAGTCCATGAACAGCGCGTCCGAGCAGCCCTTGGCCTCGGCCTTATGTTTCGAGATGGTGCAGATCATGTACAGACCCGCCGCCTTGGCGTGCACCGGGATAGTTTCCGGGCTGGGGCGTTTCCATTCCGCGATATCCAGCTTGGCGCCCTGCATCTTGGCGTCACCATAGTAGGCACCCCAAGGCCACACGGCGACGGCCATCCGGACCGGGTTCTTGGCCGATGCCACACCCATGTCTTCCCCCGAGCCACGCCAGACCAGCGCACGGACATAGGCGTCCTGCAGACCGCTGGCTTTCAGCGCTTCTTCCTTGGCGGCCTCGATGTCGTCCACCGAATAGGGCATCGGCATGTCCAGCGCTTCGGCCGAGGCAATCAAACGCTCAGAATGTTCGCGACTTTTGAAAATCTTGCCGTTATAAGCACGTTCACCTTCGAACACCGAAGACGCATAGTGCATCGCGTGGGACAGGATATGCACATTGGCTTCGCGCCAGGGCACCAGTTTGCCGTCCAACCAGATGACGCCATCACGATCATCATACCCCGCCATGCGAAACCTCCTGACATGGGATCAATTTCCGATTATTGCGTAAATTAAGTCCACATCGGACATAAAGTTGCGCAAAAACTGCGATTCGATACCCGTCCACTCTTGGAATGTCAATAACGCTGACATAAACTCGGGTCGAGTAACGAATGAGGCATACTATGTCGGATACCCGCCCCGCCCCAGCCTTTGGTGGCGAGAGCCTGTTATTTTTGACCGACGAGCAGTTGCGGCAGGGGATCGAGGCGATGTTTTTCGCCTATCGCGGCTTTACCGCAGATCCTGATCGCATCCTGACCGAAATGGCCTATGGACGGGCGCACCACCGGGCAATCCACTTCATCAACCGCGCGCCCGGCACGACGGTCAACAACCTTCTGGCCATTCTGGGCGTAACAAAACAGTCTCTGAATAGGGTTTTGCGGACGTTGATCGACGACGGTCTGGTCGAAAGCCGGGTCGGATCAGTGGACAAACGCGAAAGACACCTATTTCTGACAGAACAGGGCAAGGCGTTAGAGGCCAAACTATCTGAGGCCCAGCGCGTCCGAATGCGTGCGGCTTACAAAAAGGCGGGACCCGAGGCTGTGACGGGGTTTCGTAAAGTGCTTGAAGCGATGATGGATGCTGATATGCGTCATGCCTATACGAAACTGCGGGATACCACCTCATGAACGAAATGGATGCCCATCTGCTGATCGTCGACGATGACGAGCGCATTCGTGATCTGTTGAAGAAGTTTCTGATGCGGAACGGATTTCTGGTCACGGCTGCACGGGATGCCGCACATGCGCGGCGGGTGCTTTCGGGGTTGGATTTCGACATGATCGTGCTGGATGTGATGATGCCCGGCGAGGATGGGGTCAGCCTGACCAAAGCGCTGCGCGAAACCCATACCACTCCGATCCTGCTGTTGACCGCCCGCGGTGAAACCGAGCATCGCATTGCCGGGCTTGAGGCTGGTGCGGATGATTACCTGGCCAAACCGTTCGAGCCGAAAGAGCTGTTGCTGCGGATCAATGCGATCTTGCGGCGGATGCCGGAAACACCTGCGCAGGACGCGACGGCGAAGATACTGCACCTTGGACCGATCCGGTACGATATCGAACGGGGCGAGATGTGGCAGGGAGAAGACCCGGTACGTTTGACGGCGACCGAAAGCCAGTTGATGAAGATTTTCTCGGCCCAGCCCGGAGAGCCGATCAGCCGCACCAAACTGGTCGAGGATCTGGGTCGCGACAAGGGTCAGGCGCAGGAACGCGCGGTGGACGTTCAGATCACCCGTCTGCGCCGCAAGATCGAACAGGACCCAAAGCAGCCGCGTTATCTGCAGACCGTACGCGGCGCCGGATATATGTTAGCGCCGGATTGATTTAGCCGCTGCGCGGCGCTTTCTTGCCTTCGGCGAGGATACTTTTGGCCAGATGAAGATGGGATCCCGATGACAACCGCCCTTTTGACCCACGCCGATTGCCTTGATCACGTGACACCGCAAGGTCACCCCGAGAGGGTGGCGCGGTTGGAGCATATTCTGCATGCGCTGGAAGGGCTGGACCTGAACCGCATGACGGCCCCTATGGCCGCAGATGACGACCTGCTGCGTGTGCACCCTGAAAGCCATATCCGCAATATCCGTGACGCAAGACCTGCCGACGGGTTCAAACAGATTGACGGGGACACGTTCATGTCCTCGGGATCGGTGGATGCGGCTTATCGGGCCGCTGGTGCGGTTGTGCGTGCAGTAGACATGGTCTTAGGCGGCGACGCACAGAATGCCTTTTGCGCGATCCGCCCGCCCGGTCACCATGCCGAAACCGAAACAGCGATGGGCTTCTGCCTGTTTGGCAATGCAGCGCTGGCGGCCAAGCACGCATTGGATCATCACGGATTGAAGCGTGTGGCTGTCGTGGATTTCGACGTTCACCATGGAAACGGAACGCAGGATTTGCTGTGGGACGAGGCCCGCGCGCTGGTGATCACCAGCCAGCAGATGCCTTTGTGGCCCGGATCGGGTCGTCCGGATGAGACCGGTGCCTTTGAGACGGTTCTGAATATCCCTCTGGCCCCCGGCTCTGGCGGGGCCGAGATGCGGACAGCTTACGAAACGCAAGCCTTCCCCAGACTGCGCGCATTCAAGCCGGAGCTGATCATCATTTCGGCAGGTTTCGATGCGCATCAGGACGATCCGCTGGCCAACTTGAACTGGTCCACAGGCGATTTTGCCTGGGTTACGACTGAGCTGTGCAAGATCGCCGATGAGCTGTGTGATGGCCGTATCGTCTCGACTTTGGAGGGCGGGTATGATCTGAACGCCCTTGCCGAGGCCACTCGTGCCCATGTGGAAGAACTGATGAAGGCAGCCCGATGACCGATACTCCTGTTGATCAGATGACATTCGAACAAGCGATGAAAGAGCTTGAGGCCGTTGTCGGCCAGCTGGAGCGTGGGGACGTGGCGCTGGATCAGTCCATTGCGCTGTATGAGCGCGGTGCCGCGTTGAAGAAACGCTGCGAAGACGAATTGAAGCGAGCCGAAGAAAAGGTCGCGGCAATCACGTTGGATGCCAATGGGCAGCCAACCGGGACGACGCCTGTCGAAGGTCAGTAAATGTTCAAGGAAATTCTGGCGCAGGATGCCGCGCGGATTCAGGCTCAGTTCGATCTGGTCCTGAGCGCGCTGGACAAATTGGATGTTACGCGGGCGATGGCCTACACCACGCAGGGCGGCAAGCGATTGCGTGGGTTTCTGGTGATGGAAAGCGCGCGGATGCATGGCATCGACACAACTCAGGCAATCTGGCCTGCGACAGGAATCGAAGCCCTGCACGCCTATTCGCTGGTCCATGATGACCTTCCCTGCATGGACGATGACGATCTGCGACGTGGACGTCCGACTGTGCACGTAAAGTGGGACGAAGGCACCGCCGTTCTGGCCGGTGATGCCCTGCAGACATTGGCCTTTGAGCTGTGTACCCGGCCCGAGGTCGGAAATGCAGAGGTTCGTGCTGAATTGGCTCTAACCATGGCCAAAGCAAGCGGTGCGCAGGGAATGGTGCTGGGGCAAGCGCTGGATATGGCGGCTGAAACAGCAGCCGCGCCCCTGACACTGGAGCAGATCACCACGCTTCAGGCTGGCAAAACCGGTGCTCTGATTGAATGGTCCGCCTGCGCCGGTGCGCGTTTGGCCCAGGCAGATCCCGAACCCTTGCGCCAATATGCCCGGGCGCTTGGCCTTGCTTTTCAGATCGCTGATGACATTCTGGATATTGAAGGTGATGCCGAGAAGGCCGGCAAACGATTGCAAAAGGACGCCGAGGCGGGCAAAGCCACGTTTGTTTCGCTTTTGGGCCTGAACGCCGCGAAATCCCGCGCCGCAGAACTGGTGGATCAGGCCTGCGCCGCGCTGGATGGATACGGTGCCATGGCTGAAACCTTGAAGGACGCGGCACGCTTCGTTATTGCCCGGGACAGCTAAGCCAGGAACGCCACATGTCTGACCGCCCGAATACGCCCCTGCTGGACCTTGTGAACCGCCCTGCGGATCTCAAGCAGTTTTCGGACGCACAGTTGCATCAGTTGGCGCAGGAATTGCGGACCGAGACGATCTCGGCCGTGTCCGTCACCGGTGGGCATCTGGGCGCGGGTCTGGGCGTGGTCGAATTGACGACCGCCCTGCACGCCGTGTTCGACACGCCGCGCGACAAGATCATCTGGGACGTTGGTCATCAGTGCTATCCGCACAAAATCCTGACGGAACGGCGCGACCGTATCCGTACCCTTCGCATGAAGGACGGGCTGAGCGGCTTCACCAAGCGCAGCGAAAGCCCCTATGACCCGTTTGGCGCAGCACACAGCTCAACCTCGATCAGTGCCGCGCTGGGGTTTGCCGTTGCGCGCGATCTGGGCGGTGTGACGCCCGAGGGATTGGGTGACGCGATTGCCGTGATCGGTGACGGCTCAATGTCTGCAGGCATGGCCTTTGAGGCGATGAACAACGCCGGACACCTGAAGAAACGCCTGATCGTCATTCTCAATGACAATGAAATGAGTATCGCACCGCCCGTCGGCGCGCTGTCCAATTACCTGTCGCGCATTTACGCAGAAGAGCCGTTCCATGATCTGAAAGCCGCCGCCAAAGGTGCAGTGTCTTTGTTGCCGGAACCCTTCCGCGAGGGCGCCAAGCGCGCCAAGGAGATGCTCAAGGGCATGGCCGTGGGCGGCACATTGTTTGAGGAGCTAGGCTTTTCCTATCTCGGTCCGATCGACGGGCACGATATGGATCAACTTCTGCCTGTCCTGCGCACGGTCAAGGCCCGCGCCACGGGTCCGATCCTGATTCATGTGCTGACAAAGAAGGGCAAGGGGTATGCCCCAGCCGAGCAGGCCCGCGACAAAGGCCATGCGACAGCGAAGTTCGACGTCGTCACGGGCGAGCAGAAGAAAGCACCTTCAAACGCACCGTCTTACACGTCGGTCTTTGGCAAAACTCTGGTGGAAGAGGCCGCACGCGATGACAAAATCGTTGCGGTCACCGCGGCGATGCCCGACGGCACTGGGCTGAACCTGTTTGCGGAACGCTACCCGTCACGCTGTTTCGATGTGGCGATTGCCGAACAGCACGGCGTGACCTTCGCCGCAGCTCTGGCCGCCGGCGGGATGAAGCCCTTCTGTGCAATTTATTCCACCTTTTTGCAGCGCGGGTACGATCAGGTCGTGCATGATGTGGCCATTCAGCGCCTGCCTGTTCGATTTGCGATCGACCGTGCAGGGTTGGTGGGCGCGGATGGCGCGACTCATGCGGGGTCGTTCGATATCGCCTATTTGTCAAACCTGCCCGGCATCGTGGTTATGGCCGCAGCGGATGAGGCCGAGCTGGTGCATATGGTGGCCACCGCCGTTGCGCATGACGAAGGCCCGATTGCCTTCCGCTATCCCCGAGGCGAAGGCGCCGGCGTCGACTTGCCGGAAAAAGGCGAAGTTCTGGAAATCGGCAAAGGCCGGATTATCCAAGAAGGCGCACGGGTCGCGCTGCTGTCCTTCGGGACACGGCTGGCCGAAGTGCAGAAATCTGCCGAAGCTCTGGCCGGGCGTGGGATCACACCGACTATCGCTGATGCTCGATTTGCCAAGCCCTTGGACCGCGACTTGATTTTAGATCTGGCCGCCAACCACGAAGCACTGATCACCATTGAAGAAGGCGCTATTGGCGGCTTTGGCAGCCATGTTGCCCAGCTTTTGGCCAATGAAGGCGTCTTTGACCAGGGTCTCAAATATCGCTCGATGGTTTTGCCCGACACCTTCATAGATCAGGCCAACCCTGCGGATATGTACGCGGTCGCGGGTCTGAATGCCGAGCAAATCGAGGCCGAAGTGCTGTCCGTACTGGGTGTTGCAACCATCGGTGAAAAACGTGCCTGAGGCATGACGCCAGGCAACTGAATTTCACCGTTTTTTGAAAATCCGTAAGTACCGATTTTGGCGTAATTTTCGGAAAGCCGTCGAATTCATCCGGTTTCGGGTGAGTCCTTGAGAACACAGAAACCACTAGCGTCCCGGCGCGCCGTTCCTGCACGCCCGCTTTTCTGATAATGGTAAGAAAAACGAAAACTCCACCCTTGAGCAGGCGGGCGGATGAGAAACACGATAGCAGCGTTGGCGACGCTCGTTCTGATGAGCATGCCGGCAAGTTCAAAAGAGATTCAGGTTGGCAATGATCCGGGTGGGCGGATTGTGGATCGCATGGTTCAGATTGAAATCGCCAACCGGACAAACGCGCAGTTTCAAATCATCGGAGATTTTTGCCACTCTAGCTGCACCATGCTGCTGGGTGCGGACGAAGTTTGCGTTTCGCCCGAGACGATCTTTGGCTTTCATGGCCCCCATCGCCCGAACCGAAAGAAAATGACGGCAGATGAGTTCAACAGGAAAAGCGCGTCACTGTCCAGCTACTACCCAAACCCGGTCAGAAACTGGTTCATGTCCAAAGCGCGGTTCGCCGGACCAAATGAGCTTTTGTTCGTGACCGGTGAGTACCTGATAGGTCTCGGCGTGCAGGAATGTGTTTAGGACAACGACACCCTAATCCTACAGCCTCCCGCTGATAGGAACCCCAATGCCCGCGGTCATCGTCGCCAACACGACCGGCTATTCGGCGTCTTCCATTTTGGTTGCATTGAGTTGCGCGAAAAGCTCGGGCCCGACGCGATCATACAGTTCGATCTGAGTCTCCAGAAAGTCAATATGGCTTTCCTCGTCCGACATCAGGCTTTCGAACAATCCCATCGAGACATAGTCTCCGGCCTCTTTGCAGACATCCCGCGCCTCTTTATAAAGCGCGCGCGCGCTTTGTTCCGCCGCAAGATCGCATTCCAGCGTTTCCCGGGGGTTTTCGCCGATCCGCAGGGGATCAAGTTTTTGCAGGTTGGGATGACCTTCCAGGAAAATGATCCGCTCGATCAGTTTGTCGGCGTGTTCCATCTCTTCAATGGATTCTTCACGGCTTTTCTTGGCCATGCTGCCAAGACCCCAATCGTCTTGCAGGCGGTAGTGCAACCAGTATTGGCTGACGGCCGTTAGTTCGTGGCGCAGAGCTTTGTTCAGGTATTCGATTACCTTTTTGTCACCTTTCATGATGAAACTCCTTGGCTGTGTCAAAAACTGGTAAGAAAACAACTTTCTAAGCTGAATGCTACCACCAGCGCGGTTTAACCCAAAACCTTCAAATATCTATTTTGAACCAGGTATTTGCAAATTTCCTGACGATTCTCGTTTGAATCAGAACCCGTCACCTGAAAGCGTTTTTCCACCGCACATACGATTCCCTGATACCTGCTTACCGATCGGAAGCATGGCCCTTGCGGATCAAAATCACGCGGGCAAACAGCTCCGGAGATTGAGCTGCGCTAGCATCCGATGATAGCCTGCGGGATCGAACCAAAAGTGAGATACGAGGTAGGCCGCTAGTTTAACATATCTATAAAGGGGAACGTGGTGCCTCAAGAGGGACTCGAACCCCCGACCTTGTCCTTACGAAGGACCTGCTCTACCAGCTGAGCTATTGAGGCAAGCGACGGTTCCTTTAAACCCTCGGGCAGATGCGTGCAAGTCTCGATATCCTCGGACGCCTACCGGTGTGTGATGGTGATTCCCGCAGCTCAGATCGCTTGAAGCCCATTCCATCACCACGCTCCAGCCAGAATATCACGCCTGTTCCAACGCTTACGCTCACCTTCGATGGCCATGTATTTTCGGTTGACTGGGCTATCTTACTTTAATAATTCATGAAATATGAAAAAAAAAATAACAAATCAATTGGCCATCCTGGGTCATCCGCAGCGTATCCTTGTGTTTCGCATGCTCATGCGACGTTTTCCTGACAGTGTTCCGGCGGGCGAGCTGGCGGCGGAGCTCGACGTGAAGGCCAGCACCTTGTCGAACTATCTGAACGCGCTTCAGCGTTCGGAGCTGGTCACGCAGGAACGTTCAGGGACGTCCCTGCTCTATTCGATTGAAATGAAAAACGTGCAGCAGATGCTTGATTACCTGATCGTCGATTGCTGTCGCGGTCGCCCTGATATCTGCATGCCATTTGCTCAGGGAAATAAGGCGACGACGGATCGGAAATTCAACGTCTTGTTTTTGTGTGTGGGCAATTCTGCCCGGTCAATTTTTGCGGAATCCCTGCTGCGCACGCTGGGAGGTGACCGGTTCAACGTTTTCTCGGCCGGCACGCAACCCACATCCGAGCTCAATCCGATGGCCGTGCAAGTTCTGGACGACAAAGGGCATGACACATCCATCCTTCGGTCCAAGAACATGTCCGAATTTGCATCTCCCGGCGCGCCCGAGATGGATTTCGTCTTCACGGTCTGCAATCAGGCCGCAAATGAGGAATGTCCGGCCTGGGAAGGCCAGCCAATCAGTGGCCATTGGGGCATGCCGGACCCGGTCAGGGCCGAGGGCACGGATGCCGAAAGAAGCCTTGCATTTCAACATGCATATGGCGCGCTCAAGCGCCGGATTGAAGCCTTTACGTCTTTGCCGGTCGAAAGCCTCGACCGGATCGCACTGCAAACTGCTGTTGATGACATCGGCAGAACGCCCACTGAGGACATGAAATGACGACTTATGCTGTGAATGGGTTGGGCCGGATGGGAAAGCTGGCCTTGAAACCGCTGCTCGACAAAGGCGCAAAGATCGCCTGGATCAATGATGCGGTGGGTGACCCCGAGATGCACGCGCACCTGCTGGAGTTTGACACGGTTCATGGGCGCTGGGATGCCACGTTCGCGCATGATGCCGACAGCGTTACGATCAACGGCACGCGCCTGCCCTTTTTCGGCACCAGGGATTTGGCTGACCTGCCGCTGGACGGTGTCGATGTGGTGATCGACTGCACCGGTATCTTCAAGACCGAGGCCAAGCTGGCCCCCTATTTTGAGGCGGGCGTTAAGAAGGTTGTTGTCTCGGCCCCGGTCAAGGATGGCCCGACCGCCAACATCGTTATGGGCGTGAACGAGGCCACTTATGATCCGGATGTCCACAGCATCGTGACGGCGGCATCCTGCACGACCAATTGTTTGGCCCCAGTGGTCAAGGTCATCCACGAAAACCTTGGTATTCGCCACGGGTCGATGACCACAATTCACGACGTGACCAACACGCAAACCATCGTGGACCGCCCCGCCAAAGATCTGCGCCGGGCGCGGTCTGCTTTGAATTCTCTGATCCCGACCACCACCGGGTCGGCTACTGCAATCACGCTGATCTACCCGGAACTCAAGGGGCGGCTGAATGGTCACGCCGTGCGGGTTCCGTTGCTAAACGCCTCGCTGACGGATTGCGTCTTCGAGGTTGGGCGTGAAACCACCGTCGAAGAGGTCAACGCGCTTTTCAAGGCCGCAGCAGAAAGTGAGTTGAAAGGCATTCTCGGCTATGAGACGCGACCGCTGGTTTCGACCGATTACACCAACGACGAACGGTCCTCGATTGTGGATGCGCCCTCGACCATGGTGGTGAACGGGACGCAGGTGAAGATCTATGCGTGGTACGACAACGAAATGGGTTACGCCCATCGTCTTGTCGACGTGGCCCTGATGGTTGGTGCCTCGCTGTGACCCAAAGGCCCGAAGGTATGTCGGCCTATATCACGGTCACGGCAGCCTATTGGGCTTTTATGCTGACCGACGGGGCCCTTCGTATGCTGGTGCTGTTGCACTTTCATAGCATGGGATTCTCGCCGGTTCAGTTGGCGTATCTGTTTGTTCTGTATGAGATCGCCGGCATGGGCACGAACCTTGCCGCAGGTTGGATCGCGGCGCGGTTCGGGCTGACCTCGACGCTTTATGCGGGGCTGGCACTGCAGATTGGAGCGCTGCTGGTTCTTACACAATTAGACCCTAATTGGGCGATTCCGGCGAAAGTTGTCTTTGTGATGATCGTGCAAGGGGCCAGCGGGGTTGCAAAGGACCTGGCCAAGATGTCCTCAAAATCCGCCGTCAAACTACTGGCCCCGACCGAAGGCGGAGGGTTGTTTCGCTGGGTCGCGATTTTGACTGGCTCCAAGAACGCTGTGAAAGGGTTTGGGTTTCTACTTGGGGCGGCACTGTTGGCGACAGTGGGCTTTATGTGGGCCGTTCTGGCAATGGCGATCATACTTGCCGCATTCCTCGTCGCCGTCATCCTGTTCATGCCGACCGGCCTGCCCAAAGGGCGCAAAAGCGCCAAATTCTCTGAGGTCTTTTCGAAATCCGCCAACGTGAATTGGCTGTCCGCCGCTCGTGTCTTCTTGTTTGGCGCGCGGGATGTGTGGTTTGTAGTCGGCATCCCGATCTATTTCTACGCGGTGCTGTCGGATGGAACTGAGGATGGCAACCGTGCCGCATTTTTCATGATCGGTACATTCATGGCCGTTTGGGTCATACTTTACGGCGCTGTTCAGGCCAGCGCGCCGAAAATCCTGCGTGCAAAGGAACGCTCGGAAGGAGATCTGATTCACGCTGCCAAGAATTGGGCCGCGGCGCTGTTCTGCGTGCCTGCCACCCTGACCATCGCGGTTCTTCTCTCATCCGGCCCCGAGACATGGCTGACCGTTACGCTGGTTGTGGGCCTATTGGCATTTGGGGCAATCTTCGCCGTCAATTCGGCGCTGCACTCATACCTTATCCTGGCTTTCACCAAGTCCGAGCGTGTGACGATGGATGTGGGTTTTTACTACATGGCCAACGCGACTGGCCGCCTGGTCGGCACTGTCCTATCGGGACTTACCTATCAGATTGGCGGGCTTTCACTGGTTCTGGGCACCGCTGCTGCTATGGTCGCGCTGGCCGCCCTGACATCCGGCAAACTAACCGACCAGACAACCGAGGCATATTCATGAGCATCTTCGAACGCTACCTGACCGTCTGGGTCGCGCTGGCAATGGTCGGCGGCGTATTGATCGGACTGATTGCACCCGGGCTGGTTCAACTGATCGCCTCGGCCGAAGTGGCTAGCGTCAATCTGGTTGTGGCCTTGCTGATCTGGGCAATGGTCTACCCCATGATGGTCGGCGTCGATTTCGGTGCGGTGGCAGGCGTTGCACGCCAGCCGCGCGGGTTGATCGTAACGCTCGTCGTCAACTGGCTGATCAAACCATTCACCATGGCCTTTTTGGCAGTGCTGTTCTTTGAGCATGTCTTCGCACCATGGATCGAACCTGAAGACGCGTCTCAATACACCGCCGGGCTGATCCTGCTAGGTGCTGCACCGTGCACCGCAATGGTGTTCGTCTGGTCTCAGCTGACCAGGGGCGATGCGACCTATACGCTGGTACAGGTGTCAGTGAACGACTTGATCATGGTGGTGGCATTCGCCCCGATCGTGGCCTTTCTGCTGGGGGTGACCGATATCCAGGTGCCATGGCAGACTCTGGTTCTGGCAACTGTGCTGTACGTCGTTTTGCCGCTGATCGCCGGCCTGATAACGCGCCGTACATTGGGATCGCCCCAGGCCATCGACGCGTTTTCCGCACGAGTCAAACCCTGGTCGGTCATCGGCCTGATCGCCACTGTCGTCATTCTGTTCGGCTTGCAGGGACAGACTATTCTGGCCAAACCGCTGGTGATCGTCCTGATCGCAGTACCCATCCTGATCCAGAGCTACGGCATCTTTGCCCTGGCTTATGGTGCAGCCTATGCCCTGAAGGTGCCACACCGGATCGCCGCACCTTGCGCGATGATCGGCACGTCAAACTTCTTTGAACTGGCTGTCGCTGTGGCCATCAGCCTGTTCGGACTGAACTCGGGCGCGGCGCTGGTGACGGTTGTAGGCGTTCTGGTTGAGGTCCCGGTGATGCTGTCGCTGGTTGCCTTTGCAAACCGCACACGCGCGCGGTTCCCGGAAAAGGAAACGATCTAGAAAGTGACTGTTTCGCTCCGATCCGCTATCGATTGCAATTACGAAAGTTACCCGCGCCGTAACCTAGCGTGGTGCGCCACACTTCGCCACAGGGTATTTTAGTACGAGCAGCCGGTAACGTGGGTGTGACAATGTCTGAAGACAAGGGTGGTTCTAATCAAGTTTCACCTTGTAAATTTTGATCCGTTGAACGAGGTACGTCCCCACAATTGTTACGAGATTACGGCGATTTCTGAAACGAGCACCATGGCAGACAAAACTAAACAGCGTGAGGCATCATTGCCATCTACAAGCGAAGTTGACAAAAAAAACGTCGTCTCGCCCAGCGGTAAGGTTTTTGAGCAGATCGAAACGCACGATTTCCTGTCAGTGGATGTTTTTGATACGTTGCTGTTTCGCCATTGCAAATCTCCCATCGACGTCTTTGATTTCATGTCCACGCGGGAGCAAACAAAACAAGTAACCGAGTATTTCAAGGACTACCGCGAAGCTGCTGAACTGTTGGCGCGCGAAGATGCCGAAAAGCGAGATTTGGAAGATGTCTCGCTGGACGAGATTTACCTTTGTTTTGAACAGTTGACGAACTGCAGTCAGCAACAAGCTGAGCAAATCAAACAGCTTGAACTTGAAACTGAAATGGACTTGCTTCACGCAACCAGTTTTGGCCGTCAACTGGTTGCACATTTACAGAAAACTAAAAAGCGTCTCGTCATCACATCGGATATGTACCTGCCGCAGGACTATCTCGAGAAAGTTCTGCAGGCGAAAGGCATAACGGGCTGGGAACGCGTTTTCGTCTCAAACGAGCAAGGAAAAACCAAACATACAGGTAGTCTATTCGACGACGTAGCCGCGCACTTTGGTGTGCCGAATGACCAAATTCTTCACATTGGCGACAATCGACATGCAGATGGCAAAATGGCCATCAACGCCGGTATGCGCTCTCACGTTGTTTTGGCCAGTAAGGACGTGCCTGCAAGATCTCCAAAGCCAAAGCGCCATTCTAATCTATTGGCTGGAAAACGTCCGATATCGCAGATTTTTGCCGCGAATTTCCTGGAAACGCATCACTACGACTCTGAGAAACTGGACTTTCGCACATTATCCGAAGACCAATATTTCGAAGCCTTCGGCGCAGTGCTGGTCGCGCCATTGATCACGTCCCTGATGATCTGGATGAAGCAGGAGATGGAAAGCAGAAACATTTCGCGCATCGCATTTCTTGCGCGTGATGGCATGTTTCCCAAAGCGGCATTCGAGCTGTTGTGGCCTGAAGGGTTTGACACCCAGTATGTAGGCGCATCCCGGCGGTTGCTCACTTTGCCGTTTACGGTTCTGGAACCCGAGACCATTGGTGGAATGCTCCACGCCACGCTTGAGGGCTCCGAAACGCTGGACGACTTTTTGTCCAAGATCTCCGGCGGGCCAAAACTGAAGAAGTTGTTCGACGACCATGGTGTCAAAGGTACCGAACCGCTTGAGCGCAAAACAAGAAAAAAGATCCTGGGCCTTCTGAAGGACAACCCTGACACCTTTTTCCGATCCTTCGAACATGAGCGGGCCGTGCTGACAAAGTACTATCGCACGGCCTTCCCTGCAGGCACGACAACTGCGGTTTTTGACGTAGGTTGGCGCGGAAGCCTGCAGCGATCCATTTGTGAGATCGTGGACCCCGAAGCGGATGTGTTGGGCCTGTATTTCGGAACAGGTTGGCAAGCAACTTCGATCCTCAGACGTAGCGGCTTGGAATATGAGAGCTACACCATTTCAAATGGAATGCCTGTGGTCATGCAGCCGTGGGTCAATGACTTTCGGGATATTGTCGAATTTCTCTGCTCGGCAGACCATGGGAGTGTGCTGCGAATTCTCGAAGATGATGCTGGTGACATGTCGTGGGACATCGCGGAAGTCAGCGAGTTGGAGGCGGCCAACCTTCGGCGGGCGAAGATAATTCAGGATGCGGCCCTGCAAGCGATCGAATCTGTTTTGCAAGCGATATCAGTAGACATTTTGGCCAAGTACGCCGACCCAAAGGATGAGGAGGACATGCGGCAATTCCTGAGCAAGCCGCATCGTCGGGACGCTCTGCGGTTCAAGAACGTCAGGGTTTTTGCAGGTGTCGGCGACACCACGGGCGAAAGTTTGACGCGAATTGGGGAGCTCAATACACATTATCGTAATGCAAAGAGCAGCCGTTGGCGGGCCGCGTACGGCGCTCAACTAAACCCGGTCTCCTACGCTTGGTTAAAGTTTGTGCTACGCAAACGAAAGAAGATAAAGTTATAGCAGCCCAGCCGCGGCGCACCGAGTTTGCAGCAGCCGAGCGATCAGGACGCGGATTTGTTCCTGAGATCACGCCGCTTTTTGGTATTGGCTGGGATATCATAGGTAAAGTTGGCTTCAAGATCAGCGGCCTTTCCCCCAATAAAAGAGCAGCTTCCCGGCAAAGCAACATTTGGGTATTTTTCGCCCAGATGCCGGATACCGCGCCAATAGCGCTCGGTGACATATCCTTTTGAGTAATGTTGAAACTCAAGCGGAACGACCAGAACCGGGATGCCGAAATTCTCCTGCGCATTGATGCAGAGGTCTTCGGCATACAGGTCGAACGTCAGGGCCTCATCAAATCGCAATCCTGGGCGATCTCTCAAAAGCCGGGTATGAAGCAGGATCGCCACGCAATCCAACGTTTCGACCCACATCGGCGAAGTCACCGGTAAGCCAACCTGCAGCACTGATGAGCCATCTTTCTCGCTGCATTTATGTTGACCGAATCCGATCGGGGCATGCCCTTCCATCTTTACACCGAAAGTGCCGTACACCGCCTCGATCGCCAAGTTTTTTGTATCAAACAAATCCCCCTGAACTTCAAAATCCTCGTGGACAAAGAACAGCCATGCGTCTTCATCAAGGTGTTTTTCTATGATTTCATTATAAAGCTCCGGCAAACCTGCGGACCTATCGCGATTATCGATTAGGTGAATATCCTGACCCGACAAGTTCGGGTTTCTGGTGAACAGATCCGTGGCCATCGTCTCGCTCACAAACGGAACAAAAATCCTTAGTGGGTCTTTAACTCCGGTGTTCATGATCTGGCCTCAGTTGTTCCCGGAGCGCCGCAAATAGCGCCGAATCGAATTCCAGTAAGATATTTTCAGAGGGTGACGATACATAATTCGCCGCCAGTTCATTTGCCCAATGTCATCGCGCACGGACAACTCCTTAATGGCAGTCGGAAGCAATAGATCATAGTTTTCCAACTGCCGCTCGTTCGCCAGATTTTGCACGGTCGGCAAAGGCCGAGACGGCACAGGCCTGAACTTCCAGACAGAACCGATGAATGTCCAGCTATCTTGGTCTTGATACAAGAAATACGGCACGTCTGCGAGCGCGCAGTATTCCAGTTCTGTTGGGTTCGAAATCAGGCGCAAAAAGCAAAGTCGATTGTAGTCTGTCAGTTCCCGGCGATCCAACGCGTCTTTCAGGGGGGCAATCTTACGAAGAAAATCCAGAGCCCCTCGATGGATATCTTGCACAGCGAGGCTTCTAATCCGGATGGTCGCGCCGTTCTTGTCACCTGAGGATTTGGGTTCCGTATCCGGATTCGAAAACAGTAACTTGAAAAGCTCGACGCCGTTCGTCGCCGCCACATCGAAATCCGCTGCGTTCAAACCGTCAAACAAATAGGCTGAAAGTCCTTCCCTGTCGCCTGAGTCTTTTTGCAGTCCCAAGCAGTACCAATGCAAGCGCGACCGGCCCACTGCGTCAAGCGCGCCGACAGGTGGAAGGTTGCAGCCAATATCAACGATGGCGACATTTTGTGCGCTTTGTCTGATAAGTTTCTCAAGTTTGCGCTTCAGAAGCTCGCCTTCGGCTTTGGGAGATTCCGGAAGACCACCGGAAAGAACGTATTTCACGTCGACAATCGAGCAACCCGGGACAGATAGTTGCAATATGTTCAGCGCGTGCTCGATGATGAGACTTTGGTCAGCCGGCAAAAGAAGATGATCAACTTCATCTCGCTTTGAACGCTCTGCGATGTAGTCACAAAACCCAAACAGCAAGGGCCCGCACATGTTGAAACCAAAACCGTAAAGGTCGGATTCTTCCGGGTCTACATGCGGTAGGCGGGCTGCGATCTGACCCAAAATCAAATCTGCAGTAAATGAACCGTCTTCGCTGCCCCGATCAATGAAGGGGGCTTCATCCTGTTCCAGGCACTCAAGATGTGGCTGGACGTGAATTGCCGTAATGCCGCGGGCCAGCGCGTTTGCTACATCCGTGATCATGCTTTCGCCAAAATGAAGAATGCGTTGCGGCGCGACCCCTTCCTTATCGACCACGCGGGAAAACAAGCGCCCGTTAAATTTTCCAAGCCCATCTCGGCGGCTTTCGCAAGAAGTGTACACCTCATCCAGTACAATCCTGCTTGCTTCAAGCTGCCCCGAAACTTCTGACTTGTTCAGATAGGTGTCGCTGATGCCGATTACCCGCTTACCTTTTCGCCGGGCGGTTTCTGCAACCATTTTAAAGGCTTGATCTGCATAGGCGAGGCCCTTCTCATACACCCGTTCGTCATCCGGTTTGACGCCGTGGCCCGGCAGGAGGACCGAAAGAACCTCATAAATTTCGTCCAGGCTGATTTCAGGACTGTTTTCCGTTCCGAACCGACGCCGCGCAAGCTGTTCTGCTTTCAATCTGGCGGCACAAAAGTCGTCGATTTCTAGCGATTGACCCATGTACCGAAAAACATCGCGTGGACTTGGAACATAGCGCGCCAGCAGCGTGCCGAACACATCGAACGAGATGACATCATGACTATCAATTAGATTCGATATTGTCGAAAACGCGCGCCCTGTCCTTCGAACGACCTCGGCCTTGTTTCGTTCCAGCGAAGGCATGTACCCTCCAGCATGAGGTGAATGTCAAATTCGACGCCCTTAATACCAAGGCTCATGGGTGCCTACTAGCGATCTATCCGAAAGTACTGCCGTATGCACCTGATAGTCCGAAGCGAGCTTGGCCAAGGCCACATGAAACTGCGTCAGGCGATCAAGATAACCTGCGATCAACCGTTTGAAAAGGTTTGCATTAGCCATCGCTGTGGAGAAACCAAATCGTGCCCGGCAAAAAAAAACGTACTAACAAGCTTCCTGCTCTGAACACTGCCGGTAGAACCTTCGCAAGGTCTCAGTTTTGCCGTATGATGTGGTGCCCTTGCGATGGCGAACGTGGCACAATCCTGATCCGCGATCACGGAATTTGGATGTTGTCGAATGCTGGCGTTTGCGTTAGCCCATTCTGGACTCTGCTTACGCAGTAATCTGGCACTGATAGGTACTGTTTACTATGGAATTCAAATCCCTCGCCATACCAGAGGTTATGCTGATTACGCCAAGGCGGTTTGGCGATCACCGCGGCTTTTTTGAAGAAACATACAATAGCGTTCAGTTTTCAACCGCCGGGATCGAGACGAATTTTGTCCAAGACAATCACTCCTTGTCCAGTGACGTCGGAACAATCCGTGGCCTGCACTTCCAGGCACCGCCGAAGGCGCAGGCCAAGCTGGTGCGTTGCGGACGGGGAAGGCTGTTCGATGTCGCCGTCGACATTCGCTCGGGATCTCCGACCTTTGGTCAGTGGGTAGGCGAAGAGCTGAGCTTTGAAAATGGGCGCATGCTGCTGGTTCCTGCAGGTTTCGCCCATGGGTTCATGACGTTAGAGCCTGACACCGAAATCGTATACAAATGCTCTGATACTTACGCCCCCGAAACCGAAGGTGCCATACGCTGGGACGACCCTGACATCAGCATCGAATGGCCTCTGAAACCGACCGAGGTAAAGCTATCGGAAAAGGATGCCGTGGCGATGCCGTTATCGGGCCAAGAATCTCCCTTCACTTTTGAGGATGCCAAATGAAACTTCTTGTAACCGGAGGCGCCGGTTTCATTGGGTCCGCCGTTGTTCGCCGAGCAATTGCTCTGGGCCACTCGGTTGTCAATGTGGATGCTCTGACCTATGCGGCCTGCCTCGACAACGTCGCAATGGTCGCGGAAACGCCGGGCTATGCCTTTGAACACGCCGACATTCGCGATGCTGAGGCGATGACGGCCGTTTTTAGGACTCATCAGCCCGATGCGATCATGCACCTTGCGGCCGAAAGCCATGTTGACCGGTCAATCGATGGCCCTGCCGCATTTATCGATACCAATGTGACAGGCACTTATGTTTTGTTGGAAGCCGCGCGTGCCTATTGGACCGAAACTGGCAAGCCAACTGACTTTCGCTTTCACCATATTTCGACCGATGAAGTCTTTGGGTCTCTGGGAGAAACCGGGTTTTTCACCGAAGACAGCCCGTATCAGCCAAACTCACCCTATTCGGCATCGAAGGCGAGTTCGGATCACCTTGTCCGCGCGTGGCACGAGACTTATGGGCTTCCGATTGTTCTGACAAATTGTTCAAACAACTACGGCCCGTTCCAGTTTCCTGAGAAACTGATCCCGGTCGTGATCCTAAAAGCGCTTTCGGGGCAGCCGATTCCGATATATGGGCAGGGCGATAATATTCGCGACTGGCTGCATGTTGAAGATCACGCAGAAGCACTGTTGCTGGTGCTCGAAAAAGCCTCATCCGGCTCAAGTTACAACATCGGCGGCGAAAATGAGATGACAAATCTTGAGTTGGTCAAAATGCTGTGCGGCATCCTAGATCGACTTCGTCCGGCCAGAACACCCTATGCTGAACAAATAACTTTCGTCACGGATCGCCCCGGTCACGACCGTCGCTATGCAATTGACCCGACGCGGATCGTCGAAGACCTTGGTTGGCATCCGGCTTATACGCCAGAGACCGGGTTGGAGCAGACGGTTCAGTGGTACCTGGACAACGAAGCGTGGCTGAACGCGCTTTTTGCCCGCGACGGTGTCGGCGAACGACTTGGTGTGGCCAAATGAAAGTTCTTGTCTTTGGCCGCAATGGGCAGGTCGCCACGGAACTGCAAAGGCAAGCGCCCGGACGTGGTATTGTGGTGGAAGCGCTGGGGCGATCGGAAGCCGATCTGACCAATCCGGCAATGTGCGCCGAACGTATACGCGATACGGATGCGGATGTTGTGATTAACGCCGCAGCCTATACTGCTGTCGATAAGGCGGAGAATGAACGCGATATTGCCCAACTGGTAAACGCCGACGCACCAGGAGCAATGGCGCGCGCGGCGGCAGTGCGCGGTATTCCATTTCTCCACATCTCAACCGACTATGTCTTTGACGGGTTTGGTGACACCCCGAGATCGACAGAAGATCAGACAGGTCCGCTTGGCGTATATGGAAGCACTAAGCTGGACGGCGAAAGACAGGTGACTGCGGCCGGTGGGTGGCATGGAATCCTACGTACGAGTTGGGTTTTCTCGGCGCACGGAAGCAATTTTGTGAAGACGATGCTGAGACTGGCTGAAAGCCGTGATCAATTGGGCATTGTGGCAGATCAGATTGGCGGTCCCACGTCCGCAGCGGATATCGCCGCCACACTATTGACCATGGCCACGAAGGGATCAAAGGTCGATGGCGGCCTGTTCCACTATACCGGCGCGCCGGATACCAGCTGGGCAGATTTCGCGCGTGAGATTTTTCAGCAGGCGGGGCTTGCGACCTCAGTTGAGAATATCCCGACCAGCGCGTACCCGACCCCCGCTGCGCGCCCTCTAAACTCGCGGCTGGATTGCTCGCGGCTGGAAAAGGCCTATGGGCTTTCACGCCCTGACTGGAAAGCAAGCCTTGCGGACGTGCTGGCGCAGTCAGATCAGGTCAAAAACCCGTCTTCGAAAGGTTAGCGCATGAAACGTAAGGGAATTATTCTTGCCGGAGGTTCGGGAACGCGGCTTTACCCGATTACGATGGCCGTGTCCAAACAGCTGCTACCGGTTTACGATAAGCCAATGATTTTCTACCCGCTCAGTGTATTGATGTTGGCGCAGATCCGCGAAGTTGCGATCATCACAACACCACAGGACCAGGAACAGTTCATTCGCCTGTTTGGTGATGGCAGTCAATATGGGCTGTCACTGACGTGGATCGTACAAGACTCTCCTGACGGGTTGGCGCAAGCTTATACACTGGCGGAAGATTTCCTCGCCGGCGCTCCTTCGGCATTGATCTTGGGTGACAATATCTTCTTCGGCCACGGTCTTCCAAGCCTGCTGGCCCAGGCAGATGCCAACAAGCATGGCGGTACAGTTTTTGCATATCGCGTCGCCGACCCAGAGCGGTATGGCGTTGTTGCTTTTGAGGACCAAAAGGTTCGCCAGATTATTGAAAAACCACAAAACCCGCCGTCAAACTACGCGGTCACCGGCCTTTACTTTCTTGATGGTGATGCACCTGCGCGGGCTAAAGAAATCCAACCGTCTGAACGCGGCGAGCTTGAGATTACATCGCTTTTGCAAATGTACTTGGACGAAAACCTGCTTGATGTTCAAACTATGGGTCGGGGATTCGCCTGGCTGGATACAGGGACGCACGGCACTTTGTTGGAGGCGGGAAGTTTCGTGCGAACGCTGACAGAACGTCAGGGAATGCAGACCGGTAGCCTAGACGAGATCGCCTGGAGCAATGGGTGGATCGATGATGCCGCTCTTGAAGAGCGCGCAAAATTATTCACAAAATCAACCTATGGCGCCTACCTTCATTCGCTGCTGAGCGATTAAGGCTAACACCACAAAAGCGCGCCTGAAAATCCAGTAAGGTTTTGATCCAAGCTTGTTCCGGAACACAGACGGATCCATCCGATCAGCTAAAAAATAATCGGGTAAGAGCTGGACCGAAACGGTCCAGCGTGCGCCTAAACTGGCGCAACGTAAAACGGTTTCAGGATTTGTTTCGCCGCGATCGCGGCTGAAGAAGCGCGCGCAGTGTCAAGGGCTTCGCGGATCGTGACATCCATATCCAGATACCGATAGGTGCCCAGACGGCCAACGAACGTGACGTTTTGGGTGTCTTCGGCCAGCGCAACATACTCACTCAGCAGCGCTTTTTCCCTTACCTGACGGATCGGGTAATAGGGAATGTCATCCGGACCCGCCGCGCGGGAAAACTCGCGATAACAGACCGAGCCGCCGTGTGTTTCCCAAGGGGCAAAGTGTTTGTGCTCGGTAATCCGGGTAAAGGGCACCTCTTCCTCGCCATAGTTCATCACCGCGCAACCTTGATAGTCACCGTCATAGGTGAACCGTTCGAAATCAAGGGTGCGATAACCCAGGCGGCCAAGCTCATAGTCGAAATAGCCATCCAGCGGGCCAGAATAGAACACGTGATCGAAGCCATCCGCCATGTTGCGATCGAAAGTGGTATTCAGCTTAACAGTGATACCAGGGTGATCAAGGATGCCACCAATCATGTCGGTATACCCGTTCTCGGGCATGCCCTGGAATTTATGGAAAAAGTAATTGTCGTCGTAGTTGAACCGCACCGGCAAGCGTTTCAGGATCGACGCCGGCAGCTCGGATGGGTGACATCCCCACTGTTTGATCGTGTAGCCCTTGAAAAACGCCTCATACAGATCACGACCGACGAACCGCATCGCCTGTTCCTCGAAACTCTGCGGGTCGGTGATGGATGTATCAGCCTGTTCTTCGGTGATAAACGCGCGGGCTTCGTCCGGGTGCATGGTCTTGCCAAAGAACTGGTTGATTGTATGCAAGTTCACCGGCAGCGAATAGACCTGCCCGCGCGAGGTGGTTTTGACCCGGTTCTTATAAGGCAAGAAGTTGGCGTATTGGTTCACATACTGCCAAACCTCTTCGTCATCCGTATGGAAGATATGTGGCCCGTACACATGGACCATCACGTCGGTATCGGCATCCCGTTCTGTGTGGCAGTTTCCACCAATATGGTCACGGCTGTCCACCACGGTGACATCATGCCCTTGTTCCGCAAGTTCCCGACCGATCACAGCCCCAGACAATCCGGCCCCAACCATCAAAAACTGCATATCAGGGGCTTTCCTGTTTCATCGAAATTGTCGTCATGTCGAGGGGTTTGATCAGCTGACGGCGGGCAATCTTGAAAATACCCGACCGCGCCTCGCTGGCGCTGCGGAACTTCGGCAGAACCGACATCCATGCCCGGCACATGTGCCATCCCAACTGCAAACGACCCGAAATGGGTTGGCCACCTTGCAGGATCGCGGCAAAGACGACCGGAACGGTACGCCGCGACAGATCAAACATCTGCTTTAAAACGGCCTCTTCTTCTTCAGAGCTGAGGTTATTCGACTCGGCCATCGCAGCTTTCAGGTTTTTTCCGATCGGCCGCGTGTGGTGCATCGCGATCTCGTCCAGAATGGCGGTTCGAAACGCGCCAGCCTCGGCCCATCGGCACCAGATGTAGTCCAGACCATAGCCGCTCATGGTGCCCTGAAACAGCGGCAGTGCTTTCTGCAGGATATCCTTGTGCAGGCACGGGGCCATGATCTCAATATAGTTTGTGTACCGCAGCACGAAGCCCGGGCATTGGCTGAACACAAAATGCGAGAAATAGCTTTCGGGGGTCAGCGACGGTTGTGCAATACGCAATCCGTGAACCTGCATAGCATCAAACAGCGCGTTTACATCCGTAGCGCTGATGTCCAGATCGTCATCTGGCAGCCAATAGTAGTCATACTTATCAAGGTCACGGTCGGCGAGGGTCTTGAACAACCCGTCCCATTTACCACCTTTTACCAGCACAGCCTCGACACCGGGTTCAGGTTTGAATGCCGCAAAGGCCTCGTCCGAGAAATAGCTGATCAGAAGATCGTAGGTACGATCTTCATAGGGGATTTCTTGCCACCGATGGTGCAATGAATTGTTGCCCGCACGGACAACCACAAGGCTATTTTTCATGCGCGGTTCCGAACCCGATTACCGGCCTGCATCAGGGGGCCGAGCCCCTCGATCATGTCTGGGTTCAACGGATGGCTCAACCGTCCGTACGTGTACTTTGTCTGGTACATTAGGTTTCGAACGAATCTGGCCATGGGCGAGCCGGGTTTCATTTTACTGCGGCAGTGGTCAATCGTGCTGTCTATCTCTTTGCGCTCTGCGACCATCTGCTCGGCAAGTGTGAGGATGGGCACGTTGTGTTCCCAATAGAACTTCAGGTCGATGTCGATGGGGCGCGCAATCGGGGCCTCAATCGCCAAAAGCCGAGCGGCAGCACGTCGGCCGATGATATAGCCCGTGGTTCTGGGTGGCAGACGGTCCGACAAGACAAGATCCTGATCTGCAACGGATTTAATAACCTGCCCGTTATTTCCCGACACGCCGTCGATCTTGATCATGACGTCTTCGAAACATTCGCCACATGCAGCCAATTCATTAAAAAACGGTCTGGGATCCTGCACGAACGTTGCGTCATCTTCCAAAACAAGGCTGACGCAGTCGGAAGAGTCAGCAATTTCCTGCCATATCTGACGATGTCCAAGGGTGCAGGCGACCTCGTTGCGGCTGAGCGGGCGCTTGAATTTAATCCGGTTCATGTCTGCGTCATACAGATGATGCAACTCGGAGTTGTCTAGCTGATCTCCGGCAATGGCGTCGCAAAATTCATGATTCAAGCCAAAGCGGGCAAATTCGCTTTCGCAGAAACGTCGCCGATCAACGTCTTTCGGCAAACTCAGAATGACGGCCTTAATCGACACTTTTCCATTACCAATACTTTAGCATCGCGTTACTATGGGCCGTATTGACCCAGCACAAGGGTAAAAGGTCTATTCTTTTCCCCCTGCACGTCAAGGACTTCGTGCGGCAAAGAGCCGCCGAATTTCAATCGTTACTTTCACGCTACAGTAGTCTGCCCCGCAATATCAGAGCTTCCATTTTTTCAAGCATATACATATCACAATGAAACCAAAAAGAAAATCGTTTGACCTAATCACTCGAGGTAACGCGAGAATTTGCCGGCACCTCAATCTATTCGTTGGAGTTCAGGAATCTCTAGTGGCAAGAGGTATATACAAGACGCTATAAAGTTGTGCTGGCAACTTCGGGCTTTGACCTGAAAACGCCACTTAGTGGTCGGTGCGAGAAAGCTCATAATACATTGCGTCACCTTGTCAAAAGGGAACATCAAAACCTTGCATATCGCAACGCCAACCCTTACTTGACCGAGCCCCTGCGCAACCGTTTGATAGGGCAACTCTGTCGCGCCATTTGATCTGCCCTTTAGGCGAGAACGATTATAGGTTATCTGAGCGAGCGCATGATTTCACGATCTGGAGAAAGCAATGATTAAGCGTGCCTGGACCGAATGGCGATCAGGCTATATGGGCCGCCTCATTGGCGAGAGTTTTTTTGCCCAAGGTCCCCTTTATGCCGTTGCCATCGTTGCAATGATCGCCGTTGCAGCAACCACCGCTGGCTCGGCATTCATGATGGAATACATCGTTGATGCGATGACCAGTCCTGAGATGCGCGATTGGGCAGCTATGATCGCCTTGGGTGTCGTTCTCTTGTTTCTGACGAAAGCGGTGGCCTCCTATGTGCAGTCCATCTACCTTGCGCGTGCGGGCAACCGGATCGTCGCGATGCAACAAGACCGCGTTTATCGCAAGCTGCTTCGGCACGGCGTATCATTCTTCGCCGAAAACGAATCCTCAGATCTGCTCATGCGTACAACGAATGGTGCGCAGGCCGCGCGTCGGCTCATCGATGTTCTTGTCACCGGTTTCGTTCGTGACGCGTTGACACTGGTGGGCCTTGTGATCGTCATGGTGTATCAACAACCCGTACTTTCGATCATGTTCTTCATCGTCGGTCCCGTGGCTCTGTTCGGTGTCCGGCAACTCTTGAAAAGCGTGCGTGCGATTATGCAGGCCGAATTCAAATCTTTGGCTGAAATCATTCGCGTCCTGCAGGAAACATCGGCGGGGATCAGGGTGATCAAAGTGTTTTCACTGGAAGATCGGATGATCACCCGTATGGACACGGCTATCCGGAAAGTCGAAGATCGTGCGAACGATATTGCGCGCCTTCAATCTATCGCCAGCCCATTGATGGAATTTCTAGCCGGCTTGGCCGTTGCCGGTGTCCTGATCATCAGCACTATGGGTATTGCGGGTAGTGAACAACCCACTGCGGGCCAGCTGATGTCCTTTATCACCGCACTGCTTATGGCCTATGAACCTGCAAAACGTCTGTCGAGAATGCGTGTTCAGATCGAGACTGCCATGGTCGGCGTTGGCATGTTGTTTGGCTTGCTGGATCAGCAAGACACCATGCCGGAAAGCCCCGAAGCGCGCGACCTGCTTGAAGGTCCGGGAGAAATCGCTCTGCGCAACGTCACCTTCGGTTATCACGGATCAATGCCTGTCATCGAAGACATGAATGTAACTTTCAAAGCCCAGAAGACCACCGCGTTGGTCGGTCAGTCAGGGGGCGGAAAATCAACGATATTCGGTCTGATCATGCGGTTTTACGACCCCGATGAAGGTAGTGTCGAAATTGACGGCCAGAATATCCAGGACGCCCGTTACTCGTCGCTGAGGCAAAAGATATCGTATGTAGGGCAGGACACTTTCCTGTTCTCTGCGTCCGTAATGGAAAACCTGCGATGTTCGGCGCCTGACGCGACAGACGAAGAAGTTATCGAAGCAGCAAAGGCTGCGCACGCACACGACTTCATCTGCGAATTGTCTAACGGCTATGACACACCTGTCGGTGAGAATGGAACCTTCCTATCCGGCGGTCAAAAGCAACGCATTGCCATCGCTCGCGCCATTTTGCGCAACGCTGAGATTTTGCTTCTGGACGAAGCCACAAGTGCGTTGGATTCAGAGTCCGAATTTTTGGTGCAGAAAGGGTTGGATGCTCTGACCCAGAATATGACGGTGATCGTTATTGCGCATCGCCTTTCGACCATTCTTGAGGCAGACAAAATCATGGTTGTTCAGGACGGTGCCATAGTGGAACAAGGCAACCTGGAGGAACTGATGAAAATGAACGGAAATTTCCGCAACCTTTTCGATCAGCAATTCAGGAAAAGCGAACCGAAGGCCGTGGCTGAAATCGCAGACCAGTCTCAGTAGGAAGGGAAACACACGGGCAACTTGAGACATGAGAGAGTAGTTGTTTTCGTCTGCCTGCCGGCTGATAGATTGAATCTAATCCCCGCAACACGGCCCGATCAGTTGCTCCAAGCCACTCAGCAACAGTTCTGCCAACGCCCGCCAGCAGGCAACACATTGCCTCCGTTTTTTTTCGAACTTGGTTACGATTTAAACTGGTCATCCAACTGCAATGGGCTTTAAATGCGGCAAAGGTAGGCGCACCAATGCTTGACGTTCGAATAGTAAGCAACGCACGAATAGCTGGAATTCAAACTGAAATGCATAGATGCAGGTCGTCGTACTTAAGCAAGCCAAAAATAACAAACTAAGCCGGACGAGGCGTCTTGAATTTTCTCAATCATAAAATCACTTTTCCGAGTTCCGTTCCCGAAGCTTCTGGGTGTGAACACGGCCCATTTTTAATGTGGCTTACCCGGGCGATGAAGCCAAAGCGCATCGTCGAGCTTGGAAATTCCGGTTATTTTTACTTCGCAATTTGCGAGGCGGCCCGTGAATCGAACCTTGCCACGGAGTGCTTTGCCATCAACACATGGGGCGAGGACGCTGGTAAGATTTTCGAGGAAAATCAAAAATACGCCTCCTTCAGCCGTTTACTGGGCAAGACCATTGAAGGCGCGCTAGAAGATTTTGAAGATGGCAGTGTGGATTTGCTTCATTTTGGCGGGCGACACTCGTACGAAGTTATCAGGCACAGTCTTGAAGTTTGGGCTCCGAAGCTTTCGTCGTCTGCAATGATCCTGATTCACGGAACAGAAGATCCCGGTCTGGACGCTGGAAGCAATCGTTTCTGGCCCGAAATCAGCGATGGTCGGGCTTCATTGAACTTCACACATGGTGGCGGCTTGGGCGTCCTTTTTTGGGGCACTGAAGCCGCAGAAGGACTGACCGATCTTCGTGAAACCGCAATAAATGAAGCGAAAAACGATTCAATATTATCGCTGTTTGCCTCGATCGACAGCCTCATGACTGCGGACCGAAAACTTGATGAAGCAAGTGAGAAACTTACCCGTCTAGACGAAGAGATGGCCTCGCGTGACACGGAAAACCGCATGTTGCGCAGACAGAACCATTCATTGCAGGTTTCTCACAATCACCTTCAAAATAATCGAGATGCTCTGCATCAAGGATTGATAGACGCACGAAAAAATCCGTTGAAACAGTTCAAGCGAAAAGTGGTATCACGTTTGCTGTATTCGTTGTCGAAAAAGGATGTGATTTTTTCGCAGCGTCGCCGCGACAGATTTTTAAACTCTGCTCGAAAACGTGATCCAAGACGGATCGAGATCGAAGTAAGTCAATCTCATCACTGCCGTAGAATCAAAAAGACTATTCACGAAAACTGGGATTTTGAGGAAGAAGCGAAATTCCTGAACAGATTGCGGGAAACAGTACCTTCGGTCGCCGAGATGACCGTTTCCGTGATAATGCCGACATATAACCGCGCCAAACTGATAACCACTGCGATCAATTCTGTGCTGGACCAAAGTCATGCGAATTGGGAACTGATCATTGTTGACGACGGCGGCGATGACAATACGTCAGAAATCGTTGAGTCTATAAACGACAGCAGAATTCGTTATGTCAAAAAGCTTGTACGCGGTGGTGTTTCAGCAGCACGGAATACAGGGCTTGAACACGTTCGAAACGATTGGGTGTTCTTTCTCGACTCGGACAACGTCTGGCGTTCGGAATACTTGGAGACCATGCTGCGCTTTCTGCGCAAGCATGATCTGAAATCGGCATATTGCGGCATCTCACTGCACGAAGGGGAAGAATCCCCGGTTCGTTACCTATACCAGAACTTTAGCCTGACGACGTGCATCAAGGGTAACTATATCGACCAAAACGCGTTTTGCATGCACCGTATGTATGCGAAGCTTAGATATGATGAGTCCATTCGCAGGTTGGTCGATTGGGATTTCATTCTTAGGGTGGCCTCGAAAACGCCGATACTTGGTGCCCCGTACATAGGAGTGGACTACAGCAACGACTCACGCACGGATAGAATTTCAAAAAGTGAGTATGCGCACAACACGGATTACGAAAACCTGGCCCGTGGTATTCAGCGCTCAGCGATTCAGCGTTTGTATGAAGTTCGTAGAAATACTGAGAGCGACAAGCAAGGGCGTATCGCGGTCGTGTTTCACGTGCACGACCCGGAGTACATTGATGAATTTTTGGGTCAGCTGTTGAATATCCCGGAACCATTCGATCTGATCGTGACCACATCACTGCAGGAAGGCAGTCAGGGAATTGCTCGGATCAAATCCCAGCATCCAGACTCAGTTATCCAATACTATCCGGAAGTTGGCCAAGATATCGGCCCGTTCCTGGACATAATTCCAACACTGCTCAACTACGATCTGGTTTGCAAGCTTCACACCAAGCGCGACGTAGATCCCTGGGGCAGCGCCTGGCGGGATACCATGAGGGATGGCATACTTGCTTCTGAGGAACTGGTACGTTCAATCCTGTCATCCTTCGATGACCCGTCGGTTCAAGCGGTGGGACCCAAGGAAACCTACAAGATGTGGGAAACCGCAACTATGGGTCAAACGACAAGGTTGTTGCAGGAACTGATCGGGGGCCTGAAGATTTCCGATAACGTCTCGCAGCCTTGGGGGTTTTTTGCTGGGTCCATGTTCTGGGTTCGACCGAGCCTTCTGGCCGAGATTTCGGGGTACCTGTTCGAAACACCTGTATTCCACGATCACGCCGCAAATAACGGTCAAGTAGAGCTGGCGCTGGAAAGGGCAATCGGCTTGTCGTTTATGTCTGGTCCGGCGTCAAAAGTTGGCTTGGTGGATTCCGACAACCGCCGGGTCAAAATTGCGAATGTCACCGCTGGTAGCTTAGAGCCTATGCACGAAACACTAGACCGTATCGCCGAGGGCATGGGGATGTTTCTGCCTATCGAAGAGCACAGCAAAGCTGCACAGATCTCGATCAAGATTCCCGCACCAGAGCAAAAAAAACAACAATGGGGAGATTACCACTACGCCGAGGCACTAGCAAAATCCTGTCGTCAACTTGGCAGCGAAGTTTCGATCGACTTCCTAGAGGAGTGGGGAAACAAGCGCACAGGCGATGACGTAAACCTTTGCATTCGAGGGTTAAGCCGATTTGAGCCGTCCCCTGACCAGTTGAATGTCCTTTGGGTAATAAGCCATCCTGATCAGGTCTCGTTCGAAGAGATGGAACAATACGATCTCGTTTATGTGGCATCTCTTAGTTACGCGAACTTCCTGCGACCCATTGTTCGGACAACTGTCAAACCATTACTTCAGGCAACGGATACAGATCGGTTCAGCGATTCGGTCAAAGCTGCAACCAATGGTTCCAATGTCCTGTTCGTTGGAAACTCGCGCAACGAATACAGACCGATCGTGCGTTGGGCGGTAGAAGCAGGCATCGATGTCAGTGTTTACGGGACGCTTTGGGATCAATTCCTACCAGCCGACATGATCAAGGGCGAAAACATAAGCAACGCGGAACTGCCGTCATTCTACAAAGGCGCCGCGGTGGTCTTGAACGATCATTGGCAATCCATGCGGGAATTCGGTTTTATTTCCAACCGTATCTTTGATGTTTTGGCTTGCGGCGGGCAGCTGATCTCGGACGAAATTCCTGCGGTATCCTATACGCTGGGGTCTGGCATTCGGCAGGTCACAGGCCCCGAAGACCTTAAAGAAGCAGTTTCTAAACCGGCGACGAATACTAATGAACTTTCGGAACTGGTTAGGAACGATTACAGTTTCGACAAGCGTGCCCAAGTCATTCTTGGTGATGTGTCCACTTTGCGGCAACATTCTTATGTGCGCAATCCAGCGCCGGCTGTTCTGCGAAAGCGTATGCTCAAGGTAAGCGGTATTATCCGGCAGGACGGCGCCTATCCTCAAAGCAGTGCCTTTATCCGGCTGTATTGCCCGTTGACGAGCGAAAGCGCTTTTGAAGAGGTTGAATTCGACCTCATCCCTGCACGTGAGGCGGAAGCGGCTGGCGATGTTGCCATCGTTCAACGTACCGCGTTCGACACTGAGCAGCAGGCCGACGACTTTATCCGTTCGTGCAAATCGTCGGGCACGCGGCTGATAATGGACAACGATGATGATTTTCGATTGATCGACGAACGCCACCCAGAATTTGAGTTCTACCAGCCAAAGGTAGCGGCCTTTGAAACGGTGATGAACGCCGCTGAGCAGGTTTGGGTTTCGACGGTTATTTTGAGGCAGCGTTACGAAGAGTTCAATCCTACCGTATTGGAAAACTGCATCGACCCAAGGCTCTGGCGAAACTATCGGAGCAACTTTGCGTTGGGAACGGGACCGTTGAGACTTGTCTATGCGGGGACACGTACGCACGAGTCCGATTTTGCGCTGATTTTTGGCGCGTTAGATTCGTTGGCTTCGCGCTACGATTTTTCTCTCACGTTGATTGGAGTGACCTCCAACGCCCCCCAGCGTCCTTGGCTGAATGTTGTATCGCCGGATTCGTCACAGGGTTCTTACCCGCGTTTTGTTCGCTGGCTGCGAGAGCAGGGACAATTCGCCATTGGGTTGGCTCCGCTGGAAGACAGCGCGTTCAATTCCGCAAAGTCCGATCTGAAATTGCTGGACTACGGTGCGCTAGGGATTGCGCCGGTGGTATCGAATGTCGTGTCTTATCGCTCGACGATCGAAGCTCATGGATGCGGAGTTCTAGTCAAAAACACACAGTCAGGTTGGGTCAACGCGCTAAGTGACCTTTTTGAAGATCGAGCAAAACTCGAATCTATACGGGATTCCGCACTGAACTATTGCTACAATGAACGCAGTGTTGAACGGCTATATGATAAACAGCGAAGTGCTCTGTTTGAAACTTAGAAGTATTGCACAAGATTGACTTAGGCTGCGCAAAAATTCGACGTAACTCGCTTACGGGACAGTTCTTCGAAATACAGCCATACGTTTGCCTATGTTTTGAACACCAAGACATTGGAGCACGAATAAGGCCAAAGAAAAATTGCGCCATTTTAGCGACGGCGCAACGCCTTATGCACATATGAACGCGCTTTTGATAACGCATATTTCAAAACTATCTGAACTGACTCCGATAATCATGTCAAATCGGAGCTTCGCTTCAGTCACAATCCAAGCGGGAATAATCTTAGAGCGGATTCCAGGTAACCAGGAGCAACTGACGCTATGCCCGGCCAAAAATCTTTGAGAGAAGTTTTGGGTTATCTTGCGATTGCAGTTGTTTCTGCGGCTTAGACGCCTGTAGTAGAAGATCGTCTTTCTTCAGTGGGAATACTGATGAGCCGGTGAACCCGTTGCGCTCTCTTTCCGGTATGTTGGCTTGGTCCAGTTCCCCGACCGTAGCATAATTGAGCATCGAGTAGGTTGACGGAATTTTAAAGATCATGCCCAAATTCCGGTGAACATCAGCCGATCCAAACCGCCGTACGTGATCATTTTGCCCAAACCAGGCAATGGCATCCTCTTTGCTGATTTCACCTAGGTCTTCGGCAGATGTCCCGCCCATGAACGGCACGCACACGAAATGTACTCCATCAGGCTTTAGGGCTCGGTGAAGATGAAAAAGGACCGCCGTAACATTACACGGTATGTGCTCCATCACATGTGAATGAATAATCAAATCGTAATGGTTCGACGGGAGGTCTGCGGCATCCTCGCACAGGTCGAATTTTCGCACAGAACAGAAGGGAAAATTCTTGGGTTCGATGTCAACGGGATCGTAATCGACGTTTTCGCGACCCAGTATATCAGCAAGCGATTTTTCCGGTGCCAAATGCAACACGCGCATACCGGGGCGAGGAAGTTCGTATTTGTCCATAAGGAGTTTAACGAACCGTGTTCGCTCCAGTGAATTACACTGCCCACACCGGACCCCTTTTCTGGACCCCATGTCTCTCCAGTCTTCCGAACCGCAACAGTTGCACTTCATTGGATGCTTATTCCCCAAATTAATTTTTCGCGTTCATACTTTTCTTTGCCCGAAGGGTGAACACCTTCGCGATCAAGTTCAAGATAAATTGGCGGACCCGCTCGCAAACGCCAAACAACAAGGCGGGAGAGCCACATCTACCTTGGTCTAGTTGTGAACTTTCGAACAGTGTCGCACATAATTGGCACATGGATGAAAATCACCGGAAGGTCAAGCAGGTATGGGGCTGGAACGACTTGGCGGTCCCAGACTTTCAGCAGCCCAAATTCTCGAAACCAACGCAAACCATGGTCTTGCTTCGTTCAGAGATTCGCAATCCCAGACGATCAGCACAAAATCTGGTGACAACGGTCTAAGCAAGGTCGCTCTCATTTGCACTATCCAAAATTTCGGCCCAGCTTGTTGATAGCCGCCGGAAACTGGCTTAGTCGCTGTCAGAAGATGCAAAGCGGAGCACGAAGAAATGTCCACAGGTTCTCTTCACCGGTACTTTTTGAACAACGCCAATAAACGCCTACACAAATGGGTCCACTATTTCGACATTTACGAGCGCCACTTGGAGCGTTTCAGAAACAAGTCGCCTGTCATGCTGGAAATTGGTGTCTTTGGAGGCGGGTCCTTACAGATGTGGAAGGAATATCTTGGGCCAGGGTGCAAGATTATTGGAATCGACATCAACCCGGAATGCAAAGAGCACGAAGATACGGACATCGAAATTTTCATTGGTAGTCAGGACGATCCCGAACTTATTGAAGAGATCCTGAACAAGTACCCTGAAATTGACGTTGTTCTCGACGATGGGAGCCACAAGATGCCGCACATGATCGCGTCGTTTGAACTGCTTTATCATCGTCTGACCAAAAATGGTTGTTATATCGTAGAAGATACACACACATGCTACTGGCCCGAGTATCAAGGCGGCTTGTGCGTAGAAGGCAGCTTTATGGAATTCGTCAAATCAAAACTTGACGAAATAAATGCAGTCCATACGCGTGGTGCGCTTCCGCAGACTGAATTCACCCGATCGACGGACTACATTGCCTGCTATGACAGCGTTGTCGCCTTCGAGCGGAGACCTCAGGGCCACCGTCAAGCCCCGATTACTGGCCCGATGAACGGCATCGAGTGATCCAGCCGCGCCTGGCCTGTACAGGCTCGAGCTTTACGGGCTTGCTTCGAATCTGATCGGTTCGCCGCCGCCCTTTGTGTTTCTGCACCGGCATCAATAGTGCATCAGTTGATGGGCTGCGGAAACCAGCGCATCCGTGTCGAACTTCCCGCCGGATCAGAATCGGGCGGCCCGTTTTCTGATTTTCCAGAACGCGAACTTGCAGACGGATTCCCGCCAAGCTGGCGATCCGGTTCGCCCGTCGAACTGGCCAGGCATGTTTCCTGAGGAGGATGAATGGCGGACATATTTTGACAGGGAAATTCAATGGCGTTTGGTCCGCAAAACCGTTGCAGAAATATAGAGATCGAACAGAGCATCCTATTCATCCACCCGATATCATTAATCAATTTGATATTCGAGGCAGAAATCCACCTTGAAAATCTAATCGCAGCGGAAACTTGGGATCCCCGTATTGAAACCGCATTGAACGCCACTGAACGCATACGGTTGGACTCTGCAAATAAGGCAAAACCTGTATCCGCGAAGAACAGGCTGTGGAATTTCGGATGACACAGTTGTTTTTGCTCCACAGCTAGAATAACGAGGCGTCGTAAATTGTCATGAACAAAGCGAAAGTCAGTAGAAATCTTATGAAATTTCTTGGTCAAGCAGCGTCAATGCCTTCGTATGTTCCAATTACAGCCTGGCTCCGTCACGGGCACTTCGCCTCTTGGTTGGTCAAGGCTATGCGCCCGTCGACGATTGTCGAACTTGGCTCCCATCATGGGTTTTCCTATTTTTCGTTCTGCCAGGCTGTGAAAGAAAATGACCTGCCGACACGCTGCTTTGCAATCGACACCTGGCAGGGCGACGAACACGCAGGATTTTACGGTGACGAAGTATTTGAAGCGGTTGAGGTGGAGAACGCGAAATATCACGACTTTAGCACGCTGCTTAGAAAGACCTTCGTCGAAGCGCTAGATGATATCCAAGATGGAACTGTCGATCTTTTACATGTCGATGGCCGGCATCGCTACTCAGATGTTAAGGAGGATTTTGAAAGCTGGATTCCGAAGCTGTCTAAGAATGCGATTGTCTTGTTTCACGACACGGAAGTTCGACGTGACGACTTCGGAGTAATCGAGTATTGGGCTGAGCTCGAGAGCCAATACGAGACAATAAATTTTCCGTTCCAACACGGGCTTGGAGTTTTGTTTTTTGGCGGCGATGCAACACCGGAAATTGCCAAGCTCAGGCAGTTAGCGTCTTCTGAGGTTGGACGTGATGCCATCTACGCCCTGTTCTACGCTCAGAGCAACGATCTTTCATGGAGAAGTAAGCTAGAAAAGCTGGAAAGCCAATTTGCTGCCAGTTCAAAAGCCATCAAAGAACTCCAGACGGAGTTTGCAAAACAAACCAATACGGTAAGCAACGAATATACTAAAGACTTGGAGGCAGCTTGGGATGTTATGGCTCGTCTGGCCACCGGAAGCCGCGAACTCCGGGAAAATCTCGCTTCCGCACGATCGCGCCCTTCGAAACTGTTGAAAGACCGCCTACGCTATAGTGTTCTCAAGAGGTTGACCAAAAGCCGATTGCCGTTACACGCCAAAACACGTCAGCGTATTTGGAATAGCATGGCGAAACGAGATCCGAAACGCAGTTTGAATGGCGAACTTGCCGCGCTTGAAACTCACGTCGTTCACAACCGGAATGCATTTGTTCGGCCAGAGAGACGGCTAAAAATTTCGGCTGCCTATTCCGCCGCATTGGATGCAATTTTGACCGAGCGTCGCGTTGGCTTTGCTCGCACTCTGGATAAATTTGCCAAACTGAGCAACGAGATCGAAACTGCAGGCCATAGCGAAGCATCTTCGATGCTTCCCAGCTTTTTGGCCAACTCTGGCAGTAAATCCCGAAATGGACCAGTAGTTCAGCCGTCGAATTTCGTCAGGAGCCCTAAGGCCCCGGAAGGGTTGGTTGTTTACACTTCCTTGTTTGGGAACTACGACCAACTACCGCCTGTGTGCACGGAACTCGACGGCATAGACTTTATTTGCTTCACCGACCAAGATATCTCTGCGCCTGGGTGGACTATAGAACGCCGAGAGCCGTCGCACACAAGCTCCAACCTTGCGGCTAAGTATTTCAAGCTAATGCCACACAAGGTTTTTCCCGATCGGGAATACTCATTGTTTGTGGATGCGAACACCCTCTTCAAGGGGCGCTTGGACACTTTTGTAGCCAGATGGCTGCAGGCGCATGACTTTGTCATGTGGAGGAATCCAAACCGGGATGATATCGTCGATGAGGCCGAAGCGATCATCCTGATGAAAAAAGATGATCCAGAAACTATCAGCCGCCAAATGGCAAAGTATGAAGCGGAGGGTTTTCCACGCAATGCCGGCCTTTACGAATGCTCCTTTATCTGGCGCAAGCACCATAGCTCCGAAATCAAAGACTTGATGGAAGCTTGGTGGCAGGAAGTATCCACGCAGTCTTGCCGCGACCAGATCAGTTTTTATCACTTGGTACACAAAAAAGGGCCGAAGCCGCTTGCCCTGCCCAATTCTCTGGGAGACTCCCACAATAACGTGTTGTTTTCCCAAGTGCCGCACCAACCGCGCGTTCAAAGAAAGCTGACGAAACCGAAGCAGCGGCCAAAGGTGGCATTTCTGTTTGATGAAGAAAGCCGCTCATTTGGGTCTACATTTATGCGATCCAATCAGTTGGCAGCGCTGCTGAAAGAACAGTTGCAGGATACGGTTGACGTTTCATGCACGACCAACCTTGCCTCAGTGGAGGATAGTTTTGTCGTGGTTGGAAAGCACCTTATGGACCGGATCAGTGACAGCCGGATACACGATCTTAGAATGCGAAACGTGGCGATTGCAGCTGACCCTGTAGACGCTGTGGCATCGCCTGAGAAAGCATCGCATTATGATATGATCATCGCGGCATCGCTTAAGGGTCTTGAGAACATCAGAGGCACCTCTCCTTCGACGCCCAGCTACCTGTTGACACACCATGCAGATCCCAGAATTGACGTCGCCGCAGCACCGGAAGACAAGTTGAGGATTGGGTGTTTCGGCGAGCTGGTAAATACGGTTGGTAGCGAAACCCTCGGGCACCTCGTTGACTATAACCAGATAACGACAAACAAACTGGAAGACAGCTGGTTAACCAAATTGGCCAACTACAACGCTCACTTTGCGGTCCGAAACGTTCGCAAAATCGATGGCTTCAAGCCGTTCACGAAAGGGTTTGTTGCCGCAAAATGCGGTGCCGTCATCCTTTGCGAGCGCAACGTCGGCGACAACCAGTTTTATCTGGGCGACGATTATCCGTATTATGTACCCAGCAGCGAGCTGGACGAGATTGAGCGTTTCCTTTTCGACCTAAACGACGATTTTGGGTCTGCTTCGTGGAAGTATGCCATGGAAATAATGGAGTCAGTTCGCCGCCGCTCGTCCGCAGAGTGGATTGCACAGGAATTCCGCGCGATACTGTCGGAAGCGTGGGGTTAAGGCCCTGTGATTTGACGATTTGGCAAATTCGGTTTGTGGTGGACCGGTGCCGCGTCGATGGGGCATGAACAATAGCTCCATTATGATTTATGAAGGTGCTATGCTTAGATTCACTTGATGGATAAATTGGCGACCAGGGTAGATTGGGGTGAATTTCAATCTATCATTAGCTTGCATCAAAATTTCCAAATTTTCGTCGTAATAAATCGATATCTTTTTTGGTGGAATTACATTCAAACCCGATGTGGCTTGCTTGCCCTTCCGTTTCATGGCCATGGTCAGTCTTCTTTGTTGCAATAAACTCTATCAAAGAAGCGGCGTCAAACTAGACAGGCACAATCTTCCTAGCCTTGTCGACAATGGGTCGCGTAGCGTTATCCGTATTTTCCCGGTCAGATCAGTTTTGGTGAAACTAGCGGATCGGTGCATGAGTGGGAACTCAGAATGGTCGGCAGTTCGATCTACCCGACGAACCAGGAAGACTGGCCTGTTTATACACAGATTTCTGAAAGCCGAAGCATTGTGATTTCAGCCGAACACGGTATGAAATCAATCGCCCTTGAGTGGCAGATCGCCTGCGCGCTTGCGACCGCGCGGGAACGCTGATGTGATCCCTAATCACAAACCCAAAGAGTCCCCCTTTCGCCAACCCCTTGCATTGACTATGTGTAGCTGAACGCCAGCGGAGCGTCGCCGGCCCTTGATGTCTGCCTTGAACAATCGGGAGCGCGCCAATGTTCTTTCTCCGTCCGGCACTTGCCGCATTTTGTGTATGTGCATTGCCTGCAGTTGCGATAGCGCAGTCCGAGGTGGCCGCTTCGGAAGGTCTGCAAATTGAGCTGAATACGGTTCAGGATGTCGAAAACGCCTGCCGACTGACCTTTGTCGTGGAAAACCAAACTGGGACAGCCATTGACGAAGCCAGTTTTGAGACAGTGATCTTTGATGCCTTCGGCAGCGTGGTCAGACTTTCTCTATTCAACTTCCGCGACTTACCTACGGAACGACCACGTGTGCGCCAATTCGATTTGCCGGGCATGGCCTGCAGCTCGGTCGGAAAAGCCCTGATCAACGGCACAAACACATGCAAGGTGGCCGGGGCGGACAGTTCGATATGTGAAGACGGGCTGAAACTGCAAAGCCGAACAGATGTGGAGTTGATTGGATGAGCCCCTTTGATGCATTGCGCGAAATCCTTGATCTGGGCGGGCCAGTTGTTGCGATCCTGATCGCGATGTCGGTGGTGACCGTTGCGGTCACACTTTACAAACTCTGGCAATTCGCAGCATCCGGGGTCGGGCGTCACCGGGTGTTGTCCGAGGCGTTGGCTGCCTGGGATGCAGGCGATCCGCAAACCGCCCACGCCCGTCTGGACAAAAGCCGCAGCTACCTTGCCCCCCTGGTACGGGTCGCGATGAATGCCTCAGATACGCCGGGTCTGGACCAACGGCTGGATGCCGAGGCCGGTTTGGCGCTTGCCGGGCTTGAACGCGGCTTCCGATTGCTGGACACCGTGGCGCAGCTTGCGCCGCTGCTGGGTCTGTTTGGCACGGTCCTGGGGATGATTGAGGCGTTTCGCAGCCTGCAATCCGCCGGGTCGTCTGTCGACCCATCCCTGCTTGCCGGAGGTATCTGGGTTGCCCTGCTGACAACGGCTGTGGGGCTTGCCGTGGCGATGCCGACCTCGATGCTATTGTCCTGGTTCGAAAGTCGCACGGCGCTCGAACGGGTCTTTGCGGACAAGGCGCTGCGCACAATTCTGGTGCCGGGGCAGGCCGTTCCACAGGCCGACGATGTGCGGGCTGTGGCGACCGCCCCCGGACATGCGTAACACCGCACCCTTCGTACGGCGTCCCATGTCGATGACTCCGCTCATCGACGTGATTTTCCTGCTGTTGCTGTTCTTCATGTTGACCTCGACCTTTTCCAAATATGGCGAGATCGAGCTGAGCAACGCGGTGGGCGGCAGCGCGACTTCGGCGACAACGACCGAGCGGTTGTTCCTGCAGTTGGGGTCAGAGCGGCTGGTGCTGAACGGGCAAACGGTCTCTCTCATTGATCTGGAAACGCAATTGGAGGCCGGGCAGGTTCTGGTCAGTTTGGACCCGGATACAACGGCGCAGCGCGTCATCGACGTTCTGGTCCGGCTGCGCGGGCGTGACGGGTTAAGCGTTCTGGTGCTGGAATGATCAAGTACAGGCGCCCCAAACGCAGACGCGACTCGACGATTGCCCTGATCAACGTCGTTTTCCTGATGCTGATCTTTTTCCTGCTCACCGGCACGCTGGCTCCGCCGCTTGATCCGGATCTCGAGCTGGTGAATACGGCAGACCTTGAAGGGCGCGAGCCTCCCGATGCGCTGCTCCTGCACGCCGACGGCACGCTGAGCTATCGTGGAATTCCAACCGACCCCGAAACGCATATGCGTGGCCAAGGGGCCGAGGAGGCCGTGCGCATCGTCCCCGACCGAAACGCACCGGGCCCGCGTCTGATCGAGGTGACCGGCGCGCTACGCCGTCTGGGCGCGTCTTCCGTCTTTGTTGTGACCGAGAAGGCGCTGGAATGATCCGCCGGTCGGTTATGATTGCGGCGGCAGCCATTCTGGTGTCGCTGTTTTTGCACGTGATGGGGTTAAGTGTGACCGGGCAGCGGCTTGCAGAAGACGCGCCAGGCGGCCAAGCACCTGAAGCAATTGAGCTAAGCACGACATTCGAGGATCTTGCCGAGGTTGTCGCCGAACCGATTGAACCCGAACCGGCCGAGGCACCAGAGCCACCGGTTGAAAGGCTGCCTGAGGAACCGGAAATCCCGGTCAGTGAGGCACTTGTGGCGTCTGAAAACCCGCAAGAGGTTTACGCGCCTGATATCGGCGAAGCCGAAGTGGTTCAGCCGACTGCCACGGAACCGGTTGAGCCTGATGTGGCAGAGACCGAAAACACATCCGAAAGCGATGCCGCCGCCAGCGAAGATGTCAACGAAACCCCGCCGGTTGAGGCGGAAACAGCAACCGATGTGCCCGAAGGAATCCCCGAGGCAGTCGCGGTCGAGCCAGAGGTCGCGACCGAAGTCCAGCCCGTAACGCCCCAACCGCAAGAGCTGGCGACGCTGCCGGTCACCCCGTCGCCCGAGGCCGCGATCCCTGTTGTCCCATTGGAGTCCGAGGCGATTGAGCCGGATAATCCGGTTGATCCAACCGACCGGGAAGCAAATGAAGACGTGACGGAACTGGCCGTGGCGTCTTCGATCCGGCCGCAGCGCCCCGACCGGCAACCAACGCCGGAACGGCGGGGCACCCTGAACGGCGCGCGCGACTTCAGCGAGTTGCAGTTTCCGTCAGAGGTGGTTGAATCGCCCCTTTACGCCTATCGGCGGGAAGGGTTGGATGCCTTCACGTCTGGCAGTAGTGGCAGCCGTTCGGGCGGGCGTGGCCCCGGCAATTCGGACACTACCAATTATGCGGGTGAGGTCTTGGTCCACCTGAACCGCGCACCCCCGGTATTTGTTGCTGCCCGGGGATTCGCCAAGGTGTTTTTCGAAATCAATCCCGATGGCACGCTGGCCTGGGTCGATGTCATCGACAGTTCAGGGTCGTCCGATGTTGACCGGGCCGCAAGGGCGCAAGTACAGGCGGCTTCGCCCTTTCCGCTGCCGCCAGGTGGGGTCAGCCGCAAGCTGTCTTTCTTCTACACCAGCAATTGATTGGTGGGTTTCATCATCCGATTTACCCATCACAGAACCCGTTTTGAGCGGGATTTTGCCCGAATCTGCCCATTTTCGGAAGGTGGGGTCAGACCCCGGGAAGTCTCAATTGCATACATGTACGTTTTTTGGCATTTAAAGGGGCATCGTCGCATTTCTTTGATCAACTTTTTGTAACGAAACACTGCTGATCGCGAAACATACGTAAATACTCAGGAAATTGGGTTTCGTGCGGTATTCTGCATTTGCAAAGATGCAACAAATACCAACCTTGCCCAGAATGAAATGCAGCGAAACCATTGCGCACGCTCGGAATTTGTCCGAGTAGGCCAGCAGTCGCTATAGCGACTGCACTCCTCTCAAAACTTGTGGGTTTACCATGAAAAATCTTCTCATTGCATCGACGGCTCTGATTGCAACTGCAAGCGTTGCAGCGGCCGACGTTAAATTCAGCGGCTACGGTCGTTTTGGTATTGGCTACCAAGAAGATCGCACCGGCACTGTTAACAACTTTACCACGGACGCAAACGGCGACATCGTCGCTGATGGCACCGCGAACGTCGACACCGACAACACCATCCTGGTCTCGCGTTTCCGCCTGAACATCGACGGCACCGCAGAAACCGATGGCGGCGTTGAGTTCCAGGCACGTGTGCGTCTGCAGGCTGATGATGATTCCGGCAACGGCGAACAGAACAGCGCGGGCCTGAACGGCGCACGCTTCTCGGTCATCTACGGTGGTCTGCGTGTTGACGCGGGCAACGTTGCAGGTTCCTTTGACAACCTGGCAAACTACTTCGGTAACGAACCGGGCCTGGAAGAGTTTCTGGGTCAGTATTCGGGCGTGAACTACAGCTTCCTGGAGTACACCTCGACCGGTTCAGGCGCGAATGCTGTGTTCTTCCAGTACGCAGTTGGCGATTTCGCATTCGGCGCGTCATATGACCAGGCAACGATTGCTTTTGACGGTGTTGCGCAGGACGCAGACCGCTGGGACATCAGCGCAACTTACACCTTCAACAACATCACCGCTGCACTGGCCTATGGTCAGACCAAGGCGAACGTGAATAGCGCGAGCGAAAAGCAGTCGCTGACCGTTCTGACCCTGGGCGCAGAATTCGGTGACTTCTCGGGTACTCTGTTTGTTGCGGACGATGACGTTGTTGATGACGCCGAGAACGGCACCGCATACGGTCTGTCGCTGGCATACGACCTCGGCGCTGCAACCACCCTGCAGTTTGCTTACGGTGACGGTTCCGCTGACAACGATACCCGTAATATCGGTATTGGCGCCATCTACGACCTGGGCGGCGGTGCATCGCTGCGTGGTGGTATCGGCGAAATCAAAACGGGTGACGAAGACGGGCGCATCCGCGCTGACTTCGGTGCTCAGTTCAACTTCTAAGTTGAGCTGAACTACAAAGTTTAAGGGCAGATCTCCGGACCTGCCCTTTTCTTTTGCTAGCTTATTTCTTCTCAAAGAACAGGATAACCTCGCCCAGCCGGACGCCATATCGCGAGACATAGGCTCGGTTCAGCAGACGGTCATCGTCCAGCATCCACATCCAGTCGTCAAAGTTGACCCGCATGGTGCCCTCTTTGACCGGCAGGTCGATCTTGTATGTCCAGTTGAACGTGTCGCCGCGTTCGACCCCGGTAGCGGTGCCCAGAACGCCGGGGGCGGTGCCAGTCCAGGTGTCCGCGCCCGTTTTGGTCAGCGTCCAGACACGCTGCTCGGTGGCGCCGTCATCATAGACGAAATCCTCAACCAGGGTCAGGATTTCACCATCCCACGTTCCGTCGATATCCACCGTAAAGCGGCGCGGGATATTGCCCAGAACATCTTGAAATTGGCCATAGGCGACGGTCTTGCCCTCAAAAAACTCTTCAAGGTTCAATTGCCGATCAGATAGAAAGGTCTTGGGAGTGCGCGGTTTGGCTGAACAGGCAGTCAGAACGGCCAGTCCGGCGACTGCCAGGCCCGCAACAAGGACCCGACGCGAGATCATTGCAGCGGCCTTTGTTCTGCGTCCGCATCATAGCCGTTTGAACTGGGGACATGTGCGGATTTAACCTCGGGCGCGGGGCGCATCGTGGCAATCAGCTCTGCGACCTTGATGCCGAACTTGCGCATCTCGGACCGGTTCATGATTACACCGTTTTCGGTCAGGTACATCCAGTCGGTGACGTCCAAAGTGTGCCCTCCGGCATCCTCAGGAAGAATAATGCGGTAGGTAAGTTTGACAGTTGATCCTGAAATTGTTCCATGACCTTCACCGACGATGTCATCCGCCGTGGCGATGAACGTATTGCCGGTGCCCAGCGTCAGATACCATTTACGTGTCATCTGTTTGCCATTGGAATAGGTGAAATGCTCGGACAACGTGCCGGTGTTGCCATCCCAGTTCCCAACCATACGGGCGACAAAGCTGTTCGACATCTTGCCGTTCGGCCCATAGATCAGCCCCTCGGACAGGATCTCTCCGTTCAGTACCTCTTTCATTTTGAATGCAGGCCCAGTGCCGTTGTAGTCGGCCGGTGTTTGCGACCGGAAGCTCAGGAACCGGTTCTTGGCAATAAACAAAGCGAGAGCGGCGAACAGTAAAACAACAAGCGTTTTCATTTGGCTGAGACCTCCGTGGGCAACGTCAGGACCATGCCAAACGCGCCAAGTTTCAGGATGCAGGGTAGTACCGCATAAGCCAGATTGAGTGTTTCCAGGGCTTGGGCGGAATTTGATTGGCCAGGTGAAAAGCCGCTGCGTTCCAGCAGGGGCAATGTAAAGAAAGCGGCAAGCGCGAGGCTCAGCTTGCCCGCAAAGGACCAGATGCCGAACGCGGCTGAGGCGTTCAGGCCGGCGCGGGTCAAAACGACCGAGAACATGGCCGGCAGGACCACCATATCGGCCCCAAGTGCCGCACCCGAGGCAAGGCAGATCAGAGCAAAGCCCAAAAGCTCACCCGCCGGCAACATCGCAGCACCTATGAAGCTGGCAATAGACAGCGGCATAGCAATGATTAGGGTCTGTTTTGGACCAATGCGATTGCTGAGCTTGGCCCAAAGCGGAACGCTGGCCCCCGCGCTGAGGAAAAACAGGATCAACAAGGGACCCGCCTTGCCCGGCAATTGCAGCCTGTCTTCGACGAAGAACAGAAACAGGGTTGAGGTGATGGCTACCGGCAAACTGTTTACCAACGCCAGCGCCAATAGTCGCAATGCCCCGGCCTGACCCAGCCCTGCGAAAGACAGGCCCTCGCCAGTAATCGGCGTGCGCCGCCACATTGGAAATGTCAGCGCGATGGTTACGATCGACAGGACGCCCAGAAACAGCCCAAAGGCGGGATATCCCTGCGCGCCGGCCCCTAAAGCGACGAACAGTGCAGGCGCGCTCGCGGCAATGACAACCCCCGCCAATTGTCCACCTTCACGGAAGGCTGCCAGTGTCATCAGCTCTTTTGCGTCTGGTGTTTTGGCCAGGGTTGCGCTGCGCCCGTAAAGCAGGATGGTCCCGAGGCTGTAGGCCGAGAACAGCAGGATCAGGATCAGGATCAGCGATGTCACGCTTGCGCCCTGTGGCAAGGCAAAGAGAAGCGGAAAGCCGACCGCCAGCCCAACAGCGGCCATGGCGGCGAACGCCAACTGACTCTTCGGCCATCGGTCAATCGCCCAGCCTATCAGCGGGTCTTGCACAAGATCCACAAGTCGGATCAACAGCAGTACCGTTCCAATCACCCCAAGGCTAATCCCAAGGTTAACCGCAGCAAAACGCGGCAGGTGGATATAGAGGGGAATACCCGCCGCTGCGAGCATCAGCGCATAGAGGCTGACCCGGGGATACAGCATCACTGGCCCTTCAATTGCCGCGTAAAGCTTGCGGATCTGGTATTGTCTCCCAGAAAGATCGTCATGAATGTCTTTTTGACGCCTGGCCCGGACAGGGTGCAGGTTTTGCGCCCGTTCCGCCAGAAACCAACCTTGTTCGGCCCTTCCGAGATGGCCAGATAGCTGTCGCCTTTGCTGACAGCCTGAAAGCACTGCTCGAGCTGGGCTTGTGTCGGCCCGCTGTTTCCTTGCCGTGTCATCTCATCCAGCGTGGATTCGACCAGAGTCTTCTGCTTGAGGTTCTTGCGGTAGGTCAGCTGCAATCCGAAATCATCGCTCCAACTGAACGGGGCACCGCCTGGCGTGAACAGCTTTGCGTCATAGATCGGCAGGCCAAGGTAACGGAACGTGGCGGACCCGCGCAGTTCGGCGTTCGGCAATTCGTTCGACACGGTTGACGCTTCCAGCCCCACTGGGGCCAGCAAGGTCAGCGACAGCAGAGCGACGCACCAGACCGAGCTATTCGGCCGCGACAGGGATGACCGGGTCATTTTTGGCAATGCCATTGTCAGCTCCGATGGTTTGCGGGGTGCCATTCAACTGCGCGACAACATGCATCGCGCTGGCAATCCCGTCTTCGTGAAAACCATGCCGGTTATATGCACCGGCAAACCACGTTTTGTTCTGTCCCTGCATGTCGCGAATTTGCCCCTGGGCCTTCATTGCGGCTTGATCGAAAACCGGATGGGCGAATTCGACTTCGTCATAGATTTTGTCTGCGGGAATATCCGCCGCAACATTGAGCGTTACAAACATCGGATCATTGTCCGGAATGTTCTGCAACCGGTTCATCCAGTAGGTAACGCCGACATTTCCGGCCTGCGAACGATAGGTCCAGCTGGACCAGCAGGCCCGTCTTTTGGGCATCTGACCGGGATCGCAATGCAAAACAGCCTTGTTGGGCTGGTATTTGATCGCGCTAAGGGCAGCAATTTCTTCGGGTGTGGCGTTGTCGCCCAGAATGGCCAGCGACTGGTCGGAATGGGTGGCAAGGATGATCTCATCATAAAGGTCAGCCTGGCCTTCGCTGAGTACGGTCACGCCCAGTTCATCTCTCTGAACATGCTGCACGGGGGAGGCGACGCGGATTTCGCAACCGCGGGCGCGCAATGCAGCCTCGATCCGGCGGACATATTCAATGCTACCACCTTTGACCGTCCACCACTGATGCTGCTTTGACCGATCACCGGCCAGCAAGGCATGGTTTTGGAAGAACTGCACCAGCGAACGTGCGGGAAAGCGGTCAATGAATTCGACGGGGGTAGACCAGATCGCCCCGCACATGGGCATCAGATAGTTGTGGCGGAACCAGTGGCCCAAACGTAGTTCGTCGATCAGTTCGCCAATCGTAGTGTCATTGTTCTTGGCAGCTTCCGGGGCTTCTTTGCCAAAGCGCAGGATGTCCGAAATCATCTTGTAATAGGCCGGACGCATCAGGTTGCGTTTTTGCGCTGTCAGGGTGCGCAGATTGTTCAATCCGTATTCGAGGCGACCATTGTCGATCGTGGCGCCAAAGCTCATCTCGCTTTTGATCACGGGAACGTTCAATTCATCGAACAGTTTGGTCAGGTTGGGGTAGGTGGAATAGTTGAACACGATAAAACCGGTGTCGACCGGTTGATCACCGTTTTTACCAGCCATGACCGTTCGGGCATGGCCGCCCAGTCTTGGCTCGGCCTCATAGACCGTTACATCATTGTCTTCGGATAGATAGTAAGCTGCGGATAGGCCTGATATTCCTGCACCTACAATTGCGATTTTCTTGCGTGCGCCCCTTGGTTCGTCGAACATGTGATCCCCTTAGTTCGGCAATTTAAAAGGATTACGCATCAGATGCGGGTACGGATCAATCACGTTGGACTTTTTTGAACGTGCGTTACATCGTGATGTCTTGCCTGGTTTTTTTAGCGTTAACTTGATCCAGCTTTGTTGCCGATCCGTAAAATCCTTAAATTGTCTGAAACAACACGAAACCAATGTCCGGGCCATATGTACCCGACAGTCCGGATGGCCCAAGCATGAGCAGTTTTGACGGAAAAACTTATTGGATCGTTGGCGCCAGTGAGGGGCTTGGCCGATCTTTGGCCCAGGCGCTAAGCCGACAGGGGGCAAAACTGATCCTCTCGGCGCGCAATGCGGCGCGATTGGCCGAGATTTGCAAAACCCTTCCGAACGCGCGGGCGGTGCCGTTTGATGTGACCGATCTGGCGGCTGTGCGCCGGGCCGTTGCAGATGTCGGCGTGGTGGATGGGCTGGTCTACAATGCCGGTGCCTACGAGCCTATGAAATCGGCCGATTGGGATACCGAAGCTGTTCTGTCCATGACAGACGTGAACTACCTTGGCGCGCTGCGCGTGTTGGGTGAGACGGTGCCAGGGTTTCTACGGGCCGGACAGGGCGACATTACCCTGATCGGGTCTTTGTCTGGCTATCGCGGGCTTCCGGCTGCTGTCGGATACGCGGCCAGCAAGGCGGCGCTTGTCTCATTGGCTGAAACGATGCGATTTGATCTGGCCGGCACGGGGGTAACTGTTCGGATCGTCAATCCGGGCTTCATTAAGACCCGCTTGACCGAAAAGAACACGTTCAAGATGCCGATGCTGATGACACCCGAGGACGCGGCGGACCGGGTGGTCAGGGCGATGTCGCGCCGCCGGTTCCGCACCGATTTCCCGGCACCGTTCTCTTGGGTGATCCGTTTGCTGGACTATTTGCCGGATTGGCTGATCTATCGCGGAAAATAGACTCTAATCAAGTTTTCTAACCAAACTGCCCCTGACAGAACCAGCCCGCCGACATGGTGCCACCATGGCCGTAAAACAGCCACAGCCGCTCGCCCTGTTCGGTTACCACCACCCAGTAGTCTCGCACGCCGCTGCGCCAGTTGGGGTCATCCAGCCACCATTCCGGCGCGATCCGTTCCGGGCCGGTGGCTTGCGCCAACTGCCAGTCACGCCCGCGCCAGCGAAAGGCACTAGGCACGTCCGGGGCTTCGGCGGCCATCACCGGCTCGGGCTGCCACATCTGCAAGGGGCGCGGGCGCGGTGGGGCGGGCCAGTCGCGCGCGGGGTCAGACCATGCTGCCGCCAAAGTCTGTGCCGTTTTTTCGGGGATATGCGACGCGGCCGGATGGCGGCGTGTGATCACCTCCAGCCCGACCCGCGCGCCCAGTTTGCCGATCAGATCATCTACGGCTGTATTGCCCTCCAGCCGCGCGCGAGCTACGCGGCGCGCCTCGGCGTGACCGGCCACGGTGCGGGAGTGGATGGGCTCGGTCTGGATTGCCTCAAGCCGCAGCATGTCGATGCCATAGCCTGCGTCTATTTTGTCGATTTTCATCTCTAACAAAGGGCGAATGCGGTGTTTGTCATAGGTTGGACGGGCCAGACCAACCTCGATGATCTCGGCCGCCTGATCGGCGCGATGCGCCTCGAGCCGCAGGGTGCGGACGCCACGCGCCTTCTCTTCCAGCTTCGTGCACAGCGTGGGCAACACCCGGTCGATGGCGGCCATCACATCCTCGATCAACCCGATCGGGTTGGGCAGGGTCATCCGCACCGCAAAGTGATGCGGCGGACGCGCGGGGGATACCGGTTCGGGCGCGCTGCCCATCGCTTGGTCCAGTCTCATCACCAGCCCGCGCCCGAACCGTCGGGCGAGAGAAGCCCGGGGTTGGCCCAGCAGATCGCCGATCCGGCGCAGGCCCAGCCGGTTCAGTTGGGCCACGACCTGATCTTCCAGCCGCAGCGCCGCAATCGGCAGGGGGCTGAGCGCGCCATAGGATTGGCCCGGCGCCGCGATCCGCGCGCCACCGCCCAGGGCCATCACCTGCGGTGCAGCCCCGCCCTTGGTCCAATGCCGCCGCTTACCTGCCCGGGCACGGGTGGCGCGTGCCTCTTGGCTGATGGCGTCGCCGTTGCGGTCTGACGTGGCCTCTTGCCCCGCATAACGCGCCAGCGCCCAGGCCGCGCCCAACGTGTCGGCGATACCCATCTGAACGTTCAGCCCCATATCGGCGCAGTCAGTTTCAATGACGCTCAGCAGCGCCTCTTCCCCGCCAAACAGATGCGTGCAGCCTGACAGGTCGACGATCAGACCATCCGGGGCCTCTTCAGCCACCCATGGGCTGAACTTGCCGGCCCAGCGGCGCAGCGCGGTCAGAAACGCGGCCTCGGCCGGGGCGTTGCGGTGTCGCGTGATCAGGGCCGCGCACATGGCATGGGCATCACGCACGGGCTGCCCCGCACGCAGACCTGCGGCCTGCGCTTCTGCGTTCAGCGAGGTGATCACCTGCATGTTCGACTGTTCCGCAACGACGGCCAAAGGGCCAACATGCAGCCCCCGCGCGGCACGGATCAGCCGTTCAGCCCCCAGACGGGGGAACCACAGTGAGAGTATTCGGCGTTTTGGCATCGGCAGACATCAAATGTTCTTACTTTGTTCTTATCGCGGAATCACCTACTGAGTCGAGAGCGATTCAGCCGACAAAGGCGGTGATCAAGTTGCAATTCGCCCTATGGCGTGATTCAAATTTGCCAGCCAATGGGCGCAGTTCACCCCCGTTCAGGATTTTATAAAAGAGATGATTTTCTATCGTGTGGCACTTCTTTCCGTTTCATTGCTTGTGATCTGGGGAGCGCTATTTATCGCGAAGGTCGCGGCAGAAAGTGCCACGCCGACGAGGGGGCCTATCGGAAACCCGCTTGAGCGTTTTCAGGAATGTGAAGATTGCCCCGAAATGATCGTCATGCCACCCGGTTCATTCATGATGGGGGCCATCCCCGGTGAGTCCCGCAATCCATTCACGTTTTACGGCAAGGACGGCTATCTTGGCGTGCGTGGGCCAGATAAGATCAACATCATCCCCAGCGAACACCCTCGCCATCGGGTAAAGATGGATATTCTCTATGCGATTGGTCGCAATGAAGTTACGCATGCGGAATGGATGGCCTGCGTTGACGCCGGTGGGTGCTCACATGTGCCAGAGCACAGCGTGCAAACGCTATACGGCCAAGTGACCCTGGGCACTGACCACCCGGTGATTAATGTGTCGTATCTGGATGCGCTGGAATATACGGCGTGGTTGAACTCGCTGGTTGGCGAGGAGGTTTATCGTTTACCAACCGAGGCAGAATGGGAATACGCCGCCCGCGCCGGGACGGAAACTAGGTTCGCGCAAGGGGACGAACTGACTGCTGATCAGGCGAACTTTTCGAGAAGGGCGACAGAGCATCTGCGCGGGCGCGAAGCATCACTGCCTGCGCTCAAGAACCGACGAATTCCGGTTCCGGTTGGAGACCTCGACGCTGCCAATGCGTGGGGTGTTCGCCATATGGCTGGCAATGTTGATGAGATTACCCTGTCTTGCTGGACGGAAGAGCATTTAGGTTTGCCAACAAATAGTGCCTACCTGTCTCTCTCAAAACAGCAAAGCTCTTGCGAACGCGTGGTCGCCAAAGGCGGGGCGTTCAATTCCGCCATGGATGGGTTGCGTCCTGCGTCTCGTATACGCCCGACTTTGGATCGCAGGATACCTTACCTAGGTATTCGGGTTGTTCGCATCTTCGAAGCGGAGAAGTAACGAACTCCGTTCAGAGCTGATGAGGCACTGCCAAAATGTGTACTACCCGCAGGTCAGGCGTTGTATGATTCTGGCTCCGTTCACGAAAACATTTAGTCGGTCGATGCGATAATCCTGTGTGGCAATGTCATCAGGACCCAGAATACGCGACCGCTCGGGCAACTGGCCTTGAATGGTCGAAACCGGTTGGCCGATGGAATCGGAAAAATCGTCGCCCAGGCAAAAGGCCAGATCAACCGGCGCGTCCGTTGAGGCAGGTGTTTCCACAGGTGCAGTCGTTTCAGCACAGCCTGCCAGCAGGACCAGCGCGGGAATAAATCGGTGCATTGGCGTTTCTCCTTCTGACAATGTCGTTACTGCAATATCAAACAATTAGCCAACCTGCCACCAAAGCGCAGTTGAAAACACCCTGCAATTGACGCAGGGTCGGGGCAAATAAGACAGGGAGACAACGATCATGCGCACCCGTGCCGCCGTCGCCATTCAGGCGGGCAAACCTTTGGAAGTGATGGATGTGAACCTCGAAGGCCCCAAGGCGGGCGAGGTTCTGGTCGAAATCAAGGCCACCGGCCTCTGCCACACCGACGAATTCACCCGGTCGGGTGCTGACCCCGAAGGCCTGTTCCCGGCGATTCTGGGCCACGAGGGCGCGGGTGTGGTTGTCGATGTCGGTCCGGGCGTCACCAGCCTGAAACCGGGCGATCACGTGATCCCGCTCTACACGCCTGAATGTCGTGAGTGCGAATACTGTCTGCACCCCAAGACCAACCTGTGTCAGGCGATCCGCGAAACCCAAGGCCGGGGCCTGATGCCCGACGGAACCTCGCGGTTTACGACTTTGGATGGTGACCCGATCCTGCATTACATGGGCTGCTCGACCTTTGCCAACCACACGGTTCTGCCCGAGATCGCGCTGGCCAAAGTGCGCGAGGACGCGCCTTTCGACAAGATCTGCTACATCGGTTGTGGCGTGACCACCGGCATCGGTGCCGTCATCAACACCGCCAAGGTCGAGATTGGCAGCCGTGCCATCGTGTTCGGTCTGGGCGGCATCGGCCTGAACGTCATTCAAGGCCTACGTCTGGCCGGAGCGGACCAGATCGTCGGCGTCGACCTGAACCCGTCAAAGGTCGAAATGGCGACCAGGTTCGGCATGACCGATTTCGTCAACCCATCCGAGGTTGAGGGCGACTTGGTGCCCTATCTGGTGAACCTGACCAAAGGCGGCGCGGATTACACATTTGACGCCACCGGCAATGTCGGCGTGATGCGCACAGCACTGGAATCGGCGCACAAAGGCTGGGGTGAATCGATCATCATCGGCGTGGCACCTGCGGGGGCCGAAATCTCGACCCGCCCATTCCAGCTGGTCACTGGCCGCTCGTGGCGCGGCACCGCCTTTGGTGGCGCGCGGGGTCGGACCGATGTGCCCAAGATCGTCGACTGGTACATGGACGGCAAGATCGAGATCGACCCGATGATCACTCACACCATGGGTCTGGACGATATCAATCACGGCTTCGACCTGATGCATAAAGGCGAAAGCATTCGGTCGGTCGTCGTTTACTAAGACTCTAATACGAGACAATCCGCGTAATGCGGTTGAAAACGGCGCGCGGAATGGTGCGCCGTTTTTAATTTGACGTTTACTCCCCTGGCCGTGACGCCCCGGTATCCGACCGAGGTGACCGCACCCGCAGGACGGGCGTGTTGGCTGAGGTCGTGTTGGTTCTGCTTTCGCGCCACACCACGTAAACGCCGGATGCGATAATGACGCTTGCACCGACTGCAACCCAGACGTCCGGGCGTTCACCAAAGAAAGCCATGCCGAAAATCGTGGCCCAGATGATCTGGCTATACTGGCTTGGGGCAATAACTCCGGCAGGTGCCGCACGATAGGCCAGAATGATCAGATGCTGGGCGATGACCGAGAACACACCGACCAGCGCCATCATCGCAAGATGCAGCAGGGATGGTGGTTGGTACACGGCAGGCTGTGCAAGGCTCATCACCGCGATGGCCAACAGCATGGGGTACAGGATCAGCACGGCTGATCGTTCCTCATTCCCGATCTTGCGCACCAACACGGATGCAAAGGCGCTGCAGAACGCCGCCGTCAATGCAGCCAGATGGCCTAGGGTGATGTCGGTCGCCCCCGGACGAAGGACAATCAGGACACCGATCAGACCAACACCGACTGCGGCCCAGCGCTGGGCGCGGACTACCTCGCCAAGGATGGGAATCGACAGGACTGTCACGATCAGCGGGAAGGAAAATAGCAGCGAATAAACCTCGGCCAGCGGCAAAACCGAAAACGCATAGAACGCGCAGGACATCGCGGTGACCATCAGGCCAGATCGCAGCAACACCAGCCATGGGTGATGGGGCAGAAAGTTCCCGGTTGTCCGGTCGGTCAAAATCGTGACGGCCATCGGCACAAACGAGAACAGCGTGGCGAAAAAGATGATCTGCATCACCGAGTAGACGCCGCCAAGCGCTTTGATCAATGCATCATGGCTGGCAAAGACCGCAAAGCCCAAAAACGCATAGCCGAGTCCCCGGAGGGTGGAGTTCTGAGTGCTCATCTTTGTGGCCCCGGGTGATGTATCGGTGTTGTGACTGTGCCATCACACCGCAAGTGCGCGGGTGGCTTGCCTTTGAGTAAACCCATTTTGGCTGCGCGCATAGTCCTTAATTTAACGCTAACATTGCATGGCCGCTATGACGCGGGATCACCGCAGGATCGGGGGTGCGTCCTTGGGTTGACGCGCGGATTGAACACCGGCCTTCATTCCCACACCAATGCGGCGCGCCAGCGCGACCCACGGTGTTGCGGTTTCAGGGGGCAGCGTCTGCGTCGCGACCTCTTCGAACAGATCCAGCCAATGGGCGAAGAACTCGGGCTTTACGTCGGGACGTTCGATATGAACCCGCTGCGGATTGCCGTCATAGCTGCGCTCGAACAAAATCGCGTTGCGCCAAAAGGCGGCGATCTTTTCCTCATGGGCGGGCCAGTTGTGGACATGTTTGTTGAAGACCGGTCCCAGTGTCGCGTCCTCACGCACGCGGGCGTAAAAGGCGCGGACCTGCGCGTTGATCTGATCTGGCGTCGCGGGAAAGCGTGGGGGCAGGGTGGGTCTGGTCATTGGCGCGGTCCGGTTTCGACTCTGTTCAGGGGCAATATCCCGTTCTGCAGTCATGCGACAGGGGTGGTTTTGTCGCGCAGCTTGGGCGTCAGCAGATGCCGCAGCAGGGCCACCGGATGCGCCCGTAGGCTGAGGCGGGTGGCGACGTAGTCCTCGACCACCTGCTCGCCCAAGGTCATTTTCGGCAGGTAAGCCTCGGGTTCATCCAGCGCCTCACCCTCCAGATCCTGCGAGAACAGCGGCAGCGGTTTGGCTGTGGCAATCGCCTTGGCCTGCCACAGCGCCTCGCGCCGGGTCAGGTCGCAGGCGGCGAAGGCATCCGCCTCGGCCAGCCGTTCGATCACCGATGGTCCCAAACCGGCACGGCGCCAGACATCGTCGACCTGATGGTAGCCATTGCCGCGCGCGGCTGTCAGCCAGCTGGCATCTTCCTCGCTGAGGCCCTTGATCTGGCGGAAGCCCAGCCGCAGCGCCAGCCCGCCCTGACCGTCAGGTTCCATCACATTGTCCCAAAAGCTGGCATTGATGCAGACCGGGCGCACTTGAACCCCATGCTCGCGCGCATCACGGACGATCTGGGCGGGGGCATAGAACCCCATTGGCTGCGAATTCAGCAGGGCGCAGGCGAATATCCCTGGATGGTGGCATTTGATCCAGGCCGAGGCATAGACCAGCAGCGCAAAGCTGGCCGCGTGGCTTTCTGGGAAACCGTAAGAGCCGAAGCCTTCGATCTGGGAAAAACAGCGTTCGGCGAAGTCCTGTTCATACCCGTTGCGTTTCATGCCGCGCAGGAACAGCGCGCGGAATTCGCTGACATTGCCGTGCTTCTTGAAGGTTGCCAAAGACCGGCGCAGCCGGTCCGCCTGTTCTGGAGTGAAACCTGCGCCGACAATGGCGATCTGCATGGCCTGTTCCTGAAACAGCGGCACGCCCAGCGTTTTGCCCAGCACCTCGCCCAACTCGTCCGAGGGGAAGCTGACCTCCTCCTCTCCGTTCCGGCGGCGGATATAGGGGTGGACCATGTCGCCCTGAATGGGGCCGGGGCGGATGATGGCGACCTCAATCACCAGATCATAGAAATTGCGGGGCCGCATCCGGGGCAGAAAGTTCATCTGTGCCCGTGATTCCACCTGAAACACGCCGATGCTGTCGGCTTTGCACAGCATGTCATAGACCACCGGGTCCTCGGGTGGCAGGGTGGCCAGCGTATAGCCGGTCTGGTGGTGCTGGCCGATCAGATCGAACGCTTTGCGGATACAGGTGAGCATCCCGAGGCTGAGGACATCGACCTTGAGGATGCCCAGCGTGTCGATATCGTCCTTGTCCCAGCAGATGACCGTGCGGTCCTCCATCGTGGCGTTCTCGATAGGAACAAGCTCGTCCAGACGCCCCTCGGTGATGATGAAGCCGCCGACATGTTGTGAGAGGTGACGGGGGAACCCGTCGATCTCATATACCAGCATTAGAGTCTGTTTTAGACGGCGATCTTCGGGGTCGAGGCCAATCTCGCGCATCCGTTCCGCCTCAAGCCCCGCAGACGAGAAGAAGCCCCAAAGCTGAGATGAGAGCGCTGAGATCGTATCTTCGGTCAGGCCCATCGCGCGGCCAACCTCGCGGATGGCGCGTTTGCCGCGATAATGCACGACCGTTGCGCAAAGGCCCGCGCGGTGGCGGCCATAACGGTCATAGATGTGCTGAATCACCTCTTCGCGGCGCTCATGTTCGAAATCGACGTCGATATCGGGGGGCTCATCCCGCGCCTCGGACACGAAGCGCTCAAAGACCATCGTGCCCATCTCGGGGCTGACTTCGGTGATGCCGAGGCAGAAACAGACCACCGAATTGGCCGCCGAGCCGCGCCCCTGGCAGAGGATGTCGCGCGAGCGGGCGAAATGAACGATATCGCGGACGGTCAGGAAATAGGGTTCGTATTTCAGCTTGCCGATCAGGGCGAGCTCATGCGCCAGCATCTTTTTCGCCTTCTCGGACGCGCCTGCCGGATAGCGCCATTTCAGCCCCTCATGCGCCAAACGATGCAGGCGTTGGGTCGGGGTTTCCTGCTCGCTGCCCTCGCTGGGGTACTCATAACGCAGCTCGTCCAGCGAGAATGTGAGCTGTTCGCTGAGTTCATGCGCGCGGGCAACGGCCCCCTCATAACCTTTGAAGATGCGCAGCATCTCGGCCTCGGACCGCAGGCGTTGTTCGCCATTGGCCAGCGCCTCGCGGCCCAGCGCCTCGACCTTGCGGCGCAGGCGGATGGCGGTCAGCACATCACCCAGTTTGCGGCGCGTGCCGTGATGCATCATCGGCGTGGAACTGGCGAGTGTGGGGATGCCGAGTTGCTTTGATTCAGTCTCTAATAAAGAGAAATATACGCCATCTGCGCCGTCATACCGGGGGTGCATCAACAGATGCGCCCGCCCGGCAAAGCGGCGCGTCAGCTGTTGCGCTTGTGTCCGCCAGCCGCCCGCGCCGCCCGGAGACCGGGCCGTTTGTGGCCACAGCAGCAGGTGGAGACCGTCAGAAAACTCCAGCAGGTCGGACAAGTGCAGGATGCAGTCGCCTTTCTCGGCGCGTAGACGGCCCTTGGACAGGATGCGGCATAGATTGGCCCAGCCCTGCCGGTTCATGGGCAGGGCGGTAACCGTGGGTGCGTCGGTAAAGATCAGCCGTGCCGCCGGCATCAGACGGGGCACCGCGTGGATCGGGTACGAGGGCGGTTTGGGGATGTGATCGGGGCAGGGTGGGCCTATGGAGGTGTTCTGCGCCTCCCACTCCAGCCGTTCGCGCACCTTGCGGGTGATCTCACGCGCCTGCGTATGGGCGCGGACGATCCCGGCGACCGAGTTGTCATCAGCGATGGCGATGGCGGGCAGGCCCAGGGTGACGGCACGCTCCATATACTCCTCGGGGTGGGACGCCCCGGTGAGGAAGGTGAAATTCGACGTGATCGACAGCTCGGCATACATGACGATTCCATATTATATTCACGTTTTGTTCTTTTTCGAGTCCTTTGCGCAGGAAACGGGTCGATTGGGTTTGGTCCGATCGGCAGTGTCGGGAAAAAGGAGACCCAAAATGTTTAAAATCACCGCATTACCCACAGACGACGTACGCGCCCTTCAGGCCGGTCACCCGGATGCTTATGGCGCAACGCCAGAACGGGCCGTTTCCGCGGGTGCCGGTAACCCGTGTCGCCATTGTTTGCAAAATATTCCCGAGGGTGAAGAAATGCTGGTCTTGGCCCACAGGCCCTTTTTAGAGACACACCCATATGCCGAAACCGGGCCGATCTTTCTGTGTGCTGCACCCTGTGAGCGATACGAAGGGCAAGACCTGCCCGGGATCCTGACCTCGTCGCCTGACTACCTTATTAAGGGCTATGGCACAGATGACCGCATCGTCTATGGCACCGGGGCGATCACGCCCACGGATCAGATCGATGCAAAAGTCAGAGATATCTTTGCCCGACCAGAAGTGGCCTATATCCATGTCCGATCCGCGCGAAACAACTGCTATCAGGCCCGAATCGACCGAGACTAAAGCTTGACCCTATGCATTCCCCGGCGCGGCTGATCCGGATCAGCCGCCGGGGCGTCCTCGGAGCGGCTGGATGTCAGGGCGAGGAACACATCCTCTAGATCAGCCTCTTCAGTGCGGACGTCGCGGATGCGGATATTGGCTGCGCGGACAGCTTCAAGAACCTGCTCGGCGTTGGTCTGGGCGCTGCGATATTGCAGCACAAGGTTGCCATCGTCGCGCAAGGCGGCCTCGACACCTTCGGTTGAGGGTAGATCGACGACCGGGCTGTCGGGCACGATGACCATGGTACGGCTGTCCATTCGGCCCAGCAGGTTGGCGGTGCTGTCCTGCGCGATTTTCTCACCGTGATTGATGATTGCAATCTCGTCACACATTTCCTGTGCTTCTTCCAGGTAATGGGTGGTCAGGATGATGGTCATGCCCTGTTCGTTCAGCTTGCGCACATTTGTCCAGAGCATTTGACGCAGTTCGATATCCACACCTGCTGTCGGTTCGTCCAGCACCAGGATCTTGGGGTGATGCACCAGCGCCTTGGCCAGCAGCAACCGCCGCCGCATGCCACCCGACAGCGTGCGGGCATAGGATTCGGCCTTGTCGCTGAGACCGACCAGTTCAAGGATCTCATCGCTGCGGCGTTGGGCCTTGGGTACGCCGTACAAACCGGCCTGCACCTCTAACGCACCGCGGGGGGTGAAAAACGGGTCAAGGTTCAGCTCTTGGGGCATCACGCCAATCGCGGCGCGGGACTGGCGTGGGTTGCGGTCCTGATCGTACCCCCAGATCGACACGGAACCCGCTGATTTCACCACCAAACCAGCCAGAATGTTGATCAAGGTCGATTTACCGGCCCCGTTCGGGCCCAGCAGGCCAAACACTGACCCCCGTGGAATGCTCAGGTCAATGCCCTTCAGCGCCTGTTTCTCGGGCTGGCCCTTGCCACCCCGATAGGTCTTGCGCAGTCCATCGATCCTGATTGCCGCATCGGTCATGAGACCCTTGCCCCCGGTTTGCTCATCGCTCATAAACGCACCTAATGCATGCCCGCGAGGCCGACAACCAATGAAGGATCGCCAGCCGTGACACTTGATGCACCGGAAACCAAGATCGTCGAAACCGCACGTGTTGCCTGTGACGGCGGCGAAGGCGCATTGGGCCATCCGCGCGTTTGGTTGCAGATCCCCGAAGATACGGGCTGGGTCGAGTGCCCGTATTGCGATTGTAAATACGTGCTGTCGGAGCACGACGCGCAATAAATTCGGGGGCCGGATGCTTTTTGCAGTGCAGCTTTTGCGGGTGTCCGATCAGGACCCGATTGCCAGTGGCGGACATCGAGACGTGTATGCCTGCCCAGGGCAGTCCCACTTATTGGTAAAGGTGACGCGCCCGCGCAAACGGCCCAACCGATCCTTTGCGAAACGGTTGATCCGGCGGCTTCTGCCTGATTCTGTATTCCGCAATGCGCTAAAAGAAATCGAGGGCGAGATGAAGGCGGCGCTGAAAAGCGGCACCGACATCGAGCAACTGCCTTTGGCGCGATGTTTTGGCATAGCGCAAACCGATATTGGCCCGGCAATAATTGTGGAACGGATCGAATCCGATGACGGACAGCTCGCACGTCCCCTTGCGAAGCTGTGCGAGGATGGAGCGCTGAGCGATGATGTTCTGAATGAACTGAACAGCTTTGCCAAAAAACTGTTTCAGCTTCAGATTGTTGCCCGCGATATTCACGAGACCAATATTGTCTACGGGCTGCGCAATCAAAGCCGGATGTTTTTGCTGATCGACGGTTACGGAGAGCGCAATCTTGTTCCCTTGCGCACGTTGAGCCGCAGATTGAACGACCGGTCGCTGCACAAGCAGATGAACGGCATCGCCGAGCGTGTGGGACTGATCTGGGACAGAACCGGGCAGGAATTCCGTGTCGCGTGATTGACGGCCTGCGTTGACGTTCCGGCACAGTTTTCCGGCCTCTTGTGTGGATTGATCACCTTCTTTGCTGGCCACCCGCGCGGGCCTGTGGCAGAACCGTTTCCAACCAGAACGGAGCGCGCGCATGAGCAATTTCGGAAAAGGGTGTCACCTGCATCTGATTGACGGATCGGCCTTTATTTTCAGGGCCTACCACGCGCTGCCGCCGCTTACACGAAAATCGGACGGACTGCCGATTGGCGCAGTTTCCGGCTTTTGCAACATGTTGCAGAAATATGTTGAAGGGAACGCTGGCCCGGACGCACCGACCCATGTGGCGGTGATCTTCGACAAAGGCTCGCACACGTTCCGCAACGATATGTATGACCTCTACAAGGCCAACCGCGAAGCGATGCCCGAGGACCTGCGCCCGCAGATGCCCCTGACACGCGAAGCAACGAAAGCCTTCAACATCGCTTGCAAAGAGTTGGAAGGGTACGAGGCCGACGACATCATCGCAACCCTTGCTGTGCAGGCGCGTGAAGCGGGCGGGCGTGTGACAATCGTAAGCTCGGACAAGGACCTGATGCAGCTGGTTGGCGGCGGTGTCGAAATGCTGGATGCGATGAAGAACAAGCGCATCGACCGCGATGGTGTGATTGAGAAATTCGGCGTTGGCCCTGAACGTGTGGTTGATGTGCAGGCACTGGCGGGCGACAGCGTCGATAACGTTCCCGGGGCTCCAGGCATTGGGGTCAAGACGGCCGCCCTGCTGATCAACGAATACGGTGATCTGGAAACACTGCTGGACCGAGCGGAAGAGATCAAACAGCCCAAGCGCCGCCAGACTCTGATCGAAAAGCGCGACCAGATCGAGCTGTCGAAGAAACTGGTGCAACTGGACGAGAACACACCGCTGGATTTCACGCTGGACGATCTTGAGGTGAAAGATCCCGAACCTGACACCTTGCTGGGTTTTCTGGCAGATATGGAGTTTCGCACGCTCACTAAACGGATCGCGGACAAGTTGGGTGCCGAAGCGCCAGCGATTGCCGATGCGCCTGCGCCGGCTGCTGAGGTGGTCGAAGCTGAAGCTATCCCCTTTGATGCGTCAAAATATGAATGCGTACGGGATGCGGGTGCGCTGCAAAAATGGATCGATCAGGCGTATGAGCGCGGCTGGATCGCCGTGGATACGGAAACCACTGGCCTGAATGAAATGATAGCTGATCTGGTCGGCATCTCTCTGTCAGTTGAGCCGGGCGAGGCGTGTTACATCCCGCTGATCCACCGCGAAAGCGCCAGCGACGATCTGTTCGGTTCAGACGCGCTGGCCGAGGGGCAAATGCCCATAAATGAGGCTCTGAAGCTGCTGAAACCGATGCTAGAGGATCCTTCGATCCTGAAGATCGGGCAGAACATGAAGTATGACGCCAAGATTTTCGCCCGCTATGGCGTGAATGTTGCGCCAATCGATGACACAATGCTGATGTCCTACGCGATGCATGGCGGCGAGCATGGGCATGGGATGGATACCTTGTCCGAACGCTATCTGAACCACACGCCGATCCCGATCAAACCGCTGCTGGGTTCGGGTAAATCGGCGATCACTTTCGACAAGGTGCCGATTGATGAGGCGACCGCCTATGCGGCTGAAGATGCCGATATAACTCTGCGCCTGTGGAAGCTGTTCAAACCGCAACTGCATCAGGTGCAGGTGACAACGGTATATGAGACGCTCGAACGTCCATTGGTGCCGGTTTTGGCCGAGATGGAAATGCACGGCATCAAGGTCGACCGCGATGTGCTGAGCCGGATGTCCAATGCTTTTGCCCAGAAAATGGCTGGATTAGAGGCTGAAATCCACGAGTTGGCCGGCGAGAACTTCAACGTCGGTTCCCCCGCTCAACTGGGTGAGATTCTGTTCGACAAGATGGGTCTGGAAGGTGGCAAAAAGGGGAAAACCGGGAAATATTCGACCGGGGCTGATATTCTTGAAGACCTCGCGACCGAGCATGAATTGCCGCGTCGCGTGCTGGATTGGCGGCAGCTGTCAAAGCTGAAATCGACCTACACCGACGCGCTGCAAACCCATATCAATCCCGACACCGGCCGGGTGCATACGTCTTATTCAATCACCGGAGCCAACACCGGGCGTTTGGCCTCGACCGATCCGAATCTGCAAAACATCCCCGTGCGCACCGAGGAAGGTCGCCGTATACGCGAGGCGTTTATCGCCGAGCCGGGCAATGTGCTGGTCAGCCTCGACTACAGCCAGATCGAGCTGCGCATTCTGGCGCATATCGCTGATATTACGGCCCTGAAACAGGCGTTTTCGGATGGCTTGGATATTCACGCCATGACCGCGTCCGAAATGTTCGATGTGCCGCTGGACGAGATGACGCCGGATATCCGGCGTCAGGCCAAGGCGATCAACTTTGGTGTAATCTACGGCATTTCTGGCTTTGGGCTGGCGCGCAATCTGCGCATCCCGCGTGCCGAGGCACAGGGGTTCATCGACCGTTATTTCGAACGCTTCCCGGGTATTCGCAAGTATATGGACGACACTGTCGCCTTTGCCAAAGAGCATGGCTATGTGCAGACTTTGTTCGGACGTAAAATCCATACACCTGAGATTAACGCCAAAGGGCCTCATGCGGGCTTCTCGCGCCGGGCGGCGATCAATGCACCGATTCAGGGAACGGCGGCGGATGTAATCCGGCGCGCGATGGTGCGGATGCCAGATGCGATCAATGGTCTGCCAGCCAAGATGCTGCTGCAGGTGCATGACGAATTGCTGTTCGAAGTCGCCGAGGATGCGGTGGACCCTTTGATCGATGTCGCGCGCGACGTGATGGAAGGCGCATCTGATCCGGCGGTGAAGCTGGATGTAAAGCTGAGCGTGGATGCCGGGCAGGGTGCGAACTGGGCCGAGGCGCATTAGGGCGCTGCTCATCAGGCCCGACGGGCCCTCTTTGCAGCGGGTCAGTCCTGCGGTCTGACCCAGCCCTCGACCATACGTTTTACTGTTGGTCCAAGGGTCAGGATGACGGCGAAGGCGATGGGCCAGCAAAAAGCCCAGGAACCCATCCAGTCACCAAATGTGGACGGTCCGAAACCGACAGCTTTGACCGTGGCGATGCCAGTGACGATACAGGACATGAGGCCGGACATGATCAGTCCGAATACAGCGTGGGCCAAGCGGGCAGGGATCATTTCGAGCATCCTTAAGGTCGCGATGCCCCGGTTTTAGATGTTTTCCCCCTGATTGCCAGACGGAATAGGGAATCTGGCGTCACATCCAGTCCAGTGAATGCACGGTTCTGGATGTTGACGGTGTGTATTCGGCGCTAACCCAACCGGAATATCCCGACGCCGTCATAGCATTAAAAAGCTGAGCGAAATCCGTCGGACCGCGTCCCGGTTCAGAGCGGTCCGGGGCGGCTCCGACCTGGGCATGTACGACCCATGGGTGAAACTGTTCCCAAACAGCCAGCGCGTCCCCGTGGATCATATGGGCGTGAAAGCTGTCATATTGCAGGCCGACATTTGGGCGATCGACACGGTCCAGGATATCAGCAGCCAGGTTGTAATCGTCGAGGAAGTAATCGGGCTGAGACAGGGGATTGAGCGGTTCGATCGTCAACTGCTGTTGCGGTGCAAGGTCGGCCGCCCATTGCAGGTTGCGAACCATGCACTCAAACGCATCAGACCCAGAGGAATAGCCTGACATGATGTGGATCAGCCCCGGGCGCAGCACCTGAGAATAGCGCAAAACACGGCGGATATCCGACTGGAACCGGCCTTCACCACCGGGAACAGCAGCATAACCGGGATCGCCGCCGGTGTAATTGGGTGGGGGTGCATTGATCAGCACCAGATCCAAACCGTTGGCCAGCAACGCGCGGTGTGTCTCTTTGGCGGCCAGTTCGTAGGGAAACAGAATCTCGACCGCCTTGAACCCGGCCTCTGCAGCGGCTTGAAACCGGTCCAGGTAGGGAAGCTCGGCAAAGAGCAGAGAGATATTGGCTGCGAATTTTGGCATCGGAGGCCTTTGGTTAGCTGGTGCGCTGACCTTATCCGCGAGGCGATTTCAACGAAAGAGACTGAAAACGACAGTTTGTCGAAATTCGACCAGATCGGGCTGACTGAATCAGCGAGGGTCAGGGCAACGCGGCGAATCATTTCAGAACGCCGTGCCAACAAAAGGTTCGAACATAATGGCGATGAGCCCAGACCCCGCGCGCGGGAACGCCCTTTCTGCGTCTGCCGGGCAAAATTCGGCCTTGTCCGGCAACGGCTTGGCAGTGGCGTCCATGCTGACGTGGGCGGCTGGGTTTCCGGCGGCCGAGGTGTTGTTGCAGACATGGCCGCCAGTTGCGCTGTTGGTTGCGCGCATGGCCATGGCTGTTGCGTTTCTACTCCCGATTTGGGTCATGATAGATGGCCCGGAACGGGTTCTGCGCGCCCGTTGGGGACATGCGTTTGTTGTCGGCGGGTTTGGCATTGGTCTGGGGATGTTTCTGCTGATCGTGGCGCAAAAACTGACTGACCCGGTCACAACGGCCATTATTGCCTCATGCGCGCCATTGATTGCGACACTGCTGGAACTTGCGTCTGGTACTCGGCGACTCAAGTGGAATTTTGCTGTTGGGGTTCTGATCTCGGTAGTGGGCGGATTGATCGCCACCAGCGCCGTCGCCCCGGCACAGTTGGGTTTGGGCGCGGCCTGTGCCGTTGCAGCGACAGCACTGTTTTGCTGGGGTAGCCAGGCAACCTCGCGAGATTTCCCCGAATTAAGCCAGACCGGGCGCGCAGCGGTCACATTTGTTGGCGGGTTCTTCATGGCAACCATCCTGATGGCCGGAGCACATCATCTGGGCATGGATATCGTGCCATCCATTTCTATCGACACGCGTCAAATTGGGATGCTGGCGATCTATTCGCTGATTTCCATGGCGCTCAGCCAGATCCTGTTTGTCGCATCGATTGGCAAACTGGGCGTCGCGCTTACGTCCTTTCACATCAATGTCGCCCCCTTCTACGTGATGCTGATCATGCTGGTGCTGGGCGAAGAGTGGAACTGGACCCGTGCGCTGGGCGCAGGGGTTGTCGCGATGGCTGTTGTTCTGGCACAGGATCGTCGGGTCGCAAAACCGGCCTAGTCGGTCAGGCTGTCTGACCGGACAAGCGGGAAAAACTGCCCACCGGACCAGACGCCAAACCAGCCGTCTTTGTGCGTTGCGATGTCCACAAGACGATAAAAGCTTTTGCGATCTAAGCGCGCCTCAAGATTTGCGCGAACCAATACGTAAGGTGACGGCTCGTCTGTTTCGGGATCGATGACAATCCGGATCGGGTGATCAGGACCAGCTATCGCGGTATCACCAACACGGGTCGTAAATGTCAGTACTTGGGCCTGACCCTCGCCTGTCGCGTCAAAATCCACGGCCACAAAGGGCGCATCCTCGACAGTGATTCCCACCTTTTCCACCGGGGTCACAAGGTAGTATTTCCCGTCTTCTTTCTTAAGAATTGAGGAAAAAAGCTTCACAAGCTCGAACCGGTTGATCGGCGACCCTAAATAAGTCCAAGACCCATCTTTTGCGATATGGATGTCCAGATCGCCGCAAAACGGAGGATTCCACAGGTGAACAGGGGGTAAACCCCTGGTTTTGGCCGCTTTGACCGAGGCCGCCAGCCCGTCCGGAGAGGGGGTCACAGGTTTTTGTCCGCTCATTGCTTTTGCCATTTCCTTTTCGCGCGATACACTTCAACCATAATAGTCCACGGAAGGGAAAGTCATGACCGAACCTGCCGACCTCGTGTCCGAGATCGAAGCGCTGGAAATCAAACTGCAAGAGGCCAAGGCCTCGATCACCCGTCGCTTTATCGGACAGGAAAGGGTCGTGGACCTGACGCTGACCGCCCTGTTGTGCGGTGGCCACGCCCTGCTGATCGGCCTGCCTGGGCTTGGCAAGACGCGGCTGGTTGAAACGCTGTCGACCGTGATGGGTCTGGACGGCAACCGCATCCAGTTCACACCCGACCTGATGCCCGCCGATATTCTGGGGTCCGAGGTTCTGGACACAGCCGAGGATGGCAGCCGCCACTTTCGCTTTATTTCCGGTCCGATCTTCTGTCAGCTGCTGATGGCGGACGAAATCAACCGCGCCAGCCCCCGGACTCAGTCAGCGCTTTTGCAGGCGATGCAGGAACGCACTGTGACTGTGGCTGGCGAAGACCGCGATCTGGGTGAACCATTCCACGTATTGGCGACGCAAAACCCGATCGAGCAAGAGGGTACTTATCCACTGCCCGAGGCGCAGCTGGACCGCTTTTTGGTGCGGATAGACGTGGATTATCCCGATCGCCAGACCGAGCGCGATATTCTTCTGGCCACGACTGGCGTGGAAGAGGACGAAGCGCACGGGATTTTCAGCAAGGAAGAGCTGTTGGCCGCTCAGACCCTGTTGCGCCGTATGCCGGTCGGGGACTCTGTTGTGGAACTGATCCTCGATCTTGTCCGCGCCTTCCGCCCCGAAGAGGCGGGTGTTTCCGAACGGGTGGCTGAAACCGTCGCCTGGGGCCCCGGTCCCCGTGCGGCGCAGGCACTCATGATGACGGTGCGCGCCCGGGCGATGCTGCAGGGGCGTTTGGCCCCAAATTCCGAGGATGTGCTGGACATGGCGCGTCCGGTGCTCAGCCACCGGATGGCGTTGAACTTTGCGGCGCGGGCCCGCGGTGACAGTTTGGCTGACCTGATCGACTCTACTGCCGCTGGTCTTGTCCGCACCGAGGCTGCGGCGTGAATGCGGCGCTAACCCTTCGAGAAAGATCTGAAGCCGAGGCGTCCCGGCTGCCGCCGTTGTTGGCACGGGCTGAGCAATTGGCCGGAACCGTTCTGCTGGGCGACCACGGCCGCCGCCGCGCGGGGCTTGGTGATGACTTCTGGCAATATCGCCCTGCTCAGATCGGCGACAGCCGCCGGATGATCGACCATCGGCGCTCTGCCAGGGGGGATCAGCAATTTGTGCGCGAACGTGAGTGGCAAATTGCGCAATCGGTAATGCTGTGGGTCGATCAGGGCGCGTCGATGCGGTTTGCGTCCGACAAGAACCTGCCCACCAAGGCCGACCGCGCTCGTCTGCTGGGGTTGGCAACCGCGATCCTGCTGGTGCGCGGGGGTGAGCGCGTCGGCTTGACCGGCACGACCCTGCCGCCACGGCGCGGCAACGCGCAGGTCATCCGACTGGCAGAAGCATGGTCCGAGGATGCTGAGTCCGACTATGCGCCACCCGAACACCGCGCCATGATCCCGCATGCCCGCGCCGTTTTCATTTCCGATTTCCTTGGTCCGCTGGATGAGGTTGAGCTGGCCCTCACCAAAGCCGCCGACCGTGGGGTGCGAGGCCTGGTGCTGCAGGTTCTCGATCCCGGAGAAGAGACCTTTCCCTACCGGGGTCGTACGATCTTTGAAAGCGTCGGCGGTTCCGTTCGCCATGAAACCCTAAAGGCCGGAGATCTGCGTGAGCGGTATCTGGAACGGCTTGCCAAGCGTAAGGACGCACTGACCCGGCTGTGCCGCGCGACGGGATGGCAACTGGGGCTGCATCACACCGATGACAGTGCGCAAGCGGCTCTGTTGTGGCTCTATCGTGCGCTGGATGGGGGTACGGGATGACGATTCTGGCGGGCATTGGCTTTACCGCACCGTGGGTGTTGATGGGTCTTTTGACCCTGCCGATCCTGTGGCTGATCTTGCGTGCCGTGCCACCCGCGCCGATCCGTCGGTTGTTCCCGGCCGTGACGCTACTGCTGGGGCTAAGGGATGACGAAAGCGTTTCTGACCGCACCCCATGGTGGCTGCTGTTGCTGCGCATGCTGGCGGCCGCGGCGATTATCATTGGATTGGCCGGACCGGTCCTGAACCCCTCGCGCGATCAGGCGGGGTCGGGCCCGTTGCTGCTGGTGCTGGATGCCAGCTGGGCGGGTGCCACCCGCTGGTCTGCGACGCTGGATCAGATTGATGCGCAACTGACCGAAGCTGGGCGCGCGGGTCGTACCGTGGCCATCCTGCGCCTGACCGAACCTGAAGCCCCCGTTTTCCAAGCCGCCGAAGCATGGCGCGGCCGTTTACCCGGGCTGACCCCGACACCGTGGCAACCGACCCGGGCGCAAGTCGAAATGGCGCTGGCTGCCATGGATCAGGTGGACGGAGGGTTTGACACCCATTGGTTCAGCGACCGCCTGACCTACGAGGGGCACGAGGCGATTTTGGCTGCCCTGCGCGCGCGCGGTGATGTGACAGTCTATCAGGCCCCGTCGCCTGCGGTTGCGATTCTGCCTGCTACATATCAGGACGGGGTTATTCAATTGTCCGCGCAACGGGCGGAACCCGGTCCTGCAGATCGCATCACGATTCTGGCTCAGGGGCGTGACCCCGCCGGTGCAATGCGTGTTCTGCAATCGGCCGAGATGGAGTTTGCCAGCGGTGAGACACAGACGCAGGTAGAACTGTCGCTGCCTTCCGAACTGCGCGCGCGCATCACCCGGTTCGAGATTCAGGGTGAGCGTTCGGCAGGGGCCGTCACGCTGACCGATGATAGCTTGCGGCGGCGCGAAGTCGCCCTGATTGCCGGATCGCTGAACCGCGAAGGGTTAGAGCTGTTGTCGCCGTTGCATTACCTGACTCAAGTTCTGACCCCTACGGCGGACTTTGTCGATGGCGGATTGCTGGAAGTCCTGCCCGCCAATCCCGATGTGATCGTGCTGGCCGATGTTGCGAAACTGGCCGGGTCCGAACAAGCGGCGCTGGTCGAATGGGTGGAACAGGGCGGTTTGCTGCTGCGCTTTGCCGGTCCGCGGATGGCGGCCAGCGATCTTGGCCGGGATGCCGAGGACACCCTGTTGCCGGTGCGTCTGCGCAGCGGTGGACGCTCGGTCGGAGGCGCGATGAGCTGGGGCGAAGCCAAAGGGCTGGCACCTTTCCCGGAGAACTCGCCCTTCTACGGACTTCAGGTGCCAGAAGATGTCACAGTGACCACGCAAGTCATGGCGCAACCAGACCCTAATTTGGCGGACCGGGTGATTGCCTCACTTTCGGATGGTACGCCGTTGGTGACCCGCAAAGCGTTGGGTTTGGGGCAGGTGGTACTGTTCCATGTCACGGCGGATGCGGAATGGTCCAGCCTTCCCTTGTCTGGGCTTTTTGTTGAAATGCTGGACCGGCTGGCGGTTTCGTCAGCGGCGAAATCACGGCAGGAGTCACAGTTGCAAGGCACCACGTGGGAACCGATCCAAGTTATGGATGGCTTTGGTGTTCTGTTTGATGCCGGAAATCTACCGGGCGTCGATGGTGTTGAACTTGTGACCGGTCAGATCGGTCCCGATCTGCGACCCGGCCTTTACGAAAGCGGCAAACAGAAATTGGCACGCAATGTTCTGACCGATGAAACGGTTCTCAGCCCAGTTGTCTGGCCGTCGGATGTTCCGATAAAGGGCCAGGAGGTCAGCACCGAAACACCCATTGGGGGTATCCTGCTGAGCCTTGCATTGTTGTTACTGACGATCGACGTCATCGCCTCGCTGGCGTTGTCTGGTCGCCTGGGTCTTGCCAGGGCGGCGGCTGTCGCACTGGGGGCGATTTTGCTGGTGCCCGAAGTACAGGCGCAAACGCCCGAAGGTACAGATTTCGCGTTGAGCGCCACACAGGAACTGGTTCTGGCGCATGTTCTGACGAGTGATCAACAGGTTGACGATATTGCGGCTGCAGGAATGCGGGGATTGGCTCAGACGTTGTTTTTCCGTACGTCGGTAGAACCTGCTGAACCCATTGGCGTGGATCTGGAACGGGACGAGTTGGCGTTTTTCCCGTTGCTTTATTGGCCGATCTCACCTGACCAGCCGCAACCGTCGGCTGAGGCTTATACCAAGCTCAACGCTTACCTGCGTTCGGGCGGAATGATTCTGTTCGACACGCGAGACGCGGATGTAGCCCGCTTCGGGGCCTCCAGCCCGAATGGGCGCAAGCTGCAACAGATCGCGGCCCCGCTGAATATTCCTTCGTTAGAGCCTGTTCCGCGTGACCATGTCCTGACCCGTGCCTTCTACCTTTTACAGGATTTCCCGGGTCGCTACGCGGGAACCGAAGTTTGGGTCGAGGCCGCACCCATGGATGCCGAGCAGATCGAAGGCATGCCGTTCCGCAACCTCAATGACAACGTGACGCCGGTGGTGATTGGCGGCAATGACTGGGGTGCGGCCTGGGCCATTGATCGCAACGGTCAGGCACTGCTGCCGGTTGGCCGCGGCTATGCGGGTGAGCGGCAGCGCGAACTGGCAAACCGCTTTGGTGTCAATCTGGTGATGCATGTGCTGACCGGGAACTATAAATCAGATCAGGTGCATGTGCCTGCCTTGCTGGACAGGTTGGGACAATGACAGGAACCGTCATCTTCGATCCGCTTATCCCCTGGCCCGTTCTGGCCATCGTGGTTGCGATTGCCGTCGCTGGGGTTGTTCTGGCACTGTGGCGTGGTCTGTCTGGTTGGGCTTTGCGGGGATTGGCGGCGCTGGTTGTGATCGCTGCGCTGTCAGGTCCGGTCTATCAGATCGAAGATCGCGCGCCGCTGACCGATATCGTTCTGATGATCGAGGATGAGAGCGCCAGTCAGACCCTTTCGGACCGGGCGGATCAGACCGCGCAGGCCACAAAGGAATTAGCGGCCGAGATTGAATCCCGTGACAATACGGAACTGCGCCGCATTCGCGTAGGTGACGGAGACGGGGACGAAGGCACTCAAGTCATGGCGGCGCTGAACGAAGCGTTGGCCGAAGAGCCTCGAGCCCGGATCGCGGGCATTTTGGTGGTGTCGGACGGCATCGTGCATGATGCCGATCAGGCCCCCGACCTGCCCGCGCCCATGCACCTTTTGCAGACTGGGCGCGCTACGGATTGGGATCGTCGCCTGATCGTTCGCAATGCACCTGCCTTTGCCATTATTGATGAACCCGTCACCTTGACCCTAAGAGTTGAGGATAGCGGAGCAGCGCCCACTGGGGCCTCGACCGCGCCGCTCGAAATCTCGGTCGACGGGGCCGAAGCCGAACAATTCACGATTCCCATTGGCGTTGATGTAGAGCTGCCGATCACGCTGCCCCATGGCGGGCGCAATGTGATTCAGTTCACCGTGCCAGAGGCTGATGGCGAACTGACCGATCGCAACAACACCGCGCTGATCCAGATGAACGGGGTCCGTGACCGGCTGCGCGTGTTGCTGGTTTCGGGTGAGCCGCATCCGGGCGGGCGGACATGGCGCAACCTGCTGAAATCTGACAGCTCGGTCGATCTGGTACATTTCACCATTCTGCGCCCCCCCGAAAAGCAGGACGGGGTACCGGTGGATGAACTTTCGCTGATCGCCTTCCCGACGCGCGAGCTGTTTCTGGAAAAGATCAACGATTTCGATCTGATCATCTTTGACCGCTACAAGCGGCGCGGCATCCTACCGGCGATCTATCTGGACAATGTCACCAACTATATCAACGAAGGCGGTGCCGTTCTTGTTGCTGCCGGACCGGATTTTGCCAGCGCCGACAGTATCTTCCGCTCGCCTTTGGCACCAATCCTGCCTGCGCAACCCACCGCGCGGGTGATCGAGGAACGCTATGTGCCGATGGTCACCGATTTGGGGCATCGCCATCCGGTCACGACTGACCTGGGCGACTCGGATAACTGGGGTGCTTGGCTGCGCCAGATCGACGTCAATCACCGCACGGGTGAGGTGTTGATGACGGGCGTGGATGACCGGCCCCTGTTGGTGCTCAACCGTGTTGGCGAAGGACGCGTGGCGCTGCTGGCCTCGGACCATGCCTGGTTGTGGAGCCGGGGATTCGAAGGCGGCGGACCGCAGCTGGAATTGCTGCGCCGGTTGGCGCATTGGATGATGAAAGAGCCCGAGCTTGAGGAAGAGGCGCTATGGGCTGAGGCCAATGGTCAGGTTATGCGCATCATCCGTCAGACGCTGGGGGATGAGGTCGGGCCGGTAACCGTAACTCGTCCGAACGGCGAAACGGTCGAGATTACCCTCGATGAGGTCTCTCCAGGGCGGTTCGAAGCACAGTATTTCGGGCCGGAAATTGGCCTCTACCGCCTGCAGGAAGGGGAACAATCCACCGTCATCGGGCTTGGCCCTGCTGCCCCCAAGGAATTCGAACGCACGATCGCAACGGCCGAGGTACTGGAACCTGTGACGGCAGAATTGCGCGGCGGTACGGTACGTTTGGAGGAGGGTTTGCCGTCGATCCGCAACGTACGTGCCGGGCGTCCCGCATCAGGGCGCGGATGGATCGGTCTGACCCCGCGCAACGCCTATGAAACACGTGACGTGACGCAGGCCGGGCTATTGCCACCTTGGCTTGTATTGCTGCTGGCGGGCGGGTTCCTTCTGGCGGGCTGGCTGCGCGAGGGGCGGTGACAGGTCAGTTAAACACCACACTGACTGTGGGATTGTCGGGCAAGCCGTTGTAAGACACTGATGCCCCGCCTTTACCCTTTGCAGGCGGGAATAACGGCCCGAATGATCCGACGGAAATCAGGTCCCCCGGTTGAAATTCGATCCCTTTGGACATTAACCAAAGGGCGGCATTGGCCGGATGCCCCAGGACCGCTGTGCCCGGTACTTGCGCCAGAATCTCGTCATCTGCGGCGCGGAGGGTGACAGTCATATCAGCCAAGGCCTGCACCATAGCTGCCGGATCGGACACAGGGATTTCTGCACCTAAAACGCCCAGTTTCGGAGCAACGCCAATTGCTGTCAGCGTGACGGGGGTGATTGGTTCACCTTCGGCAAAGGTCAGGTCCGGTAGCTCGATAAACGGGCGGATGGCTGAGATGCCTTGCAGCACCTCCTCTGGCGACGTGGCCTGATTGATATCCGCTGTCCCCACAACCAGCACCAGATCGGCCTCAAACACTGGTCGCGCGCCCCAGTCTGATGGAACGGTCGCGCCGTCATCCAGCATCATGTCGCGGAACAATACGCCCTGAACCGGTTCAGAAGCGCCAAATCTCTCTTGTGCAGGCGCGCTGGTCAAACCGGCCTTGTAGCCGATGATCGGCCCTAAATGTGGCTCTAATGCGGACACTATTCGCGCTTGCGTACACAGTGCATCTTTCATTGTGCCATCAGGCGAAAGGGCAGATGTAGGCGTAGCAGAGAGGTAATCCGCGACGAACCGATCGATCTGACCATCCGTTGCGCAGCCTGCCGCCACAGGATGGGCAAACACGCCACAGGCCAACAAAGCGCCGAAGAAACCCCGCATATCACACCTCCGTTTTGGCAAGAGTGGCACGAGGTTCGATCATTGGGCAACGGCTTAAACAGTTCTTCACTCTCTGCCCGGATGCTGGACGCAGATTGTCCCGGAAACACCATAGATGAGTCTTGCAGAAAAACTGTCACAAGAACGGCGCGCACGGTTGGCGGCCGAGCGGTTGTTGCAAATGAAACAGGCAGAGCTGTCGGCGGCGAATCGCAAACTGGGCCTACATGCGATGGCATTGACCAAGCGGATTGGTGAAACCCAGGCCGAAGTTGAAACGGTCCGGGGCGAGAATGAAAAGGTCAAATCCGATCTGACGGTCGCCAACGCCAAGATCGAGGTGGCCGAGCGCCGCCTGTGGCATTCAATCCAAACTATTCAGGATGGATTCGCGTTCTTTGACGAGGAAAGTCGCCTGATCGGGGCAAACGCTGCTTACTTAAGCGTCTTTGACGGGTTGGAAGAGGTTGCGCCGGGTGTGACCTATCCGAGGATTCTTGAGATTCTGACGACCGAGGGGCTGATTGATCTTGGGTCCGAGCCGACGCCCGGCTGGCGCGATAGAATGCTGCAGAGATGGGCGATGCCGCACCCTGCGCCCGAAGTTATCCGGCTGTGGAACGGCCACTATATCAAGCTGATCGACCAGCGTGGTCATGATGGCGATGTGGTCAGCCTGGCCCTGAACATCACCGCATCTGTGCGCCACGAGGCCGAGTTGACCGCTGCCCGCGAACGGGCCGAAGCGGCAAACCGTGCCAAATCGGCCTTTCTGGCCAATATGAGCCATGAAATCCGAACCCCGATGAACGGCATCGTGGGCATGACGGAATTGCTGACCGAAACACCTTTGGATGAAGAACAACGGCTGTATTTGAACACCATCCGCAACTCGGGCGAGGCGCTTTTGGTGATTATCAACGACGTCCTGGACTATTCCAAGATCGAGGCGGACAAGCTGACCCTTCATCCGGAGCAATTCGACTTTGAACGCTGCATTCTTGAGGTCGCGATGCTGCTGCAACCCAGTGTACGGGACAAGGGGCTGTCGCTGCTGGTGGATTACGATCTGTTCCTGCCTACCTTGTTTGTCGGCGATCCAGGACGGGTGCGGCAGGTTTTGACCAATCTTGTCGGCAATGCGGTCAAGTTCACGTCCGAGGGCCATGTCCTGATCCGTGTCACCGGCGTGCCGAACCCGGATGCCCAATGCTGCGATGTGCATGTCGCGATCGAAGATACCGGCATCGGCATCGACGAAGACAAGATCGGGCACATTTTTGGCGAATTCAATCAGGTCGAAGACGAACGGAACCGGGCCTTTGAAGGAACCGGTCTGGGACTGGCAATAACGAAACGGCTGATAACATTGATGGGCGGGTCGATCTGGGTGGATAGCGAGCCGGGGCAGGGGTCCTGCTTTGGCTTTCGGGTCTCACTGCCGACCGCTGAAGGCCCGCAACCCGCCCCGCCCGATCTTGACGGGCGCCTGCGCCACGTGATGATCGTCGAGGATCTGGCCGCCAACTGCGCGATCCTGTCCAAACAGCTGGGTCGGCTGGGGGTTCAGGTCACCGTTTGCACCTCGGGCCGTGAGGCGCTGACGGCGCTGGACGACAGTGTGGACCTTCTGCTGTGCGATCATGACCTGCCCGACATGGACGGGCTTGAGCTGGCTGTCCTGCTGAAAGACAGGGGGTGGGGCGCTCTGCCGATTGTCGTGATGTCGGCCAATCCCGGTGTCATTCACGCCCACCCCGCGCGCCACCTGATCGAAGGCGTTCTACAAAAGCCGATCCCCAGGGCTGAGCTATACGCGCGCCTGAAAGCGCTTGGCCACCCACAGGGCGTTGAGTCGCTTTCGGAGACCGCACCGATCAATCAGGCACCTAACCAACCCGCATGTGAAGGAACGCAGCGTATCATGCGTGTTCTGGCGGCCGAAGATAACCGGACCAATCAACTGATCCTTAAGAAGATGGTCAAAGATCTGAACATCGACCTGCGCTTTGCCGGCAACGGGATCGAAGCGGTGCAGGCGTATCAGGAGTTTGACCCAGACATTATCTTTATGGATATCTCGATGCCTAAAATGGACGGCAAACAGGCCACAGCCGAAATCCGGCGCCGTGAGATTGAGACTGGCCGCCATGTTCCTATTGTCGCCCTTACGGCTCATGCGATGGCTGGTGACGATCAGGGAATCTTATCTGCCGGGCTGGATCACTACCTGACCAAACCGCTGCAAAAGCAGACGATTCACCATATGGTTCTGACCCATAGGCCGGATGATTGCTGCCCGGTTGTTGCAGAGGAAATCCGGGCTGACTAGATTGAACCCATGTCTGAAGATCGTGGATTTCAGCCCCGCGCGCTGGGTGAAATTGCCATCCGCTGCGTGGATATGGCCGCCATGGTCGCGTTTTATGAAAACGTGATCGGGTTAAAGCGTCTCAGCGGTGACCACAACAGCGCGATCACCTTTTTCCAGATTGCGCCCGGATATGGTGGCCATACGCAGGTCCTGGCCCTGTTTCACCACACCGCCGCCCCGCGACTAGGGCTGCATCCTACCGGATCGCAAAAACCGGTGACGGGTGGGGCGTCATCCCTGCATCACATCGCCCTGTCGCTGCCATTCGACGAACAAGAGGCAGTGATGCAGTGGTATGACCACCTCGGTCAGCCCTACCGGGTCGAGCAGTTCGGATGGATCGGCTGGCGCGGTATCTTCACCGAAGACCCCGAAGGCAATACGGTTGAACTCGTCGCCTATGACCCGTCGATGTTAGATCAAGCCTGATAGGGCCGCACAAAGACGGGTTTGTTTTCTTCTGACAAATCGGGGCGGTATTCATAGCCACCTGAGTCAAAGTCCAGCAGTCCTTTGGGGTCGTCCAGCCTGTGCTGAATGACATACCGCGCCATCGCACCGCGCGCTTTTTTGGCAAAAAAGCTCACGATCTTAGGCGTGCCTGCTTTGTCTTCCATGAAAACAGGGGTGATAACGCGTAGTTTCAGCGCTTTAGGGTCTACTGCGCCGAAATATTCCTGACTGGCGCAGTTGACCAGAACGTCCGATCCAACCTCTGAACCTTGCGCGTTGAGCGCTTTGCTCAGTTGATCGCGCCAATATTCATACAGGTTCTTTCCGCGGCGGGTTTTAAGCTTGCTGCCCATCTCGAGCCGATAGGCCTGAATGGAATCCAGCGGGCGCAGCACACCGTACAGACCGGACAGAATGCGAAGATGATCTTGCGCCCAGGACATCTCCTCGGCATCCAGCGACGCAGCTTCGAGCCCCTGATAGGTGTCGCCCGCAAAGGCCAGCGCGGCGGGGCGTGTCACATCCGCCTCGGGCGCGTCTGAGAACGCGCGATACCGGTCGCGGTTCAAGCGCGCGAGATCATCGCTCAGGTCCATCAGCTTTTTCAGATCACCCAGCGTCAAATTGCGAGCGGTTTTCGACAGACGGATGGCATCGTCCTGAAAGTCTGGCTGCGTGACTTCGACATCCCGTTCCGCCCAGTCCAGCCGCTTGGCCGGGGAGATAACTACCAGCATATCCGCTCTCTTTCCTTGCCTGTTCTGGGCCGTATCTAGTCCGTCTGTCGCAGCACGTCCAGAAAGGCGGCTCCAAACCTTTCGTGACGGCGGTCACCCAGAACATGTTCGATCGCGCGCGGGTCATCTGACCGCAATTGTGCGACCTTGGCCAGTTGCGAGGCCGAGCAAGTTAGCGGCTTGTCGATCCCGTCTGGACCGCGTGACAGCTGCGACTGCACTTCAAGCAGTTGATCATAGATATCGCCCTGATCCCGGCCAGCCAATTTGCGGCGCGCGGGATGAACGGCTTCAACCTCACCGGCGACGACTTCAAGAAACGTGTCACCGTAACGTTCCAGCTTTTTCGCGCCGACCCCGCCAATTCGGGCCATATCGTCCAGCGACAGGGGGCGTTTCTCAGCCATTTCGATCAGCGTGCGGTCGGGGAAGATGACATAGGCCGGAACCCGCGCGGCTTCGGCCAAAGCGCGCCGTTTGGCTTTCAGGGCCGACAGCAGCGGCGCGTCTTCCTCGGACACCATCATTTTGACCGCCGGGCGACGTCCGGCCTTGCGCAATGTGTCCTTGCGCAGGTTGATCCGGGCCTCACCCTTCAGGATGGGCTTGGCAGCCTCGGTCATTTGCAGTGCGCCGTGGCGTTCGGGGTCCGGGCGGACCAGATCATACCCCATCATCTGTCGGAAGATGGCCTGCCATTGCGGGCGTGACCACTCTTTGCCGATCCCATAGGTCGATAGCTGGTCATGGCGTCGCGCAAGAATCTTGTCGGTTTCATTGCCGAGCAGGATGTCGATCAGATGGCCGGCGCCGAACCATTCCTCGGTGCGCAGGATCGCGGACAACGCCATGCGGACGGGCGTGGTGCCATCGAACACCTCTGGTGGGGCGTCACACAGATCGCATTTTCCGCAAGGTTCTGCCTGTTCACCGAAGTAGCCCAACAAAGTTTGACGGCGGCATTCCAATGCCTCGGCCAGACCCAATAGAGAATTCAGGCGTGCATGGTCGGCCATGCGGCGTTCCGGTGGGGCCAACCCTTCGTCGATTTGCGAGCGGCGCAGGCGAATATCGTCGGGGCCGAACAGAGTCAGCGTCTCGGCAGGGCCACCGTCACGGCCCGCACGACCGATTTCCTGATAATAGGCTTCGATGGATTTGGGCAGGTCCGCATGGGCGACCCATCGGATGTCGGGTTTGTCGATGCCCATGCCAAAAGCCACGGTGGCAACCACGATTAACCCGTCTTCGCGGGCAAAGCGGGTTTCGACGATACGGCGATCCTCGGCCTCCATTCCGCCATGATAGTGGCAGGCAGAGTGACCTTCCGTGCGTAAGGCTTGCGCGAGCACCTCGGTTTTGTTGCGCGTGCCGCAATAGACGATGCCAGATTGCCCTTTTCGGGCACTGGCAAAGTCGAGGATCTGTTTGCGGGGGCCATCCTTGGCCCCAAAGGCAAGGTGGATATTGGGCCGGTCGAACCCGCGCAGAAACTTGTTGGGGGGCGTGCCGTCGAACAGTTTTTCGACAATCTCGTCCTGCGTTTCGGCATCCGCGGTGGCGGTGAAGGCGGCCAAAGGAACGCCCAACGCGCGCCGCAGCTCACCGATCCGCAGGTAGTCGGGACGGAAATCATGGCCCCACTGGCTGACGCAATGGGCTTCATCCACGGCAATCAGACTGACGTTGATCCGGCGCAGCATCCCCAGCGCCGACCCTGCCGCCAGACGTTCGGGGGCCATGTAGAGCAGCTTGAGCCGCCCGGCCTCCAGCGCTTCCCACACGGCATCTGTTTCTTCGGGCGTGTTGCCCGAGGTCAGAGCACCTGCCTCAACGCCGGCCTCTTGCAACCCGCGCACCTGATCGCGCATCAGGGCGATCAGCGGGGAAATCACCACCGTCACGCCATCCCGCATCAACGCAGGCAGTTGGAAACACAGGGATTTACCGCCACCAGTTGGCATGATCGCCAGCACGTTTTCACCTGCTGTCACGGCATCGACGATCTCTTCCTGCCCGGGGCGGAAGTCGTCGAATCCAAAGACATCTCGCAGCATCGGTGCGGCGTCGAACATGTGCGGGGTTGCCCTGTTTTAAGGTTTATCTGCTCTTAAGACAGGACAATCACATACTAAGATTCGGTGAACAAGAGGGATCAGCCTCAGCTCAGGGCCAGAAAGAGTTCCGGCAGGACGTAGCTTCGCAGTGAAATGATGATGATCAACACGACCAAAGGCGTGAGATCGATGCCGCCAAGATCGGGCAGCACTTTGCGAATAGGGCGATAAATCGGCTCCAGGATCCGATTCAATCCGTACCAAATCTGGGCAACGAATTGTTGATGAAGGTTCAGAACCTGAAAGTTGATCAGCCAGCTCATTATGACCTGAATCAAGACGAACCAATAGGCGATGCTCAATACCAAGTCGATCGGGCCGAAAATTGCCATCATATTCGTATACTCCAAGTCACGTTTCGCGAGAGGTAGTAGCTAGCGCGGCAAAGAGCAAGTGTGCGCTAACAGAACCCTTGCGAATTAGGCCAAAGCCCCGTCTTATGAAGACAACGATAAACAGGGGCAGTCATGGCAGAAATTTCCAAGCGCAAGCGCATTTGGGGTTGGTGGTTTTTCGACTGGGCCAGTCAACCGTATCACACCTTGCTGGTTACATTTGTCTTTGGTCCCTACTTTGCCGGAGTTGCGGCAGAGTATTATCTGACGTCCGGTCTGGGTGCCGACGCAGCCGATGCGCGGGCGCAGACGGTGTGGGCGAATTGCATGACCATTATTGGGCTGATCATCGCCTTTGGCGCGCCGTTGATGGGGGCCATGGCGGATGTTTCGGGTCGCCGAATGCCATGGATTTTCGCGTTTTCGATGATGTATGCGGTGGGGTCCGCCGCGCTTTGGTACACGATGCCCGACGGGTCGAATATGTGGCTGATGTTGTCGGCCTTTGGTTTGGGCTTTGTTGGCGCGGAATACGCTCTGATCTTCATCAATTCGCAGCTGCCCGATTTGGGGGACGAAAATGAGGTTGGTGAGATTTCGGGGTCAGGATTTGCCTTTGGCTATTTTGGTGGGCTGATCTCACTTGCGATCATGCTGGCGCTGTTCGTCGAGCAGGCCAACGGCAAGACCCTGATCGGGATGGATCCGCTGTTTGGGCTGGATGCCTCAATGCAGCAGGGCACACGTTTCGTGGGGCCATTCACGGCGGTTTGGTTCGTTCTGTTCATGATCCCCTACTTCCTTTGGGTCCGGGATGATGCGCCGACCGACAAAAAAGGCAATGTGGGCGACGCCCTGCGCCTTCTGGTCAAGTCGATTTCCAATCTGCGCCACCGGGTCAGCCTGGCCACCTACCTTGGATCATCCATGTTCTATCGTGACGCGTTGAACGGGCTTTACACCTTTGGCGGTGTTTATGCGCGACTGGTGCTGGAATGGGACCTGATCAAGATCGGTGTCTTTGGTATCGTCAGCGTTCTGGCTGCGGCTGCGTTTTCGTGGGTCGGCGGTAAGCTGGACAAGAAATACGGCCCTAAACCAGTGATTTTGGTGGCTATCTGGGTGCTGATCTTTGTTTGCATCACCATCGTGTCGATGGACCGCACACAGATCTTTGGCATGTCTTTACCCGAAGGATCCGGCCTGCCTGATCTGGTGTTCTTTGGCTGCGGGGTTCTGATCGGCGGCATGGGCGGTATTCTGCAATCCGCCAGCCGTTCGATGATGGTGCGTCACACCGACCCCAAGGCCCCGGTCGAAAGCTTTGGGCTTTATGGTTTGTCGGGGCGTGCCACAGCCTTTGCCGCCCCCTTGCTGATCGGAATAGCCACAACTGTAACCGGCAGTGCAAGACTGGGGGTGTCACCCATCGTTCTGTTGTTTATTCTGGGGTTAATACTGATGCGCTGGGTGAAACCGGAAGGGGATCAGAGCAGATGATTTTATTACGTTTTTTGACGATACTGGCCGCGATATTTCTGACGAACACTGCTACGGCGCAGCCTCTGGCAAAGCAGTTGTTTGGGGCGCAGAAAGCAAGTTCGCAGCAAAAATCCGCAGCCTTCGGCAGTTATTCGCGTGGATGCGCTGCAGGGTCGGTGCAATTGCCCGAAACGGGACCGACATGGCAGGCGATGCGGCTGTCACGCAATCGAAATTGGGGGCATCCTGAGGCGATTGATTATGTGCAGGACCTTAGCAAGTTCGCGGCAAAGCAGCCCGGATGGAACGGGCTATATGTCGGCGATATCAGCCAGCCGCGCGGTGGGCCGATGACATCCGGGCACCGCAGCCATCAGCTGGGTCTGGACATCGATATCTGGATGCTGCCCGGCGACAACATGCGCTTAAGCCGCAAGGCGCGTGAGAATATCTCGTCGATTTCCCTGCGCCGGTCGAATGGCGCGTTTGTCAACGGTAACTGGACGAAACAACACCATGCCGTGCTGCGCCAGGCCGCAAAGGACAAGCGAGTTGCGCGAATTTTCGTCTTTCCCGGTGCCAAGGCGGAAATGTGCAAAAACGAGAAGGGTAATCGTGCCTATTTGCGCAAGATCAGGCCCTGGTGGGGACATCATTATCATTTCCATGTCCGTCTGAAATGCCCGCGCGGCTCTAAAGGTTGCGTTAATCAGGATCCTCCGCCAAAAGGGGATGGCTGTGCCGAGGCGCAGCAATGGGTGAATAATATCCTTAACCCGCCCCCACCCGACCCAAATGCCCCAGCGCCCAAGAAACGGCGTGAATATCGATTGGCCGATCTACCTCAGCAATGCACACAAGTTCTGCAATCCAACTGATCGTCGCAGTATTGCTGGCCGGGGCGGCTTGGGCAGTTGATCTCAAGACACCCAACCACCTTGGCAGTTTTACATGGCGTCACACGGCTGAGTGGTTTGGCGGGATTTCTGCCATCCACATCTCGGATGATGGCCGCCATTTGATTGGAATGACCGATCGTTCGACACTGATTGCCGCACGGGTCGAGCGTAATGATGACGAAATTTCCGACATTCAGATCACTGACAATTGGCCTCTCATTTCCAGCAGAGGACGCCCTCTCACTGGTGGGGCCGGGGATTCCGAAGGCATAGCCATTGCCCCTGATGGCGCCCTGTTCGTCTCGTTCGAAGGTATCCACCGCGTGGTATATTACCCCGCGCCAGGGACCAAAGCGCAGGTTCTGCCGCGGCCCAAGGCGTTCGACGGCTTTGAGGTCAACGGCTCGCTCGAGGCGTTGGCCATTGATCAGCGCGGTCACCTTTTCACAATGCCCGAGGAAAACCGAACAGCGATGGGTGATATCCCTGTCTATCGGTGGGACGGTCAGGCTTGGTCGACGCCTTTCGTTCTGCCACAACGGGGGGGCTTTCTGCCAGTTGCTGCAGATTTCGGACCGGATGGCAGGCTTTACGTTTTGGAACGGGATGTCGGTTGGATCGGGTTCCGTTCGCGTCTGCGGCGATGGGAGGTGGACGGTGACACCCCAAGCGCCGAAGAGGTTCTGCTCCAAACTGGGACTGGTGCGCATGACAACCTCGAGGGATTGTCTGTCTGGCGCGACGACGAGGGCCGCTTGCGGGCCACTATGGTGTCGGATGACAATTTTCTGGCGCTTCAGCGCACCGAACTGGTCGAGTATGCCTTGCCCGATTGACTCGTCCAAAGCAAAGGTCTAGAAGCGCGGCTTGCCTTGGGACGGTCCCTTGGCCAAGTCGCCGCTACCTTGTCAAAACGGGCATCTGAAAATGCAACGCGCTTATATTCCCGGCATTATTGCCATGGCTACCATTGTTGTGGCCTCGAACATTCTGGTCCAGTTTCTTCTACTGGACGGCCTCCTGACCTGGGGTGCCTTTACGTTCCCTGTGGCCTTTCTGGTCACGGATATCATGAACCGTGTCTACGGCGTACAGGCTGCCCGCAAGGTGGTATTCGCCGGTTTCGTCACCGGTATCATCTGCTCGCTGATCGGTACGCAGATCATTCTGCAGGGTGATGGGTTCACCTATGCCGCCGTACCGTTGCGGGTTGCGGTTGCGTCGGGTACCGGTTTCCTGATCGCTCAGCTGACCGATGTTGCGGTGTTCAACAAACTGCGCGGCGGTCGCTGGTGGCGTGCGCCGCTGGCCTCGACTCTGGTTGGGTCTGCGCTGGATACGGCGCTGTTCTTCACCATCGCCTTCTCGGCCTCTGTCACAATCTTTGGTGCCGACGCCGACGCGGCAATCAGCTGGGCATGGGAACCCGTTCCTTTCATGCTGACCGGCCCGATGGCACCCCTATGGGTATCGCTGGCCTTTGCGGATTGGCTGGTAAAACTGTCGCTGGCCCTGATCGCATTGATCCCATTCAAAGTGATCGTGGCGCGGCTGACGGCGCAGCTCGCGTAAAAAAACGCTTTGCGTTTCGCGCAACTCGTGGCACGATTTCGGGTAACGGAAACAGATTGAAAGGAGGTGATCCAATGTCGAGAAAGGGATTGGAGAGAGGTGTTGGAACAACCGGGGGGATCGCCTGTTAAGGCAGCCCTTGGCGGAGCGCTCGCTCCGGCTGGTCGATTGATCTAACCGACCCAACCTCCTGAGCTTTCGAAGGGCCGTCCCATGCGGGGCGGCCCTTTTTGTTTTTGGATCAGGCCTGTAAGGTCAGCCTCATGTTGCGCATCACTGACGATATCACCCTGCAAGACTGGGAAATGACCGAAAGCTTTGTGCGCTCATCCGGTCCCGGCGGGCAGAACGTGAACAAGGTGTCCACCGCCGTCGAATTGCGGTTCGAGGCGGCGCGCTCACCTTCGTTGCCTGATCCCGTCAAATCGCGGCTCAAGCGACTGGCGGGGCGACGCTGGACCAAAGAGGGCGCAATCATCATTCAATGCGACGAAACCCGCAGTCAGGCGCGCAACCGGGAAATCGCGCGCAACCGGCTGGCCGAGATGATCACCCGCGCTATGGTTACACCCAAGCGCCGTATCGCCACCAAACCAACCTACGGTTCGGTCAAGCGACGTCTGGCTTCCAAAAAGGCACGCTCGGACGTCAAAGCCTTGCGCGGCAAGATACCCGAAGATTGATCTGGTATCTTTGCGGCGCATCGCTACTCTGATTTTGCGCAGCTGCAAAAAGGACAAGATCATGAGGTTAGAGGGAAAAACCGCAATCGTGACCGGTAGCGCATCAGGCTTTGGTGCCGGGATCGCGCGGAAATTCCTGTCTGAAGGTGCCCGCGTCATGATCGCCGATATCAACGGTGATGCGGCTGAGGTTCAGGCCAATCAATTGGGCCCGAACGCCTTTGCACATCAGGTCGATCTGGCCAACGGCCCATCGGTTGAGGCGATGGCAGACGCAGCCTTTGATCGACTGGGGCATCTCGATATCCTAGTCAACAACGCCGGCGTCACCCACCTTCCCACCCCGCTGGAAGATGTGAGCGAAGAGGATTTCGACCGCGTTTTCAACGTGAACATGAAATCTGTCTATCTAACGGCCCGTGCATTGGTTCCGCATATGAAATCGCGTGGTACCGGCGCGATCCTGAACGTGGCCTCGACGGCTGGCCTGTCGCCGCGTCCGAATCTCAACTGGTACAACGCCTCCAAGGGTTGGATGATCACCGCGACCAAGACCATGGCGGTCGAACTGGCCACATCGGGTGTCCGGGTAAACGCCATCTGCCCGGTTGCAGGGGAAACGCCCCTGCTCAAGTCCTTTATGGGCGAGGATACGCCCGAGGTTCGCGCCAAGTTCCTGTCGACCATCCCACTGGGTCGTTTCTCGACACCCGAGGATATGGCCAACGCCGCCTGTTTCTTATGTTCCGACGAGGCCAGCATGATCACCGGAACAGCTTTGGAGGTCGACGGTGGCCGCTGCATCTGATCCGCTCTTCATCTGGCAAGAAATATCCCCGCCGGAGGCAGCGCGCCTGCGCGCTCTTCTGTTCGAACATCTGAAAACGCAATGACCTCCGGACCCAGAAACCTGATCACCGATGTTCCCGGCCTTTTGGTTGGAAACGCTCAGGATGATGCACTCAAATCCGGCGCAACCGTTCTGACGGCACCCGAACCCTTTACGGCCTCCGTTCACGTGATGGGCGGTGCGCCAGGCACGCGGGAAACCGACTTGCTGGCACCTGACAAAACCGTGTCGCGCGTAGATGCCATCGTTCTGTCCGGTGGTTCGGCCTTTGGTCTGGACGCCTGCTCCGGAGTAGCTGACGCGCTTAGGGCGCAACACCGCGGTTTTGAAGTTGGCAATGTCGTGGTCCCCATCGTTCCGGGTGCGATCCTGTTTGACCTGCTAAATGGCGGCGACAAAGCCTGGGCCGAGAACCCCTATCGCGCGCTGGGGCACCGCGCATTCGAGGGCGCGTCCGATCAGTTCGATCTGGGTACTGCTGGCGCAGGGACTGGTGCCTTGGCTGCCATGCAAAAGGGTGGGCTCGGATCCGCCTCGTTTGTGATGGAAAACGGGGTCACGGTTGGCGCATTGGTTGCCGCCAATCCGCTCGGCAGTGTCACCACGCCGGGTGACCGTCATTTCTGGGCCGCTCCGTTTGAAATCGGCGACGAATTCGGTGGATTAGGGCCTGATTCCAACACTGGTCTTGGTCGTGTCTTGACCAGTCGCAAGGCCAAAGCAATGCGACCCGCCCAGCCGGACAAGGCCAACACCACCATCGCAATTGTTGCCACTGACGCGGCGCTGTCTAAGCCGCAATGCCATAGGTTGGCGGTGGCTGCCCATGACGGGATCGCGCGGGCGATTGTTCCCGCGCACACACCAGGCGATGGCGATCTGGTGTTCGGCGTCAGCACAGGCAATCACGACCTTCCACAGGCTGAACTGGGGCTTCTTGGCCATGTGGCTTCGATCTGTCTGGCGCGGGCCATCGCGCGGGCCGTATTTCTTGCCTCGCCAGCGTCGGGGGATCTTTTGCCCTGTTGGTCCGGCTTACATGACTTAAGTTAAGGACGGCCTATATGCCGCAGTGGCACAGTGCCCTCGCGCGGCAATCTGCGCGTTGACTCTTATTTGCGCCGACGGTCCATTCGGTGCAGCCAATTCGTATCGGAGCAAAAGCTATGAATCGCATTCTCGCGACCGCAATCGTCGGCCTTCTGGCCCTTCCCGCATATGCCGAAGGAGACGCCGAAGCCGGAAAGAAAACCTTCAACAAGTGTAAGTCCTGTCACCAGATTGCCGATCCTGAGGGTGAAGTCATCGTAAAGGGCGGTAAAACCGGTCCGAACCTTTATGGGGTTGCAGGCCGGACCGCAGGCACCGTTGAGGAGTTCAAATATGGTGACAGCATCGTTGCCGCTGGTGAAAACGGTCTGGTCTGGGACGAAACGACATTCGTTGAATATGCAAAGGATCCCAAGGCGTTTTTGAAAGATTATCTGGGTGAAACTTCGGCCAAATCCAAAATGACCTTCAAGCTGAAGAAGGGTGCCGAGGATGTTTACGCCTATATCGTAAGCGTGTCTGGCGAATAAAGCCGCAGACCAAACACCGTTTGAGGTTACAAAAGGCCGCAGCCCCTGCGGCCTTTCGTGCGCTTGATAACCGCGTTGAACAGCGCCAATTTGAAAGCGCGCGGTATTTCATGCATTGCACGCATAAATTCGCAGAGCCAAGCCGACCCGGTGGCAGCCAATTTCGAATTTCCGGCCCTTCGGGTGGATCGGCAGCAGGAGACGACAGATGGGAATCATGATCCCGGCCTGGGTTGATGGCGAGTTGACCCCAGTGGACAAGCTTGAGGCGCATGAAAAAGGCCTGCGGCACAAGGCGGTGTCTGTCTTTGTCGTGCGCGGGACCGAAATTTTGATGCAGCGTCGGGCTTTGGGAAAATATCACACCCCTGGTCTGTGGGCGAATACCTGCTGCACCCACCCCGACTGGGGTGAGACACCGTCTGTCTGCGCCGTGCGCCGGCTGCGTGAGGAATTGGGAATTACCGGGCTTTACCCGGAATACCGTCACCGGCTGGAGTATCACGCCGATGTCGGCAACAACATGATCGAGCACGAAGTGGTCGACATCTTTCTGGCCCATGTGCGCGGCCCGCTGAAGATTGAGCCCAACCCGGAAGAGGTCATGGAAATTCGCTGGGTCGATTACCACGATCTTCTGGCCGAAGTGCAGCGCTATCCCGAGCGATTTACACCGTGGCTCAAGATATATTTGCACAATCACGCCGACACTATTTTCGGACCTGATCTGATTATCTCGGCCACCTCCTGACGGCTACGCCTTGCAAGGGCCGCCCAAGCCGCATAGATCAACGCGTCATGGCTAAGCAAAAGACAGACCCGAATTACAAAGTCATCGCCGAAAACCGGCGCGCACGCTTCGATTACGCAATCGAGGACGATCTTGAGTGCGGCATCATGCTGGAAGGGTCCGAGGTCAAATCCCTACGCGTAGGTGGGACGAACATCGCCGAAAGCTATGCCTCAGTCGATGATGGCGAGCTGTGGCTGGTCAACAGCTATATCGCCCCCTACGAGCAAGCCAAATCGTTCAAGCACGAAGAGCGCCGCCGGCGCAAACTGCTTGTGTCACGCAAGGAATTGTCGAACCTGTGGAACGCGACCCAGCGCAAAGGCATGACGCTGGTGCCGCTGGTTATGTATTTCAACCACAAAGGCCTGGCCAAGATCAAAATCGGTATCGCCAAGGGTAAGAAAAACCATGACAAGCGCGAAACTCAGGCCAAGCGTGACTGGTCACGTCAAAAGCAGCGGTTGATGAAGGATCATAGCTGATCCTTCATACCTCTCAGAACGCCATCGCAGCTGATACCGCACGTTTCCAGCGGTCATAGGCGGCATCGCGCTCTTTGGCAGAGAGGTTCGGTTCGAACCGGCGATCCAGCGCCCAGGTTTCCGCAAAACCCTGTTGATCCGGATAAACGCCTGCGCGCATACCGGCCAGCCAGGCCGCGCCCAATGCCGTGGTTTCCTGCATAACCGGTCTGTCGACCTCGGCGCCAAGGTAGTCCGACAATCCCTGCATCGCCCAGTTCGACGCGCTGGCGCCACCGTCTACACGCAGGATAACGTCGGTATCTGCACCCCAGTCGCCCTGCATGGCGTGCCACAGATCGCGTGTCTGATATGCGATACTTTCCAGCGTGGCCTTGGCAAACTCGGCACGGCCTGAATTCCGAGTCAGACCGAACACCGCGCCACGGCAATCGGGTTTCCAATAGGGCGCACCGAGGCCGGTAAAGGCGGGCACCAGCACGACATGCTGGTTCGGGTCTGCCTTTTGGGCCAGCTCGCCGCTTTCTGGCGCGGATTCGATGATCTGCAACGCGTCGCGCAGCCATTGCACCGCTGCACCGGCCACAAAGATTGACCCTTCCAGCGCATAGGTCCGTTTACCGTCCAATTGATAGGCGATGGTGGTCAACAGGCGGTTCTTCGACTCGACGGGCTTATCCCCTGTGTTCAGCAGAGCAAAACAACCGGTGCCATAGGTGGATTTCATCATGCCGGGTTGGAAGCAGGCCTGACCGATGGTGGCGGCCTGTTGATCACCGGCAACACCAAGAATCGGGATATTCCCCCCAAATAGAGTCGTATTTCCAAAATCCGAGGCGCAATCATGCACCTCGGGCAGCATGTTCATCGGCACGTCCAGCAGATCACAGATCTCGGCGCTCCACTCGCCCTTGTGGATGTCGAACAGAAGCGTGCGCGCGGCGTTTGTGGCATCGGTGGCGTGGCTGCGTCCTTCTGTCAGGCGCCAGATCAAAAAGCTGTCGATGGTGCCGAACATCAGCTCTCCGGCCTCGGCCCGGTCCCGCGCACCCGGCACGGTGTCCAGCAACCATTTAACCTTGGTGCCCGAGAAATAGGGGTCCAGCAGCAGCCCGGTCTGGGCGGTCACGTCATCCTCGCACCCGGCTTGTTTGTAACGCGCGCATATCTCGGCGGTACGACGGTCCTGCCAGACGATCGCGTTATGGATGGGCGCGCCAGTAGCGCGGTCCCAGACAACAGTTGTTTCGCGCTGGTTGGTGATGCCGATACACGCGATCTGATCAGAGGTTACCCCGACACTGTCCATAACTTCGCGGCAAACCCGCAGAACGCTGTTCCAGATTTCCTCGGCATCATGTTCGACCCAGCCTTCATGAGGGAAGTGCTGGGTGAATTCGTGCTGCGCGGTGCCTGCGCGCTGCATCTCTGCGTCGAACAGAATTGCCCGCGATGATGTGGTGCCCTGATCAATGGCAAGAATATAGGTCACGCCTGCGCCCCTCCCGTTTCGTTTTGCGGGACTTTAGCGCAAACAATGACACACGTGCCAGAGCGTTCAGACAGGAATGTTGTCGATCAGTCGCACCCCATCGGCCCAGGCTGCGGCGAACAGGCGGGCAGGGCGGTTGGCGTGGGTGAGAGGCTCCAGCGTTTCGGCGCAGCGCAGTTGGATGTATTCCACTTGCGTGAATCCGGCGGCCAGCAGATCGGTCTCGGCCTGCGCGGCCACCGGATCAAACTGTGCGCCGTCTTTCAAGGCAGCCGCCAATTCCCGCATGATCCGGTTTTTGTGGGCCGCAATATCCAGCCCTTCGGACGACAGTCTCAGATTGCGCGATGACATGGCCAGACCCGAGGTCTCGCGCACCGTGGGGCATCCGACGACTTCGGTCGGAATGTCCAGATCGCGCGCCATTCGGGTCACGATCATCAGCTGTTGATAGTCTTTTTCCCCGAAATAGGCTCGATCTGCCTGCGTTTGCAGGAACAGTTTGGCCACAACTGTGGCAACGCCGTCGAAATGTCCGGGACGGAATTCACCTTCCATCACATCGGTCAGGCCCGAAACGGAAACTGTGGTGGCAAAGCCCTGCGGGTAAATTTCTTCGGGTTCTGGAACATAGATCGCATCAACGCCGTAGGGGGCCAGTTTCTGCGCATCCTCGTTCTCGGTGCGCGGGTACTTTGCCAGATCCTCGGGGTTGTTGAACTGTTTGGGGTTCACAAAGATCGTAACGATCACCCGGTCACAACCCGCCTTGGCGGCCTCAACCAGTGACAGGTGCCCCTGATGCAGCGCGCCCATGGTCGGAACCACGCCGATCTCGTCACCCTTCCGCGTCCATTCCGAGGTCAAGGCACGCAGGTCGGCCAGACGGCGAAAGATTGGGGCGGTCATGTCTTTGGTCCTTTGGTCGGGGCCTGATCGGAAAAGACGTGTTCGTCCGCTGGAAAGGTTCGTGCGCGCACCTCGGCAGCATATTCGGCAATGGCGGCTTCGGCCAATGGGCCAAGCTCAGCATAGCGTTTGACGAATTTCGGTTTGAAGGCGGTGAAAAAGCCAACCATGTCGTCGACAACCAGAATCTGACCGTCGCACCCCGCCGAGGCTCCGATTCCGATTGTTGGGATCGCGATCTCAGCCGTAATCTGATCGGCCAGCTTCTGCGGTACTTTTTCAAGAACGACCGAGAACGCGCCTGCCTCGGCCACAGCGCGGGCATCTTCCAGTACCGCCTCGGCCTGTTCTTCCCGACCTTGAACCTTGTAGCCGCCAAGTGTGTTGACCGATTGCGGCGTCAGGCCGATATGCGCCATCACCGGAATCCCGCGCTTGACCAGAAAGCGGATGGTCTCGGCCATCTCGACACCGCCTTCCAACTTGACTGCGCCTGCGCTGGTTTGGGACATCAGCCGGGCCGCGTTGCTGAACGCCTCGGCAGGCGAATGCTCGTAACTGGCAAAGGGCATGTCGATGACCATCATAGCACTTTCCAAACCGCGCGCGACGGCCTGACCATGCATCACCATCATCTCCATCGTCACACCCAGCGTCGATTCCAGCCCGTGCAACACCATGCCGACGCTGTCACCCACCAAGACAAAATCACAATGATCATCCATCAACCGCGCCATCGGTGTGGTATAGGCTGTCAGACTGACCAGTGGCTCGCCGCCTTTGCGGGCGCGAATATCCTGGGCATTCGGGGCTTTTTTGCGGGCGGTGGCGCTCATTGTCGCTCCTCCGGTTGTCATGTTGCAGCGCGGCATAACAGATGGGAGCGGGCTATAGAAACCCCGGTTGCGCGAACATTTCCTTGAATGACCTAAGGTTTAAAGGGAAGTTGGGTTCAGTACGGCCCAAAAAAACGCAGGTTTCCATTTTCAGTGGGGAGTAATTTACATGACAAAGCAGACATTTCGGTCCTTTGCTTCGGTGCTGGCGGTTAGCGCCAGCCTGTTTGGTACACAGGTTTTCGCTAAATCCGACATTACCATAGCGTTGCAACTAGAGCCGCCGCATCTGGACCCGACCAGTGCCGCAGCGCAGGCCATCGATTCGGTGGTTTACACCAATATCTTCGAAGGCCTGACCCGGTTTATGGGTGACGGATCGGTGGTTCCTGGTCTGGCTGAAAGTTGGGAAATCTCGGAAGATGGCAAGGTCTATACCTTCAAACTGCACGATGGGGTTACCTTCCACGACGGCACCACGATGGATGCCGAGGACGTCAAGTTCAGCCTGGACCGCGCCCGATCCGAGGATAGCGCAAATGCGCAAAAGGCCCTGTTTGCCGGGATTGAAAACATCGAGGTGGTCGACCCGCTGACCGTCAAGGTGACCCTGTCTGAGCCAAACGGGAACTTCCTGTTCAACCTGGCCTGGGGTGATGCGGTTATTGTCGCGCCCGATAGTATCGAGGGCATCAAGACCAACCCCGTCGGAACCGGCGCATTTACCTTTGGTGAATGGGTGCAGGGCGACAGTATCACCCTGAACCGCAACCCGGGCTATTGGGGCGATCAGCCAGCGTTAGAGACTGCTACATTCAAATTCATCTCGGACCCGACGGCGGCTTTTGCGGCCATGATGGCCGAGGATATCGATGTGTTCGACAATTTCCCCGCGCCAGAGAACCTGCCGCAATTTGAGGCTGATCCGCGCTTTCAGGTGCTCGTCGGCTCGACTGAAGGGGAAACCATTCTGTCCACCAACAACAAGATGCCACCCTTCGATGATATCCAAGTGCGTCAGGCATTGGCCCATGCGATTGACCGTCAGGCGATCATCGACGGAGCGATGTTTGGCTACGGCACGCCCATCGGCACCCATTTCGCGCCGCACAATCCGGCTTATGTCGATCTGACCGGGAACTCGGCCTACGACCCCAAGAAGGCCGCCAAGATGTTGGCCGATGCTGGATATGCGGAAGGGTTTGAAACGACGCTGCATTTGCCGCCCCCATCCTATGCCCGCCGCGGGGGTGAGATTGTGGCCGCCCAACTGGCCGAGGTCGGGATCACAGCCAATATCATCAACGTTGAATGGGCTCAGTGGCTGGAATCGGTGTTCAAAGGCAAGGACTTTGGTCTAACCATCGTCAGTCATACCGAACCTATGGATATCGGGATCTATGCGCGTCCTGACTATTACTTCCAGTATGACAGTAAGGATTTCCAGGCGCTGATGGACACGTTGAATTCGACGACAGACCCAGAAGAACGCACCCGTCTGCTGGGTGAGGCACAGCGCCTGATCGCAGACGACTACGTCAACGGGTACCTGTTCCAGCTGGCTAAGCTGGGCGTGGCCAAGGCTGGAGTTCAGGGCCTGTGGGAAAACGCGCCCACGGCCGCAATCGATCTGACGCAGATCAGCTGGTCCGAGTGACCAATTAGCCGGGGATCAAGTCCCCGGCTTCTAACCGGCTCCGTCGATCAGCCAGTTGCCATGTACCCAGCCCTTGCGGCGGGGCTGGCCGTAATACACACCGTACCACTTACCGTCTCGGGCGCAGGTTCTGACCATGTCGCCGTTGTGCAACTCGTCAATCTTGCGAAATTGCGATCCCGGTCCCGTGCGCACAGACAGAAATCCGTCGCCGTTGGGGTCCAGACCCGAGACGATGCTGCCCGCGCAGCCCGCCGCCTGGTCGTCTTCGACGATTGTGAACTCCTGATCCAATTGTTGTCCAGCGGCTGTACCTGCCAAAAACACCAATGCAAAAGCCAATTGTCTGCAATGCATAGCTAAACCTCCTAAAAACAATACCAGAAGCCTAAGGTGCAAGGTGTGGTGTCGCAAGTTTCGCCTGTTTCCCTGCCAGTTGAAAGGTCGTGCTGGACCCGCAGCGCGTGCACCCCTAACGTGGCCTCGATGCTTCGCTATGCCATCAAACGACTGATATCGCTGGTGATCAGCCTCGCCGTCGCCTCGGTGGTCATCTTTGCAGTGATCGAGGTTGCTCCGGGTGACCCGGCGTCGTTCATGTTGGGGGTCAACGCGCAAGAGGATACGCTGGCCGCCCTGCGCGCCGAGTTGGGTTTGGATGTCACCAAGGTGCAGCGCTACTTCAACTGGGTTGGTGGGATGATGGTGGGGGATTTCGGAACCTCTTACACCTATCGCACGCCAGTATCGCAGATGATCGCGGATCGGCTGTGGGTCTCGCTGCCTCTGGCGCTGTATGCGCTGACCCTGTCCACCGTGATTGCGTTTCCGGTAGGCATCTATGCCGCCGCGCGCCGGGGCAAACCGGGCGATCTGACGGTAATGGGGGCAACGCAACTTGGCATTGCGGTGCCGAATTTCTGGTTCGCCATGATGCTGGTTCTGGTCTTCGCCATCAACCTGCGCTGGTTCAATGCCGGAGGGTTCGCAGGCTGGGATAAGGGGCTTTGGGCGGGGCTACATTCCCTGACGCTGCCGGCCATCGCGCTGGCCCTGCCGCAGGCGGCCATTCTGGCGCGGGTCATGCGGTCATCTTTGTTGGATATTCTGGGTGAGGATTTCATGCGTACCGCACGTGCCAAGGGGTTGTCGCGGCGTCAGGCCCTGTGGCGGCACGGAGTGCGCAACGCGCTGATCCCGGTCCTGACCATCATCGGGTTACAGTTTTCCTTCCTTTTGGCAGGATCGATCATCATCGAACAAGTGTTCTACCTGCCGGGTCTTGGACGATTGGTGTTTCAGGCAATCTCGGCCCGCGATCTGATCGTTGTGGAATCTGTGGTCATGCTGCTGGTCTTTGCCGTCATCACCGTGAACTTTCTGGTCGATCTGGCCTATGCAGCCGTTGATCCAAGGTTAAGGAGCCGGACATGAGCCGGAGCCTGATCCTTGGGGCTTGTCTGTCCTCACTGGTGTTACTTGCAGCGACGATTTCCTTTGTCTGGACGCCCTATGACTACGCCGCACTGAACATCCCCGACAAACTGCAACCACCCAACGCGCTGCATTGGTTTGGTACGGATCATTTCGGACGTGACATGTTTTCGATGATCATGGTCGGTGCCCGTACCTCGATTGCCGTGGCTTTGGTGGCGGTGGGGATTGGCATGGCGCTGGGCGTGCCTTTGGGCCTGACAGCGGCTGCGCGCAAAGGGTCGTGGCTGGACGAGCTGATCATGCGCGGCAACGATCTGGTATTTGCTTTCCCGTCTCTGGTCATCGCCATCCTGATCACTGCCGTGTTCGGTGCTGGCGCGATAAATGCGATCATCGCCATTGGCATTTTCAATATCCCGGTTTTTGCACGCATCACTCGCGGCGCAGCGCTTTCACTGTGGGAGCGGGAGTTCATCCTGGCCGCGCGCGTTTCGGGCAAAGGTGCGGCACGGATATCGGCTGAGCATATCCTGCCTAACGTCGCCAACCTTCTGATCGTTCAGGGCACCATCCAGTTCTCTCTGGGCATTCTGGCTGAGGCTGGTCTGTCCTATGTCGGTCTGGGCGCGCAACCGCCCACGCCAAGTTGGGGCCGGATGCTGGCAGATGCGCAGACAATGGTCAGTTTTGCCCCACATTTGGCTCTGATTCCGGGTCTGGCGATCATTGTCACGGTGCTTGGGTTGAACCTGCTGGGAGATGGGTTGCGCGATTGGCTGGATCCCCGGATCAGGGTGGCGCGCGCATGAGTTTGCTTGAGATCGAAAACCTGACGCTGTCTATTCACGGCACGAACATCCTGAAACAGGTCAATCTGTCCATTGCGCCCGGTCAGATCGTGGCCGTGACAGGGGAAAGCGGATCGGGCAAATCGATGACCGCGCTCGCGGTGATGCAGCTTTTGCCGGACGGAGCAAAGACAACCGGAGCCATCCGGCTGAACGGCTCAGATATGTTAGACCGCGATGAAAACGATTTGTGTGCCTTGCGCGGTGCCGCGATCGGTATGGTGTTCCAAGAACCTATGACCGCACTGAACCCAGTTAGAACCATCGGCGATCAGGTGATGGAGACCATCCTGATACACAAGGCCATGCCGCCCAGACAGGCGCGAGACCGGGCGGAGGAAGTTCTGACCCGTGTTGGCCTGCCGCCGGATCGTTTCCCGCTGTCCCGTTTTCCGCACGAACTGTCCGGGGGGCAGCGTCAGCGTGTCGTGATTGCGATGGCGATCGCGTTGCGTCCCAAGCTGTTGATCGCGGATGAGCCGACCACAGCGCTAGATGTGACAACGCAGGTGCAAATCCTCAAGCTTCTAAAAGGGCTGGTGTCGGAATACGACATGGGGCTGTTGATGATCACCCATGATCTTGCGGTAGTCGCGGATATGGCCGACCAAATTGTTGTCATGCGCCATGGCGAAGTCGTCGAATCCGGGGCCACTGACTACCTGCTACACCACATGCAACATCCATATACCCGTATGCTGTTCAAGGCTTCGGGGCATCAGGTATCCCTGCCCGAACCTGCGCATTCCCGCCCTTTACTTGAAGTGACAAATGTCGTTCGCGACTATCGTCTGCCTCGCAAGGGGCTGTTTGATACACCGGGGCAACACAGGGCGGTGGACCAAGTCAGCTTTACGCTCAATAGCGGAGAACGTCTGGGCTTGGTCGGCGAGTCGGGTTGTGGAAAATCGACCCTAACAAAGGCCATTCTGGGTCTGGAAGAAGTTCAGGGTGGTGACATTCGTCTGGATGGCCAGCCTGTCTTTTCGGGTCACAAACCCAACCTCGCCGTGCGGCGCAAGATGCAGGTGGTCTTTCAGGACCCCTATGGCAGCTTCAATCCACGTCACCGCGTGGCCCGGCTGATCACTGAACCGTTCCATCTGCTCGATGCTCCTGTAATGGGGTCCGAGAGGCAGGACCGGATCGCTGAAATGTTGACAGCGGTGGGTCTCAGCCCGGATGACGCTGGTAAGTATATCCATGAATTCTCGGGCGGTCAGAGACAGCGCATCGCCATCGCCCGTGCCTTAATCATCCGGCCCGAACTGATCTTGTTTGACGAGGCTGTTTCGGCCCTTGATGTGTCGGTCCGGGCCCAGATCCTCGACCTGCTGGCCGAACTATGTGAGGCCTATGATCTGACTTATCTGTTCATCAGCCATGATCTGAGCGTCGTGCGCACCGTCACTGACCGCGTTATGGTGATGCGGGCCGGAAAGATCGTCGAAGAAGGCGATACCGAAAGCGTCTTCTCTGACCCACAACACCAATACACAAAAGACCTGATTGATGCCGCGCCAGTGCTGCCAGACATTGGTCGGGATGTGGCGTGAACCACATATTAGAGCCGAATATAGGAGTATCTCATGCCCAGCCCCCTTTGGTTTGATCCAAGCCTGTGTCTGATCGGCGGCAATTGGGTGCCGCCAGCCTCAGAACAAACATTGCCTTTGATCAATCCTTCTGACGGTTCAGAGATCTGCCAGATCGCAAGGGGTGGCGCGCATGATGTTGATGCTGCGGTCAAGGCGGCTCAGACTGCGATTGACGGGGATTGGGGACGAAAGACTGCGCTGGAGCGGGGCCGTATCCTTACGCGTATGGGAAGGATGGTTTTGGAGCGTGTCGAGGACCTGGCCACGCTAGAGGCCATGGATGTCGGCAAGCCCCTGACGCAGGCACGCGCAGATGCGGTTGCGTTGGCACGGTATTGCGAATTCTATGGTGGGGCCGCGGACAAGGTCATGGGCGAGACCATCCCGTATCTGGATGGCTACACCGTCTATACTTTGCGGGAACCGCACGGCGTGACGGGGCATATCGTGCCGTGGAACTATCCGATGCAGATCATCGGGCGGTCGGTTGGGGCTGCACTGGCGATGGGCAATGCCTGCGTTCTGAAACCTGCGGAAGAAGCTTGCCTGACCGCGCTGGCCTTTGCGCATCTGGCGCAAGAGGCCGGTTTACCCGCCGGTGCCCTGAACGTCGTACCCGGGTTGGGGGCCGAAGCGGGGGCTGCCCTGTCGGGCCATTCAGGCGTGCACCATGTCTCGTTTACCGGGTCAGTCGCTACTGGGGCGCTAGTGCAGCAGGCAGCGGGGCAAAATGTGGTGCCCGTGACGCTGGAGCTTGGGGGGAAGTCACCTCAACTGGTGTTTGACGATAGCGATCTGGACGCGGCCCTGCCCTTTCTGGTGAATGCGGGCATTCAGAATGCCGGACAAACCTGCTCGGCCTCGTCACGCATTTTGGTGCAGCGCGGGGTTTATGATCAGGTCAAGCATCGTATGGCAGCGGCCTATGCAGATTTGACCGTTGGCCCTGCGCAAGACGATCTGCGCGTCGGCCCGCTGATATCGGCCCGTCAAAAGGACATCGTTTCGGGCTTTCTGGCCAAGGGCGCAGACCTGACCGTCGCAGGGCAAGGACAGATCGTAGACGGTGCACCGTCCGAGGGGGCCTATGTTGTGCCGACCCTTTTTGCGGACGTTCCGCCGGATCACTGTCTGGCCAAGGATGAGATCTTCGGTCCCGTGCAGGTGCTGATCCCATTCGATTCCGAAGAAGACGCGGTGAAGATTGCCAACGGCACCGATTACGGGTTGGTCGCCAGCATCTGGACCCGCGACGGCGCACGGCAGATGCGGCTGGCAAAGCAACTGCGCTCGGGCCAGGTGTTCATCAACAACTACGGCGCGGGTGGTGGCGTAGAGCTACCATTTGGTGGTGTCGGAAAATCCGGACACGGCCGCGAGAAAGGGTTCGAGGCCCTATATGGCTTTTCACAGTTGAAAACGGTCGCGGCGTACCATGGTTAGAGCCTAAACAATCACCTCGATCGCCTCTTGCGCGCCTACACCGAACACTCGTTTGTAGCGTTCGATCTGATCCTTCGGTCCCATCGCCTTTTCCGGGTTGTCCGACAGTTTCACGGTCGGCTGGCCATTGGCGGACACAGCCTTGCAGACCAGCGAGAACGGCGCCAACGCGTCGTTTGGCACGAGGCCGCGGAAGTCGTTGGTCAGCAATGTGCCCCACCCGAACGAGATTTTGGTCCTGTCGGAAAACTGAGTGTGCAGTTCCCGAATTTTGTCGACATCCAGACCATCCGAGAAAATCACACGCTTTTCCAGGGGGTCTTCTCCACGAGACTGCCACCACTTGATCGCGGTTTCCGCGCCTGTTGCGGGATCACCGCTGTCGATGCGAATGCCGGTCCATCCGGCTAGCCAATCGGGTGCGCGATCCAAAAATCCCTGCGTGCCATAGGTGTCGGGCAGAATGATACGCAGATTGCCGTCATGCTCGTCGTGCCAGTCGCTCAGCACGTCATAAGGCGCTTGCGCCAGTTCGGCATCGTCTTTGGCAAGGGCACTGTAGACCATCGGCAGTTCGTGCGCATTGGTGCCGATGGCCTCAACTTCGCGCCGCATGGCGATCAGACAGTTCGATGTGCCGGTAAAGGACGATCCCAGACCCTCGATCATGGCCTGCACACACCAGTCCTGCCAAAGAAAGCTGTGTCGACGCCGGGTTCCGAAGTCAGCGATCCCAAGCCCGTCAATATCCCGCAGTTGTTCGATCTTCTTCCAAACGCGGGTCATGGCCTGGGCATAAAGCACCTGCAGCTCGAACCGCCGCATGTTGTTCAGCACCGCGCGCGAGCGCAGCTCCATCAGAACCGCAAGCGCTGGGATTTCCCACAGCATAACCTCGTGCCACTTACCTTCAAAGGTCAGTTCGTACTGATCGCCCTTTCGTTCCAGGTGATAGGGCGGCAGGCGCATGTTTTCGAACCATTCCATGAAATCCGAACGGAACATCTGGCGTTTACCATAGAACGTATTGCCCCGCAGCCACGTGCTTTCGCCCCGGCTCAGGCCAAGCGATCGGATATGATCCAATTGCTCGCGCAGCTCGCCTTCATCGATAAGTTTGGCCAATGGAATGTGATTCGACCGGTTGATCAGGGAAAAAGCCACATCCGTTTGGGGCTTATTTCGAAACACTGACTGACACATCAGCAGTTTGTAGAAATCCGTGTCGATCAAAGACCGTACAATCGGGTCAATCTTCCATTTATGATTGTACACGCGTGTCGCAATATCGACCATGGGGAACTCCTGCGATTTCCGTTGTTAGATCAATCGGTGCGTGGAATGGCAAGAGTCGCTAGAATGATAACAATGACAAGGTCAGGTCACATTGCGAGCATATTGTGTGATCTTTTCACAGTTTAGTGAAAAGAGAGGGATGGTTGAACGAGGTTAATTTGGTGAATGGTTCTCGAGTACGATTTTGACATCGTTGTTAACGAAGAATTGGAAGATGACGCCGGTTCAGAGCGATTGGACAATTCTGTCGCGCGGGCCCGATTCCGTCATGTGAAAACGGCTGATGCGCTTCGGGCGACGTCACCGAAGATTCGCAAGATTTTCCAAAATGCTGGGTTCGATCTGGATTCAACCGACAGTGGCATGTCGCACGGGTTCTTCGCCGGCGGAGATGTGGCCGAACGCGAACGGATTTTGCGCGCGTTGTTCACTAATATTCGGGCAGCTGGGATCAGCGGCGAATATTGTGGCGAGTTCGACTTTCATCAGTTTCTGGAGGACGTAAAAACTGCGAAGCCGCACGTCGGTCAACGTCGACAAGTTGCCGATTGGACGCCGAATCCACGCTATAAATCACCCGCGACACCGGAGCGGCGCACTGTTCACGGACGGATTGGCGTTGCCCTGGGTCTGGCGGTGATCTTGTTTGCGCTACTCCAGTATCTGGCTGCGGCGGGGGCCACACCCTAGATCAGCGTCACACCAGCCGCTCGCATCGCCGTTTCTGCGGCCGCCAGCGACCCATCGAGGTCGATCGCCCGACATGCGTCCATGCGCACTGCGACATCAAAACTTAGCCGGGCTGCGTCGACGGCCGAAAAATGAACACAGAAATCTGTGGCCAGCCCAACCAGGGTCAGTTTGGTGATGCCACGTGATTTCAAGTAACCTTCCAAACCGGTCGGAGTCTTTTGGTCGTTCTCGAAAAATGCGGAATAGCTATCGATGCTGCTCCGAAAGCCTTTGCGAATGACAAGGTCAGCATGGGTATTCAGATCCGGATGGAATTCCGCACCGTCGGTGCCCTGCACACAGTGATCCGGCCACAAGACCTGCGGCCCATAATGCATTTCGGTCATGTCCAAGGGGGCTTTGCCGTCGTGCTCGCTGGCAAAGGACGAATGTCCCGCCGGGTGCCAATCCTGCGTCAGGATCACGGCGTCGAACTGTGCCATCATAGTGTTGATGGGGTCCACGATTTCGTGACCTCCGGGCACCGCCAGCGCACCACCGGGGCAGAAATCGTTCTGAACGTCGACTACAATCAGGGCATGGGCCATCGGGAATCTCCTCGCATTGTTCTATCGGTAGGGGGCAGGGAAGGGGGCGTCAATCCGGTCTCTTGCGACTTTTGTCCAGCAGGTTTAGACCGCGCGCATGTATACGATCGCTGCTCTCTATCACTTCACCCGTTTTTCGGATCACGTGTCCCTGCGCGACCCGCTGCTGGACCTATGCCGCGCGCAATCAGTCAAAGGCACCTTGTTGCTGGCGGCCGAGGGGATCAATGGAACCATCGCAGGCCCGCGCGGCGGGATCGATGCGGTGCTGGCCCACATCAAGGCTCTGCCCGGATGTGCGGATCTTGAGTGGAAAGAGGCCACATCCGATCACCCGCCCTTTGGCAAAATGAAGGTGCGCCTGAAGAAAGAGATCGTGACCATGGGTCAGCCGGACGTCGATCCGCGCGCCCGCGTCGGCAACTATGTCGAACCCGAAGACTGGAACGATCTGATCCGGTCTGACGATGTGGTCGTGATCGACACGCGCAACGACTACGAAGTGGCGATTGGTACGTTTGAGGGCGCAATAGACCCTGAAACAGCCAGTTTCCGTGATTTCCCGGTCTGGTGGGAAGAAAACAAAGACCGCTTTCACAACAAGCGGGTTGCCATGTTCTGCACCGGCGGCATCCGTTGCGAGAAATCCACCAATTACCTGCTGGGGCAAGGGGTTGAGGATGTGTATCACCTGAAAGGCGGCATTCTGCGGTATCTCGAAGAGATGCCCGCTGAGGACAGCAGCTGGCAGGGTGAGTGTTTTGTGTTCGACAATCGTGTCTCGGTCGGACATGGGCTGGTCGAAGGGCCGCACAACCTGTGCCACGGCTGCCGCCGCCCGATTCTGCCAGAGGATATGAAGCGCGCGGAATACGAGCATGGCGTGTCCTGCCATCGGTGCATCAACGAGACATCAGACGCGGACAAAATGCGGTTCCGCGAACGCCAGAAACAGATCCTGCTGTCACGTCAGCGCGGGCAGGAACACCTAGGCATTGAATGATGGGTGAATGATTAAGGTTGCGGGTACAGGCCGGAACCCTGATGATCGCGGAAAAACCTAGGCCATCGGAAGTTTTATGCACCGCGAACCTACAACACTGGAAGAGTGGAAATCGACGCTTATCGCAGCGGTCGGACTGGTTATTGCCAGTTTTTTCGCGTGGTATGGTCTGTCGCGCCTGAGTGAGGCGGCCGCAGGCGAAACCATCGGTACTATTGTGTCGGTCTGCCTGGTGGTTTGGGTCGCATCGCAATCTTGGTACTACATGACACAGGTGAAACTGCCGCATCGACGCTTGTTTTTGATGGGTGTGTCCTTCATTCAGGTCGTGCCGTTCTTGTTCGCGGCGGCGTATGGCGCTTTCGGCTACGCCGACAATTGCGTGGTCGGTGCAGATGCTCCAGCCGATTTCCTGTATTTTTCATACGTCACCTTCACCACTGTGGGATATGGCGACATGATCCCAACAGGTTTATGTCGCGGGCTGGCCGTCGCTGAGGCTGTTACCGGCTACATCCTCTTGGGTATGTTTGTTGCTGCTACGGTTGCGCTCTATACCCGCCACCATAAACATTAGACGGCCACTATTTGTTCTGATCAATCCAGCGGGACATCATCTGTTTGTCGCGGAAACACTCGGATGGGATAGGTCTGCGCCTGCTACGGGAAATGCGTTCGGCAAAGGCAACCTGCTTGCCGGATGGATAGTCCGCAAAGGGCGATGGATCGGCTGGCTTGTGCGCCGAAATCCAGGCAGACATCGACTTGCGATCCCGTTGTGCCTCGACTGGGATTTCCAAGGCCGACTGCTGGGCAATTGCACGAGCGTATCGCATTTGCTGGTCTGTGACGGGCAACAGGTGATAGTCGTTCGATGGGCCATCCATGGCCGGGTTGCGGGCGTGGTAAGACATCGGATTGTTCCTCTGACTATGTAGAACATAAATGGAACATTAAGCTTTTTATTCAAGAGGGAGCCGATTCACATCAGCGGGAGTCCGCCGTGAATTGCTTTTATTGACTGGTCAATCAATAAAATATAAACGCGAAAGAAAGGACTTCTGAGAAGGAAATCGGCATGAAGTTTCAGCCCAAAGCGAGCCATTTCATCAACGGCGTATATGTCGAAGATACCAACGGCGCCCCTATCGACGTGATCTACCCGGCCACCGGTCAAATCATCGCCCGGCTGCACTCTGCCACGCCGGATATCGTAGATCAGGCTCTAACAAGCGCCAAAAACGCTCAGGCAGAGTGGGCGGCAATGTCCGGGACCGAGCGTGGCCGCATCCTGAGACGGGCATCTGACATCATGCGCGACCGCAATCGCGCGCTTTCGATCCTCGAAACCCACGACACCGGTAAACCCTTGCAGGAAACCCTGGTGGCCGACGCCACATCGGGTGCGGATGCGCTGGAGTACTTTGGGGGACTGGCTGCGTCATTGACGGGTGAGCATATCCCGCTGGGCGGCGGAGACTTTGTCTACACCATCCGCGAGGCGCTGGGCGTTTGCGTCGGTATCGGCGCATGGAATTACCCGACCCAGATCGCATGCTGGAAAGGAGCCCCTGCACTGGCCTGCGGCAATACGATGGTCTTCAAACCGTCCGAGACCACGCCCCTGTCGGCGTTGCAAGTGGCGGAGATCCTGATCGAGGCGGGCGCGCCCAAGGGCGTCTATAACGTGATCCAGGGCTACGGCGATGTTGGCGCATCGCTTGTGACCGATCCGCGCGTGGCCAAGGTTTCGCTGACCGGGTCCGTTCCGACCGGTCGCAGGGTCTATGCCGCGGCCGCTGATGGTATGAAGCATGTCACCATGGAACTGGGCGGCAAGTCCCCGATGATCGTGTTCGACGACGCCGATATCGAAAACGCTGTTTCGGGTGCGATCCTGGGCAACTTCTATTCCTCGGGTCAGGTCTGTTCGAACGGCACCCGTGTCTTTGTGCAGAAAGACGTCAAAGAGGCATTCCTCAAGCGCCTCTCTGAACGTCTGGCCACTGCGAAAATCGGTAATCCGCTGGATGAGGACGTCAACTTTGGCCCTATGGTCAGCGAAAACCAACTGAACATCGCGCTGAGCTATGTCGAAAAGGGCAAGGCCGAAGGTGCCCGCCTAGTATTTGGCGGCGAGCGGATGGACGGTGACGGCTTCTACATGCAGCCCACTGTGTTTGCGGATGTGACGGACGATATGGCCATCGCGCGCGAAGAGATCTTTGGTCCGGTCATGTCTGTGCTGGATTTCGATACCGAAGAAGAGGTGATGGCCCGCGCCAACGACACCGAGTTTGGATTGGCAGCCGGTGTCTTCACCAACGACCTGACGCGCGCGCACCGCATTGTGGCCGGGTTCGAGGCGGGCACCTGCTATATCAATACCTATAATCTGGCTCCGGTCGAGGCCCCGTTTGGCGGGTCCAAAATGTCGGGCGTTGGGCGCGAAAACTCGAAACTGGCTATCAATCACTTCAGCGAGATGAAGACGGTCTATGTTTCGATGAACGACGTAGAAGCGCCTTACTAATCAAAACCGGCCATTCAAGCTCTGTTCCCGACATTTCGCGTCGGGAACAGAGCATAAGCCGCATACGACATGTGGCTGACTTCCTCTAAAGGGTGCCGTTTTCGGCATCGTCGGCGGGAGATCAAGTTCATGAAAACGCATGCGCAGGCCGTGGTCATCGGCGGAGGATTGGCAGGCTGTTCAATCCTGTACCATTTGGCCAAGCTTGGTTGGCGGGACGTTGTCCTGCTTGAACGGGATGAACTGACCAGCGGATCAACTTGGCACGCGGCGGCCAATATCCACGGGTTGCATGACAATAACAACATCACCCGCATCCAGCATTACACAATGAACCTGTATAAAGAGTTGGAGCTGGAAACCGGGCAAAGCTGCGGTGTCTTCCAGCCCGGTTCCCTGTATCTGGCTCAGACCGAAGATCGTGAGCACCAGTTGCGTCTGCAAGAGGCCAAGGCTCGGTTCTATGGCCTGAATTTCTACGAGGTCAGCCGCGAACAAGCGATGGAACTTCATCCGCTGGCGCGGTTCGACGATATTCGCTGCATTATGTTTGAACCCGAAGGCGGCAACGTGGATCCCTCAGGCGTGCCGCAGGCCTATGCCGCAGGCGCGCGCGCCATGGGTGCAACGATTGAGCGGTTTTGCCCCGTGTTAGGCACTGATCAGCAGCCAGATGGGTCGTGGATCGTGCGTACCGAAAAGGGCGACATCCATACGCAATGGGTTGTGAATGCCGCAGGCCTTTGGGGCCGCGAAGTAGCGGCATTGGCGGGTTTGACTCTGCCGTTGCAACCGACCGAACACCAGTATTTCGTGACCGATTCCATTGATGAGGTTGCCAACTTGGGTCGCCGTTTACCGTCGATCGCCGATCGGGACGGCGAGTACTACTTCCGACAGGAAGGCAACGGACTGCTGATCGGAGCTTATGAGAAAGACATGAAGTTCTGGGCCGAAGACGGTACGCCGCTGGATTTTGCTCATGACCTGTTCCCCGATGATCTGGACCGGATCATGGAAAACGTGATCCGCGCCACCGAACGTGTGCCAGTTGCCGCCACCGCCGGAGTCAAACGGGTGATCAACGGACCGATGATCTGGTCTCCGGACTCCAGCGCCTTGTGGGGTCCGGTGCCTGAGTTGAAGAACTATTTCCTTTGCGGCGGTCTGATCCCGGGCTTTTCTCAATCAGGCGGTCTGGGTCTGCTGGCGGCGCAATGGATGATCGAGGGCGAGCCGCAGTACGACATGTTTGCCTGGGATCTGGCTAGGTTTGGCGATTGGGCGAACAAGGCTTTTACCAGGGCGCGGGTCGAGGACCAGTATACCCACCGGTTCGCCATCCATTTCCCGAACGAGGAACGCAGCGCAGGCCGTCCGGCCCGCGTGCGCCCGGCCTATGAAATGCAAAAGGACATAGGCTGCGTCTTTGGTCTGAACTGCGGCTGGGAACACCCACTGTGGTTTGCGGATCGAACCGGCACCACCGAGACAAACGGGTTCACCCGCCAGAACTGGTGGGATCCGGTTGGGCGCGAAGTCAGAATGCTGCGCGAAAACGTTGGTGTGATCGACATCTCGAACTTTGCCAACTACGTCATTAAGGGCCCGGGTGCCTATGAGTGGCTGGACAAGCTGGTTGCCAACCGGGTGCCGACCGAGATTGGCCGGTCCTGTCTGACCCCGCTGATTTCGGTCCGTGGCGGCGTGGCCGGGGATTTCACCATCACCAAAGTGGCAGATGAAGAATACATGATGGTCGGCTCCGGCATGGCCGAGCGTTATCATCAGCGGTTCTTCAACATGGTCGACCTGCCCGAAGGTACAACATTCGAAGTGGCCACGGATCGCATTGCGGGTTTCAATGTAGCGGGTCCCAAGTCGCGTGACCTGTTGCAACGACTGACAAATGCCGACCTGTCGAACGAAGCGTTCCGTTTTATGCGCTCACAAACGATCGAGGTGGCAGGCGTCACCTGCCTTGCCATCCGCGTCAGCTTTACCGGCGATCTGGGGTGGGAGTTGCACTGCGCAGAAGAAGACCAGATCAGGCTCTATTCCGCGCTTCTTGAGGCTGCGAAGGAATGCGACGGTGGCCCGGTGGGCGGCCGCGCGCTGGGCTCACTGCGGATCGAGAAGGGCTATGGCTCCTGGGGCCGCGAGTATTCTCAGGAATACTGGCCACAGGAAGTCGGGCTGGCAGGTCTGATCAAGCTGGACAAGGACTTCCTGCACAAAGACGCCTATCTGCAGATCAAGGGCAACGCCGCGCGCGAGGTTCTGTCGATTTTTGAGGTCGAGGTGACGGATGCCGACGCGTCCGGTGGCGAACCTATCTTTACAACAGATGGCGCACCGGTCGGACGTGTGACGTCAGGGGCCTATGGCTATTCAGTCGGCAAGTCCCTGGCCATCGGCTATGCGAATCCGGCAGTCGTAAAGCCGGGGGATATGGTGGAAATCTTCATCCTCGGCAAACCGCATAAAGCCAGAGTTTTGGCCGAACCGCCCTTTGATCCATCGGGGCACCGGCTGCGCGATGTCCAACCCAAGGTGATGGAGACGGTCAAATGACCGGCACGCTTGAGCGGGTCACGGATTTTGCCCTGAACCTTTCAGCGCAGGAGATGCCTGACAGCGCGAAAGAAGCCGCCGCCCTGATGATGCTGGACACAATGGGCATCCTGATCGCCTCCGGCCCGATGGAGGCCGGCGTGATCGCCCGCGATACTGCCGCGCTGCTCTATGCAAGCAATGATGCGGCATTCAGCGTGCCGATGATGTTTGACGGCCGCCCCGTCAGCATGGCGGGCGCTGCCTACGCAGCAGCCACACAAACCGACAATTTGGACGGGCATGACGGCTACAACCCGACCAAAGGGCATATCGGTGTCGTCGTCCTGCCCGCGTTGATTTCACTTGGGGTGCATTGCCCTGATTTGTCCGGCCCCGAAGCGCTGGCTGCCGTCGTCACGGGATACGAAATCGCAGGACGTTCGGGTCTGTCGCTGCACGCATCGGTCAGCGATTATCACACGTCCGGCGCGTGGAACGCACTGGGTGTGGTGGCCATGGCCGCGCGCATGCGCAGGCATACGCCCGACCAGTTTCGACAAGCATTGGGGATAGCGGAGTACCACGGACCCCGAAGCCAGATGATGCGCGAGATTGCGAATCCGACGATGCTGCATGACGGATCGGGTTGGGGCGCGATGGTTGGCATATCATCTGCGATCCTGGCTGAACGTGGTTTCACGGGTGCCCCGGCTATCACGATCGAAAACGCTGATGTCGCGTCGTTCTGGGGTGATTTGGGTCAGTTCTGGCAGGTCGAACACCAATACGTAAAACCCTATCCCATATGTCGCTGGGCCCATGCGGCCATTGATGGCGTTCGGACAGTGATGATGGAGAATGACCTGGCCCACGACCAGATCCGATCCATCCATATCAACAGTTTTCAAGAAGCGGCCTGCCTGTATGGCGGGATGCCTAATACCACGTCTCAGGCCCAGTATTCTCTGCCTTTTGCTGTGGCGGTTCAGGCGATCCATGGTCGGATCGCGGTTGAACATATCTCGGGTTCGGGTCTGTCTGATCCGGCGGTGGCAGAGTTGGTATCGCGTATTCACGTTCAGGAAGATGCGCGCCACAGTGCACGCTTCCCGCAGGGGCGGTGGGCCGATGTCACCTTGAAATCGAACGATGGGCGTGTGTTCGAATCCGGCGACACTCACGCGCGCGGCGGGCCGGAGGCCCCGCTCAGCAGGGGAGATGTGATCGCCAAGTACACCGAGTTTGCCGCGCCAGTCGTCGGTTCAGATCGCGCGGACGCGATCCGCGCAGCCATATTGGGTTGGGTCGAGCCTACATCCAGATTGTCGGACCTGATGCCTTTGGTCTTTGATCCGTAAAAGCGGCCAGTACGGACTGCAGGCCGATGCTCAGTGGGCACTTAATGAAAGACAAACCGTGAATGCAGGTGGCGCTGACGTGATCCGCTATTGGTCCACCTTCGCAAGCAAATCCAGAATGTGCTGGCGTGCTTTTGCGCTGTCATCCAACAAGCCTTTCGCGTCAGCTAAGGGTTTGTCCTGCATTCGCGTTGGCGGCACGGACAGGAGCTGCGTTGTTTGCTGAACTGCGAGGAACTTTGTGTCGCGTTCGGGCTCGACTGTTTCCGGATGATCGGCCAACCAAAAGAACCGATCGGCTTTTTCATCCTCACCCACAGCACGCAAAAGCTGACCAGCTGCCACGTAATCATCCGTCATCTGCAATGCTTGCCCTCGCAAAAGCTGGGCCGCGTCTGATGGATCGTCGGCCAGTTCCAACATCGCTTGATGAGGTCGGCGTTGCAGTAAGGCAGCGCGCGCGCGTAACCGTGCCCTTTCTGCGCGCCGGGCCTTGTCCTGTGGCCGACTGGCCAACTCCAGCGCCGCATCCGCAAAACCAAGGGTGACCAAACGCTCGGCCATCGCCACGCTTGTGTCTGTGACGAGCGCCAGTTTCTGCTCGGGCGTCAGGGTCACCACACGCCTTAGAAATGTCGCGTCGTCGGCGCGTTCGGTCAGGATCTGGGCGACGCGGTTCAACGTTTCGGCGGCATTGTCCTGCGCATTTTGGGCGCCCAGCAGATTCATCGCCTTGTCGAACTCATGGCTTAAGCTTAACGCGACGATCTGTGTTTGCAGCATGCGCGGCCCGATTTCAGACCGGCGAAACTCCGTGACGTAAGAGGCCGCAAGATCAAGCTCTTGCGGAGATATTGCCCCACGTTCCGACCATCGCTTGTCGACCAGTTGCGCAAGCGCAAGCGGTGCCTCCAACTCTGCGCCCGACGCGGCAATGACCTCGTTCAACAATGCTTCTGACTTCGGACCGTCGCCTTCGGCAGCCGCGACTTTAGCCTTGGCTTGGGACGTATCGGCGCTGTCCTCAGTCGCAACGCGGTCGACCGCGCGCAACACGCGCCTTGCTGGTTCAAGTTTCCCGGCATCTGTCAGAATTTCCGCCAATGTCGGCCCAACGTGACGGCGCAGATGGTCGGGCAAGCGCGCAAATGACTGTTCGATCGATCGCAACTGGGCCTCTTCCTGCAGCTCTCCTTCGATCAAAAGAGCCCAAAGCGCGGCGTCGCTTTCACACCGCTGAAGACTGGCAAATGGGTTCGGATGGGACGGCTGCGCGCCATCAAGATACCGGGCTATGGCGGCAACCCGATCTGTGTCCGGCGCATGCCGCCCAAGCAATTCAAGCGTCCGAATAGCCTCTGCGCCGAACCCGGAGTAGGCGTATAGCTGCGCCAGCTTCAGCGTTTCTTCTTCGTTGAGATGATCAAATTCTTTGAACAAGGCGGCGCGCAACGAAGCCACCTGTTCCGGAAAGGGAGTTGCCCCAGACCAACGGTCAAACCCAAGTTCGGCGCTTGAGATGCAGGGTGGGCGTTGTTCAAGCTGCGGCAAGGATGGCCCTAAAAGTTCATTCAAGCCGTCCAGAACGGATGTCACATGAATATTGGCATTAAGGTCTGAGGGACTAAAGGGATCGTTCTTGGGGACCGACGGCCTTGGTCCGACCGGAGAAAGCCTCAAATCAACGACTTCCCGGTCAGAGCCGCGCAGCAGCAGGGTAGAAAGCTGCTCTTCAAAGCGCTGTGCGTTCAGGTTTAGCAGCGGCAATTCGAGACTCTGGAAATTATGCGTGACCAACGGGTCTTTCTCTTTGGGCGCTTTGGGCAAAACAGGCGACGGTATATCAGCGCTGATTGGGGGCAGCGCCGAGCCTGGTGCAATATCCACCACGATCATCGTGCCCTTGAACAGAAAGGCATTGGCAACACAGTCACAGCCAAATTGCATATCAAGTGCCGCGCCCGGTTCGGACTGAGAGATCGCGGCCAAGCGGTTTTGCGTCAGACGCCGGAACACAGCTGCTGTGTCGAAGTTTACCTTTTCCAATTCGACATTCAGACGCGCACCATTTTTCTTGTGCGACAGCACCCATTTAGTGCCCGGCGGAACCTGTGCGACCAGCCGCGTGTACCCTTCATGTTCGCCCGAGCGTACCTGTACATCTTGTGCTTGAACTTGCGCTGCCGCGGCGGTTAGCGCCAAAGCAAGAAAAACTGTTCGGATCATGCCGCCGCCTGTTTGAGTTCCTTCAACGCATCTTCCAGCTCCGAAAATGCTGGGCGATTATGCGTCGGCGTGTTCTGGCGGCCAACTTCAATGCACATGGCTGCATTGTGGTTGTGCAGATTGGCGACCAGAACCTCTTTGATCAACTGGTAGAAATGGTTGTCCTCTTCGACAACTGCTTTCAGCTTGCCAGCGAATGGGCCAACCAGGCCATAGGCGAGAAACACGCCCAGGAACGTCCCGACCAAAGCACCGCCGATCAGTTTGCCCAGTACTTCGGGCGGCTGGTCGATGGACCCCATCGTTTTGATTACGCCCAAAACGGCGGCCACGATCCCAAGTGCGGGCAAACCATCGGCGACGGTTTGTAACGCGTGGCTGGAATGCATGGCGTGGTGAAAATTGGTCTCCATCCGTTTTTCCAGCACTTCTTCAACTTGATGTGGATCGTCGTAATTCATCGACGCGGATCGCATCGTGTCGCAGATCAGATCGACAGCTTCCTTGTCCTTCTGAATCTTCGGATAGGCTGAGAATAGGGTCGAATTCTCGGGGTCTTCGATATGCTGTTCCACCTCGACCGGGTTGGCCTTGGCAATGCGGATCAGAGAAAACAAAAGGCACAGCAGATCGCGGTAATCTTCGGGCTTCCATTTGGGACCTTTGAACACTTTACCCATGTCCTTGATCGTATGTTTGACAGCGCTCAAGTCGTTGCTGATCATGAATGCGCCAACGGCGGCGCCGCCGATCATCATCATCTCGAACGGGAGCGATTTCAAAATGATCGTCATCTTGCCACCGGCGGCAAGATAGCCACCAAACACCATGGCGAAAATGACGACGATTCCGATGATTCCGATCATGGGTGGTCTCCTGCAAAGTCAGATGCGGGGGTAAAAAACATGTGCGCTACTCCTGCGGAGCCGCAGCATTGCGACCGGCCATGATCACGCTGATCGTATAGGCGGCTTCGGGGTTGAGACCGGCCAGAACACCTGCGGCGGAATCAGGCGGCATCCGCGACAGAAAGCCAGCCGCAAAGCCGGGGTCCATGGTTTCGAACAGGGCGGCTGCGTCCTTGGGTTTCATGCTCTGATACACATCCGTCAGGCGCGTCAGATCGGTCTCGGCGGCTTTTTCGGCGAAGGCCAGTGTCTGTCGCAGCGATTCTTCTGCCTCCTGCAAGGCAGCCAGGCGCGTTTCAATCGCCTGATCCGCGATATCCAGCGCCTTTTCTTTGTCTTGTAACGCGGTCTCTCGTTTCTTGAGCGCGTCTTCGCGGCGTAGCAATTCAGTCAACAATTCTTGCGCACCGGGCTGTTCGGCTTGGCTGCTCCTCGCCAGCGATGGGGCGGGATCGGATCCTTTAGCCAGCGCGGGCCCGGCCTCGAATCCTATTCTGATCGCGGCGGAACCGATCATAAGCATCGCGATCACCGCAAGAACGCCGCCTTTGGGACGGTTTTCTGCCCGCTTCCGCCTCATGTCGTGGCCTCGCTGCGGCTGTGACGCAGGAACATCAACCCACCCGGACGTTTGACCTGAGTCTCGGCTGGCGCGTCTTCTTCAATGACGGGCACTGAGTTGGCTTGGGACTGTTCTTCAGAAACAACCGGCTCAGGCTCTGGTGTAGGGATCTCGGTCGCCTCTTCATCGTCCGGCACGACGTCATGCATCGAGGCCATCATCAACTCAAGCCGCTGCGCCACTGTTACGGCGCGTTCGGTCAATTCCTTAAGAACGACGCCAGACTGTTCCGAGGCGTCCCGCGCGGCCTCCAGTGACTTTTTCAACTCTTCCGCTTGCGAAGACAGCACGGCCACCGCACCACCGACGCCTTTTTCAAGGTCGGTAAAGCGTTTCAACCGCCTGGATAGGACGAAACAATAAAGACCCGCACCCAAGGCACCTGCTACCAGCATAATATCTGCAATCAGCTCCAACTTCGCCTCCTAGTTCAGTACGAATTCCATGACGAGAACATCGCGCACACGGCCTTCACCGACGACGATTTCGATACGCCGCAACAGGTGTCCTCGGATGCGCATGAGCGCGAGCGAATCCTCGAGATCAGAAACCTCGATCGCGCGCAGATATCCGTTCAGCACGTCCATAATTCGCGGTTTCATCTTTTCCACATCCGCCATGTACGGCGCGTTCACCTCGAGCTGGGCATGAAACTTCAGATGTCGCGAATCGCTGGTGTTTACCGACACGACGACTGGGGCAAGGTCAACGAATCCGCCCTTTGGCAGAGCCGTGGCAGGCTTGCTTTTCTCTGTTTCCTCGGCGTTTTGCACGACGGGTTTTCCGCCCACCGGCAACAGGCCGGTGGTGGTCAGGAAATACCCGCCCGCAGCACCGGCTATCGCCAGAATCGCGCCTATTATCATTCCCTTTTTCCCAGATTTTTCCGGGACTTCTGCCTGTTCTGCAGTCGCGTCGGTCATGACGTCCTCATTCCTACAATCTGCAATCGTCATAACCCGACAGGGACTAACCGATTGTTAAGGGCAATCGTCCAAACAAGGGATGCGTCGCACAGAATGTCGGCGAGTCGGAGGTGATCGTGCAGCAGATCGGAACTGTCTGGGCAAGTTTGGACAGGCGTAAACAAATCATTGTCGCGGGTGCAGTCGTGCTGGTGTTTCTGGGGATCCTTGCGATGTCGCGTCTGGTGACAACGCCGTCGATGACCCTGCTTTACGCCGGATTAGAAAGCGGTGCTGCAGGGGATATCGTCCGTTCATTGGATCAGCGCGGTGTGCAGTATGAGATTCGCGGCGGCTCCATCTATGTGCCGGGATCACAACGGGATGAGCTGCGCTTGACGCTGGCCAGCGAAGGTCTGCCGGCAACCGGAAACCGGGGCTACGAGCTGCTGGATTCGCTCAGCGGGTTTGGCACAACGTCGCAGATGTTCGACGCCGCCTATTGGCGCGCCAAAGAAGGAGAGCTGGCCAGAACCATCGTCGGCAGCCCCCATATCAGCCAGGCGCGAGTGCATATTGCCAATGGATCAGCCAATCCGTTCCAGCGCAGTGTTGCACCAACCGCATCGGTCTATCTGGTCGCGTCGGGCACGGACATCACGTCGGATCAGGCAAAGGCGATCCGGTTCCTGGTGTCGTCCGCAGTCAGCGGACTGGCGCCCGAGAACGTCACCGTCATCGATTCGAATGGCGCAGTGATCGGGGCACAGGACAACCCGGTGTCCGCAGATACCGCTGACGATAAATCGCGCCAGCTGCGCGAACGGGTTCTGCGTCTGGTAGAAGCCCGTGTCGGAGCTGGAAATGCTGTGGTCGAGGTGAGTGTCGATACAGTTACCAAGACAGAATCAATCCGCGAACGGCGTTTCGATCCCAATGGCCGCGTGGCCATCAGCACCGATGTCGAAGAGCGTTCGGACAGTGCCCGCAACCAATCCGGGGATGTGACGGTTGCGTCGAACCTGCCCGATGGCGATGGCGCAGGCGGGGACGAATCCAATTCGAACGCAACCCAGACCCGAGAGCGGGTCAACTACGAGGTTTCCGAGACCGAGCTTGAGGTTCACAACGGCCCCGGCGCGATCAAGCGACTGACGGTTGCTGTTTTGGTAAACGGAACGCGATCCGTGGACGCAAACGGCAGTGAAACATTCACGTCGATGCCGCAGGCCGAGATGGATGCACTGCAGGAGCTTGTGGCCTCGGCAGTGGGCTACGATGCCGAGCGGGGCGACGTTATAACACTGAAATCGCTGGATCTGCCGGCGGTCGAGCCGCAGGGCAGTCTGGCAACCGCCTCGCTGTGGCAGAAGGTGCATTTCGACGCGATGTCGCTGATTCAGATGGCCGTGTTGGCACTGGTTTCCCTGGTACTTGGGGTGTTTGTCATCCGCCCTATTCTGACCCAACCCGCAACCGCTCCGGCACTGCTGCCCGCAGGTACAGCCCAGGAACCTGACGCATACCTGACCGGCGAAATTGCGACGGAAGAAGGCGGGCAATTCACCACCTTGCCGGGGCAGGGGCCCACTGGGAACGTTCCGGCGCTTGCGACCGATGCCGGGGCGGACCCGGTGGATCGGCTCAGGGCGATGATCGGCGACAAGCAGGAAGAAACGGTCGAAATCCTGCGCAGCTGGCTGGAAGAAGGTGAGGAGCGTGTGTGATGTCGATTGCCCATCTTCTTGAGGATTTCACTTTACAGGCCGGCGGCGGACAGCTGCACGTACTGGATGAGGACGCGTTAGAGGAACAAAGGCTGGCCTCGTTCGAGCAAGGCTATAGCGCCGGCTGGGAAGACGCGGTCCAGGCGCAAGAGCAGAGCCGGGGGCAGGTTTCGGCCGAATTGGCCAAATCGCTCGAAGATATGTCTTTTACCTACCATGAAGCGGTTAACCGGATGGCCCTGTCGCTGGAACCGATGTTTCAGAGCCTGACACAGCTGGTTTTGCCTGAAATGCTGGACCGAGGGTTTGCCGTTCGACTTGTCGAGCAGCTCACCGATATGGCGCGCGGGCAGATCGGACAGCCCATGCAAATCTTCGTACCCTCAGGTCGTGTGAACGAGGTGGAGGACCTGATCCCCGCCGAGCTTTCATCGCCTGTGCAGGTGATCGAAGACCCGACGCTTGAGGTAGGGCAGTCGCGGCTCAAGGTCGGGGTTTCCCAGCGCGAGGTGGATTGCAGCGGCTTGCTCGCTGCGGTTGATCAAGCCTTTCAGGCATATGTTTTTCAGGTAAAAGAGGCAGTGACCAATGAGTGATCCGCAAACCCCGAAATCCGAGAAGCCCAACCCGTTCGAGGCCGTTCCGATTGAAGTCACCGTATCGGTTGGCCGGGCGCGCCCTTTGATCCGTGATCTGCTGAACATGGGGGAAAACGCCGTGCTGATGCTGGACAAACGCATCGAGGATCCGGTTGATCTGTATGTCGGTGATCAGCTTGTCGCACGCGGTCTGCTAGAGGAGATAGAGGGCGAGCAGGCCGGTCAGCTGGCTGTGCGTCTGACCGAAATCGCGGACCTGCAAAACGGGATCGGCTGATGCGCCGATTTCTTATTCTGGTGGTCGCGTTTGCGGTGCTGACCCCGTCTTTGGCCATGGCGCAGGAGCTGTCTGTTTCGCTGGGCGAGGGCGGTTCGATATCTGCGCGAACGATTCAGTTGATCCTGTTGATCACCGTGCTCAGCCTGGCTCCGGGATTGGCGATCATGATCACCTGTTTTCCGTTTCTGATCACCGTTTTGGCGATCCTGCGCCAGGGTATCGGGTTGCAGCAATCTCCTCCCAATATGCTAATTGTCAGCCTGGCGTTGTTTCTGACTTATTTCATCATGGAGCCGGTCTTTTCCGAAGCCTGGACAACAGGAATTCGGCCGTTGGTCGATGAAACGATGGAGGTCGAGCCTGCATTAGAGCGTGCATTACAGCCGTTTCGCGGTTTCATGGCTGCGCGATTGGACCCCGATACGTTTCACGCCATGGCCGCCCTGCGCCCCGGTGGTGATGCCACAACGCTGTCGCCCGACGCGCCGCTGTCCATCCTGATGCCGTCTTTCATGCTGTCTGAAATTGCGCGCGCTTTTCAGATCGGATTTCTGGTCTTTCTGCCATTTCTGATCATCGACCTTGTGGTTGCGGCGGTGCTGATGTCGATGGGGATGATGATGGTGCCGCCAGCCACAGTGTCCTTGCCGTTTAAACTGGCGTTTTTTGTCATCGCCGACGGGTGGTCCTTGATCGCCAGCTCGCTTGTGCGCAGTTATGCGACCTAGGATTTTATTGCCGGGCGATTTGCAAACAGGCGCGCAGGCCGCAGTCGCCCGCCTCAAAGCGCATTTCTCCGCCATGTTGTTCTGCTACGGTAGCGGCGATTGTCAGGCCCAAACCGTAGCCGTCAGAAGATCCGGTGTTGGACCCACGACGAAATGGGGCCATCAGGTTTTCGATGTCCTCCACCGACAGATCGGTGCCCTTATCTTCGACCGTGATCGTCGCGGTGGTCGCATCGGTCGCCAACTGCACTTCGGCGTGTCGACCATATTTCAACGCGTTGTCGATCAAATTGGTCAGCGCACGCCTAAGCGATATGGGCCGCGCCATGACCAGAACGCGGCGTGTTTCGGTCAGCTGTCCGTGTCCGCGCCGGGACATGAAAACCGATGTAACCCCATCGACCGCGACGGGGTCGGTCTTTTTTAGTGTCACGGGCAGGTCCATATCCTGATAATCGGCGACCAGAGCCTCGACCAAAGAGGTCAGAGAAATCTGGCGCGGTTCCTCAACATCCAGTTCGGATCGCGTATAGGTCAGGACGCTTTCGATCATGCCCGTCATCTGATCTACATCCGCCTCGAGCTTTTCGCGCAGTTCATCGTCGGGGATCAGGGCGGCACGCAAGCGCACGCGGGTCGCAGGGGTGCCCAGATCGTGGCTGACACCGGACAAGACCGTCGCCCGCTTTTCAAGCTGCGCGCGCTCGGCCTCAAGATGGGCGTTCACCGCCGAGACGATATCGCGCAGTTCATCCGGGCCATCCGCCTCATAGCTTTCCGGCCCACCAAGGCGCTGCCGTTCGCGCAACGCGCGGGCAAACCGGGTGAAGGTATCTGAGACGTTACTGACTGCGGATAAGATGACCGCCATTGCGACGATCCCCATAAGAATTGCGGGCAGACGTAAATCCATTGGGGCCGCCTGACAGCCCCAGATCTGGGTCCCGTCGACCTGATGCCAGGCCTCACGCCCAAATTTCGCAATCAGGATTGGTTCGCTGCAATATGTCGCCAGCAACCGGGTCAGGTTTCCCATCTTTTCAGGCCCGGTCTGATCACTGCCTGACACAATGTCCGAAACCGGATAAACCAACCGGTCGGACAGAATTGCCACGCTTAATTCACGTCCGCTGAGCGGCGAGGAACTGTCTGTCAGGATCGAAAGGTTGGTGACAAAACGGCGATTTGAAAACCCGGGCAACCGCTGAAATTCACCATTTTCGGCAAGGGCCGTATCCTGGGGCGGCAAGGGCGTTATCGACAACCCCTCGGAGGGGGCCATGCCTGTTCGCAACTCTTCGTAGACGGTGAACCCCGCCACAAAAGATTGCAGCAGGTAGTCGTTCCAGGCGCGCGCCGAAGCGAACCATAACCCTGCAGACAGCAAACCGGCGGCAAAGGCTGAAAGGGTCCAAAGCCACCCCAGATTGCGCAGGCGCAGTGTCATTCTTCGACCGAAATGTCGGCGGCAAAGATATACCCGACCCCGCGTTCCGTGCGCAGCATTTGCGGGTCTTTCGGGTTGGTCTCGATCTTGGATCGCAGGCGACCAACCAGCATGTCGATGGCGCGGCCCTGCGCTTCGGACTTGTCACTTTCCCCCGTGACATCCAGTGCCGTGACGATTTCATCGCGCGTCAGCGGAATATGTGGATTGGCCAGCAAGACCTTGAGCAGGGCGGTTTCCCGCTGTGACAACGCGACCAAATAGCCTTCTGGCGAATGCAAATCATCACGCTTTCCGTCAAAGACCCAGCCGTCAAAACGGAAGGTGCGGGTTCTTCGGCGATACGCCAGCGAAGACGACCGCCGAGCGCGCTGCATCACTGCCCTGACACGGGCCAGCATCAATTGGGGGTTGAAGGGTTTGGCAATGTAGTCGTCTGCCCCAACTTCGTACCCTGCCATGCGCTGATGGTCGGCGGACAGGGCAGAGACCAGAATGATCGGGACGTCCTGTTCGCGCCGCAATCGGGCGCAGATATCAATCCCGTTCTCGTCCCCCAGCATGACGTCCAACAAAATCAGATCGATCCGGCCATTGGACAGGTGCGCCCGGATTTCCCGCTCGGAACTGGCGGGTAGGGCGATGAAGCTGTTTTGCTGCAATAGCTGCGTCATCATCGACCGCATCTCAGGGTCGTCATCCACCACCAGAAGCCGCGGAATGCTCACTCTGTCTTTCCTCCCGATCTTTTCCCTCTGTCGTTGTCCATTGTAACGAATGGAAACAGATTCAATGCCAACGTAACACGCTGTAACAGAAGTGGTGAAAATTTGGGCTGTTTCTGTGCTTTAGCGTGAATTCTGCTTTGTCAGAGGGCGATCAGACCACAGTAATAGCGCCATCGCTGCTTTGGCAGTCACTGAGTTCTCAGGGAGGAGACAAAAAATGAAGCGTTTTGCATTTGCCACCGTTTCGACTTTGGCCGTTGTGGCCGGATCGTCCGTTGTGGCCGAGCCGCAGGCGGAAGTACTGCACTGGTGGACCTCGGGTGGCGAGGCCAAGTCGGTTGCCGTTCTGCAGGAAGAATTCGCCTCGAACGGCGGCACATGGACCGACATGCCCGTCGCGGGTGGTGGTGGTGATGCGGCAATGACCGCGCTGCGGGCCCGCGTTCTTTCCGGTAACGCACCAACCGCCGTTCAGTTGAAAGGCCCTGCCATTCAGGAATGGTACGAGGAAGGCGTTCTGGCAGATATCTCGAACGTTGCCGAGGCCGAAGGCTGGGCGGATGTCCTGCCTGCGTCGATCGCGGGCCATATGATGTGCGAAGGCACTTGGTGCGCTGCACCCGTGAACGTGCATCGCATCGACTGGATCTGGGCGAATGCCGATGTTCTGGCGGCAAACGACATCGAAATGCCCGCCACATGGGAAGAGTTCAACGCAGCAGCCGAAAAACTGCAGGCCGCTGGTGTGATCCCGCTGGCCCACGGTGGTCAGGCCTGGCAGGACGCGACCGTGTTTGAGGCGGTTGTCATGGGTATTGGTGGACCAGAATTCTACCAGAAAGCCCTGGTCGATCTCGACCCCGAAGCGTTGACGTCAGACACAATGGTACAGGTCTTTGACCAGATGCGTACCATGCGTGGATATGTTGACGAGAACTTCTCGGGTCGCGACTGGAACCTGGCCACCGCCATGGTGATGAATGGCGAGGCCGCATTCCAGATCATGGGTGACTGGGCCAAAGGTGAATTCCTGGCCGCTGGCAAGAAGCCCGGCGAAGATTTCCTGTGCGCCTCGACCCCCGGTGACGGTTATCTGTACAACGTCGACAGCTTTGCCATGTTCGAAGTCGAAGGTGACGACAACCGCGCCGGTCAGGAACTGCTGGCCAAACTGATCGTCGCACCGAACTTCCAGGAAGTGTTCAACCTGAACAAGGGTTCGATCCCTGCACGAACTGACGTGGCGCTGGATGCCTTTGATATCTGCGCGAAAATCTCGGCAGAAGACATGGGCACGACTTCGGCAGGTGGTTCACTGCTGCCGTCTTACGCCCATGGCATGGCGCTGCGCGGGTCGCAGTCTGGTGCGATCACGGATGTTGTGACCGCACATTTCAACTCGGATATGTCCTCGGCTGACGCGGTTCAGCAACTGGCGGACGCAGTGGCCAACAGCTACTGATCCAAATCGCTCTGCCCCCTATACTGAGGGGCAGAGCACTTTTCCCCGGAGGAAAAAATGTCCGAATGGCTGGAAAACCACCTGCCCAAGGTGGTGCTGGCACCGTCGTTCATCGCCGTATTGATTTTTGTCTACGGATTTATCGGATGGACCGCATGGGTGTCGCTGACCCGATCGAAACTACTGCCGAAATACGAGATCCATGGCTTCATTCAGTATGAACGCCTGTTCGATTCCCCTCGCTGGGATACGGCAATCAACAACCTGTATATCTTTGGCGCGCTGTTCATCGTGATCGCGATGGTGCTGGGCCTGTTGCTGGCCATCCTGTTGGATCAGAAGATCCGCGTCGAAGGGGTCATTCGCACCATCTATCTGTACCCGATGGCACTGTCGATGATCGTGACCGGCACCGCATGGAAGTGGATCCTGAACCCAGGTCTGGGCATTGAATCCATGGTGCAGGGCTGGGGCTTTCCGAATTTCGAATTCGATTGGCTTGTGAACCCCGATTACGCCATCTACACGATCGTGATTGCCGCGATCTGGCAGAGCTCGGGCTTTGTTATGGCGCTGTTTTTGGCCGGGCTTCGTTCGGTGGATGGAGAGATCATCAAGGCCGCTCAGGTCGATGGTATCCCCACATGGCGCATCTATACGGCGATCATCATACCGTCGATGGCACCGATCTTCCTATCGGCCTTCATCGTTCTGGCCCACCTTGCGATCAAGAGCTTTGACCTTGTCATCGCGCTGACAGGTGGTGGTCCGGGATACGCGACCGATCTGCCAGCCACATACATGTATGCCATGGCGTTTTCGCGCGGCGATATTGGTCAGGCGGCGTCTTCCGCAATGATCATGATGCTGGTCGTCTTTGCCATCGTGGTTCCATATCTTTATTCAGAGCTGAGGGCGAAAAATGACTGATCTGTCGATGCCCCAAACCCAAACCCGCTCGCAGAGCGCCACCGGCAAGATTGCCCTTCGTTGGCTGCTTTACGTCCTGCTGGGCCTGTTCGCGCTGTACTACCTGATGCCGCTGTTCGTGATGTTAACCACATCGTTGAAAAGCCTTGAGGAAATTCGCACTGGGTCCCTGATCTCACTGCCGCGCGAAGTCAGCTTCGATGCCTGGAAAACCGCGTGGTCCGGCGCTTGTACCGGTATCCAGTGTGAAGGTCTGCGGCCTTACTTCTGGAACTCTGTCCTGATCGCGGTGCCTGCGGTGTTTTTGTCCACCCTGATTGGTGCGCTGAACGGCTATGTCGTGGCGCAGTGGCGGTTCAAAGGCGCCAATATCATCTTCTCGCTGATGCTGTTTGGCTGCTTTATTCCGTTTCAGGTTGTTCTGCTGCCAATGGCGCGGCTGCTGGGCATGATGGGGATCGCCGGAACCATTCCGGGCCTGATCTTTGTCCACGTGATCTATGGCCTTGGCTTCACTACGCTGTTCTTCCGCAACTACTATGTCACCATTCCGGCCGAGCTGACCAAAGCCGCTCGGGTCGATGGGGCAGGCTTTCTGCGGATTTTCTGGTCGATCTTCCTGCCGCTGTCGCTGCCCATCATCGTGGTGACAGTGATCTGGCAGTTCACGCAGATCTGGAATGACTTCCTGTTCGGCGTGTCGTTCAGCCAGGCGGGCACGCAGCCCGTGACTGTGGCGCTCAACAACATCGTAAACTCCACCACCGGCGTCAAAGAGTACAACGTCGACATGGCCGCCGCGATCATCGCGGGGCTGCCGACGCTGCTCGTCTATGTCGTTGCCGGTAAGTATTTCATCCGCGGCCTGACCGCTGGCTCTGTGAAGGGATAACCCATGGCTCCCATCCTTGATATCAACAAACTCTACAAGAATTACGGCGCAACCGAAATTCTGAAGGACATCAACATCTCGATCGAACCGGGTGATTTCCTGGTGCTGGTCGGCCCCTCGGGCTGCGGTAAATCCACGCTGCTGAACTGCATTGCGGGATTGGAGGAAATCACCGACGGGACACTGGCGATTGGCGGCAAAGACATGACCCATGTCAGCCCCAAGGACCGCGACATCGCGATGGTGTTCCAATCCTACGCGCTGTATCCGACGATGAGCGTGGCCAAGAACATCACTTTCGGCATGAAGGTGCGCGGGGTTGATCAGGCAACGCAGGAGGCCAAGCTGAACGATGTGGCCTCGCTGTTGCAAATCGAGCCACTGCTGAACCGTCGTCCCAGCCAGCTATCCGGTGGTCAGCGTCAGCGTGTGGCGATGGGCCGGGCGCTGGTGCGCGATCCCAAGCTGTTCCTGTTTGATGAACCGCTGTCGAACCTCGATGCCAAGCTTCGGGTTGAGATGCGGACCGAGATCAAGAAGCTGCACCAGACATTGGACGCTTCCATCGTCTACGTGACCCACGATCAGATTGAGGCGATGACGCTGGCCACCAAGATCGTGGTCTTGAAGGGCGGTATCGTGCAGCAGATCGGCAGCCCGGCCGAAATTTATAACAACCCGGCCAATCTGTTTGTCGCTGATTTCATGGGCTCGCCGGCGATGAATCTGATCCCTGCGCAGGTCACCAAAAACGGGTCGGGTACACAAATCGTCATCTCGCGCGATGCCGGCGAAACGCTGGTTCTGAACGATGCGCGCGATCTGGCGTTGCCCGAGGATGTAATCCTGGGCCTGCGCCCCGAGGATATCGCCGAGGCGGGTTTCCGTGCGGGTGATGGCGTGCAGGAAGCGGCGTGCATGGTCGATATGGTCGAACCTGCAGGGGCCGACACCTATGTCGTATCAGAACTGGGCGGCAAGCAGGTGACCGCAAGGTTACATGCCGAAACCAGCGCGCAAGCGGGCAAGATGCTGAACTTGGCGTTTGATATGAGTAAAGTATCGTACTTCGCCAAAGAAACCGGCGAGCGCCTGAATTAAAAGAAAAAACGCCGCGCGATTGAGTTCGCGCGGCGTTTCTTTGCGTTTGAACTGGGTCAGCTGACCTTGTTCTAACTCAAGTCCTTGATCAGACGGTTTAAGTCCCCACCGCGGGCGTCCAGCATCGCGCCAACCTCGGTTCGTTCGGTCAGCAGCATATTCACCCCTTCGATGAACATGTTGAAGAACTTGTCGCGGCCTGATTTGTCCGAAACCAGGAATGTCACCTCGAACGGGGACGAGCCCTGCAGCTTAACCGAGGTGCGTACCTCGTAACCGGCCTTGATTTTCCGGGCCTTCCGGACGGTGACTTGCCCACCAATGAATTCGCGGAAACGCCGGCCATATTTGTTCGAGATATAGCCCTGAAACGCTTTGGTGAACTGCTTCAACTGCGACGGGCTGGCCGAACGGGCGTCCGCCCCCAGCACATAACGTGCCATGATCGGCACATCGGCATATTGCACAAAGACCTTTTCGAAATCGCGGATCATCGCCTTTTCGGATTTGCCCGAGGCGATGATGCGGTTGATGTCATCCACGACACTGACGACCAGAGCCTTGGCGCTGGCTTCAGTCTGGGCAAAGGCGGAAAAAGGCAGGGCGGTCAGTGCCAGACCGGCAAGGCCAGTGGCGACAAAACCGCGTCGGTTCATTTGGTTACTCGGCATAGGGGTCCTCATAGGGGTCCTCGTATGGGTCTAGATAGGGATCTCTGACAGGGTCGGTCCCATTGTCTGCATAAGGGTCGTCGTAAAGACCCAGATAGGTTTCTTCGTCGTCTCTCGCCAGTTCGAAGCGGCGATTTTGTAGGTAAATGGTCCGCGCCTGCGCATAACTGTCGGCGCTTTCATACAGGATCGAGTCGACCGTGTCCGAAAAACGCCCCCGATCGCCCATCCGGCGCACGACCTCGGCATAGACACCGATATTGTCGACCGGACGGACCGGAGAGAAGTTGATCGGGTTCGAGAACAGGTTGACGATAACGCCAATCGAGTCCCGCTGCGTTGACGGGCCATAGAGCGGCAGCTCGACATAAGCGCCCTCGCCAAAACCCCAGACGTGCAGCGTTTCACCGAAATCGGTATCCACAGGCGGAAGGTTCAACTCGTCGGCGGGGGCTGACAACCCCAGGCCACCAACGGTCGTGTTGATCACAAATTGCAGCAGTGCATTGCCCGACTGCTTGAGGTTGCCTTGCAGCAGGTAGTCCACGGCTTGGCCCGGCATCGTCAGGTTTTCGGCAAAATGGTTGAAACTGGTCACCATCGGGTCGGGCACGATCTTTACGTACCCTTTCGAGGCCGGACGAAACAAAAACCGGTCGACGCCAAGGTTGAATTTGTGGATACCCCGGTTGTTGCGTTCATACGGATCAAATGCTTCACCCTGCTGAACACCCTCCGGAGGGCGTGTGGTGCAGGCGCTGAGAACTGCCAATACGGACACAACGATCAGGGGTTTTAGGCTGATTCTGCTCAACACGGTCTTTGCCACTCCAAAACGTTCGGACAGTCCGTGCCCGAACACTTAATCAATACTCTCTTTGGCCGTTGTGCCCGGCCTACCCAAAGTCACATAGGCGTTTCGCTACCAATATGAAACAGATAGCGTTTAACCTGCCGAATAGGTCAACGTAAAGTGACACAGGTTCAACAGTTCAGAATAAGAAAAGTTACGCCCACAACCGGCGTAGGTCACATCGCCGTTTTCGCACTTTTCGATCCTTGCCTTCCCGGTTAGCTTCGCCCCGACTCAAATTTGGGAGGAGACCTCATGAGCATCGCGGCGAAACTGGAAAGCCTGGGTGTCAACCTACCGGACGCGCCAGCGCCGGCGGCCAACTACGTGCCCTTCGTGCGCGTGGGCAATATCGTCTATGTCTCGGGGCAGATCTCGAAGGCGGATGATCTGATCACTGGCAAGCTGGGCGACGACATGGAAGTCGAAGCAGGCGCTGCTGCGGCCAAGGTATGTGCGATCAACCTTCTGGCGCAGGTCAAGGCGGCCTGCGGTGGTGATATCGAAAAGCTGGTGCGCGTCATCAAGCTGACCGGGTTCGTGAACTCGACCGCAGATTTCACTGCGCAACCGCAGGTCATCAACGGCGCGTCGGACTTTCTGGTCGAAGCGCTGGGTGATGCAGGTCGCCATTCGCGTTCGGCCGTCAGTGCGGCGGCACTGCCCTTGGGCGTCGCGGTTGAGATCGAAGGTATCTTCGAAGTTCAATGACGCCCGCGCTGCCTGACGTAATCCTTCAAGTCCCGCTGGCGCATCGCGCGCTGCATGACAAACAGGACAACCGCCCGGAAAACAGCCGGGCGGCCATTCGCGCCGCAGTGGACGCCGGGTATGGGATTGAGATTGATCTGCAACGAACGTCGGACAACCGGGCCATGGTGTTTCATGACTATGACATGACCCGCCTGACCGGACAGCCCGGCCCGATCCAGCAGATCACCTCGGTTCAGGCTTCAGGCACCACACTATTGCACGCGGACGATGGTATCCCGACGCTGGATGAGGTGCTGCAGATCGTGGCGGGCAAAGTACCGCTGCTGATCGAATTCAAGGATCAGGACGGCGCGATGGGCACATCAGTGGGCCCGCTGGAACAAGACGCCGTGCGTGCATTGTCAGGTTACGATGGGCCGGTGGCGTTGATGTCGTTCAACCCCAACTCGGTCGCTGAACTGGCGCGGCTGGCACCGCATCTGCCGCGTGGCATCGTGACAGGATCGTACCAGCCCAAGGTCGAGCTTTTACCTCAGAGTGTTTGTGACCACCTGCGCGACATTCCGGATTTCGACCGTGTCGGGGCCAGTTTCATCAGCCATGAGGTCGAAGACCTTGACCGCCCCCGCGTGGCCGAACTGAAGGCACGCGGTGTACCGATCCTGTGCTGGACTGTGCGGTCGCCTGAACAAGAGGCAGAGGCCCGCGAAGTTGCGAACAATGTGACGTTCGAAGGGTATCTGGCTGCACAACCGGGTTGAACCAGCCCTGCAACGTCACAGATAAAGATCAGAGGCGGAGGGCAAATGGATCAGGCACAGATCGAGGTTCGGGTGCTGGGCTCGCTGTCGCAGATATCTGCGGCGGAATGGGACAGCTGCGCGTGTCCCGAGGTTGCCGATGGCGGCCGTCCGCTTGATCCGTTCACCACCCACCGGTTCCTGCTTGCGCTTGAACACAGCGGCTCGGTCGGGCGCGGAACTGGCTGGCAACCGCAATACTTGACGGCCTATCTGGACGGGATGCTGATCGCGGCGGCGCCGATGTATGCCAAATCCCACAGTCAGGGCGAATACATCTTCGACCACAACTGGGCGCATGCCTATGAAGGTGCCGGGGGTCGTTATTATCCCAAGCTGCAGATCGCCGTACCGTTCACCCCTGCAACAGGTCGGCGTTTTCTGGTGCGCCCCGGCTATGACTCGGTTGGCATGTCTGCGCTGGTGCAGGGGGCGGTGCAATTGGCTGCGGATAATCAGGTGTCTTCGGTCCACGCAACCTTCTGCACCGAAGCCGAGGCGCTGGCGGGTGAGCAGATGGGCCTTATGCTGCGCCAGTCACAGCAATTTCACTGGCTGAATGACGAATATCAAGATTTCGACGGATTTCTTGCGGCGTTGTCATCGCGCAAGCGCAAGAATATCCGCAAAGAACGCGCGCAGGCCATCGATTTTGGCGGCGAAATCCGCACTCTGACAGGGGATGACCTGCGCCCCGAACACTGGGATGCCTTCTGGCAGTTCTATCAGGACACCGGGTCCCGTAAATGGGGCGTTCCCTATCTGACCCGCCAATTCTTTGATATTGCGCATGAAACCATGGCGGACGACATGGCCTTGGTGCTGGCTGAACGGGACGGATACCCTATCGCAGGGGCTTTGAATTTCATCGGCCGCGAAACGCTTTTTGGCCGGTATTGGGGTTGCACTGAGCATCACGCCTGCCTGCATTTCGAACTGTGCTATTATAGGGCGATCGATTTTGCCATTGCGGAAGGTCTGGCACGGGTAGAAGCAGGCGCGCAGGGTGAACATAAGCTGGCGCGCGGTTACTTGCCCACGCGCACGCATAGCTTGCATTGGGTCAATGACCCGGGCTTTGCCGATGCGATCAAGAAATATCTGGACGCCGAGGCCCACGCAGTGGGAGAAGAGATCGAGATTCTGACGGATTACGGTCCGTTCAGAAAATCGAATCCGGAGGAACAGCAATGACGGAACTATTGTCGACCGAAACTCGCGGCCCTCTTCTTGATCCGTTGTTCGACAACGGCTGGACCATGGCCACGGACCGGGATGCAATCACCAAGACCTTCATATTCGAAGATTTTGTTCATGCTTTTGGCTGGATGACCCAGGTGGCGATCTTTGCCGAGAAATGGAACCACCATCCCGAATGGTCAAACGTGTACCGCACGGTCGAGGTCGTCCTTTCCACCCATGATGTGGGAGGTTTGTCAGCGCTGGATGCCAAGTTGGCGCGTAAAATGGACAGCCTCGTTTAACGGTCTCCTCTGGATCCCATGCCGCCGGCCAGAGAAGCTATTTCACCCAGACGACGGAAATCGGCGGGTGTGACCGTGCCGTTGCTGACGTCTATGTCTCGTGGAATACCGGTTGTCCGATTCCCAACCGAACGAACGCTGCGCGCCGCCGGATTGATGTCCAAACATCGCGTATCATAGCACGTCAGGCCCGAAGTACTGATCTGGATCTGGGGCTGTCCGTTCGGTCCGGTCACCACGGGGGCCTGCGGCGCATCACAGGCGGCAAGAAACCCCAGAATGCCGAGGGCTATCCACTTTTTCATACCACGCTCCTATCGTTCAGCCCGGTCGTGCGATCAATCCAACTGGCCGTTTCCGTCCTGATCGGCGGCCAGGAAATCATCGCCCATCTGCTGGTCATACTCTAATCGTGAAATAAAGCTGTCGTTGTTGCGGTCAACGTTTTGAAACCGCTTTATGTCCAGAAACGGCTTGGCTTCTTCCAGACCCAGCGTTCCGTTCTTGTCTTCGTCCATGGCCTGAAAAGCATAATCCGAAAAAGCGTTGAACTCGTCCTTGGACAGGAAGCCATCGTTGTTGGAATCAATGGCGTTCAGTTCCTTTTCGTGCAGTTCAGCCACTGTTTCCGCCAAGGTTGCACTGGCTACCAGAATGATCGTCGTCGTTAAAATAACTGTTTTCATCATCATTCTCTCCTCAGCACGCGTAACGCTGGCCCGAGACGCCGCCCGCGACGGCCCCGGCCGCGGTCAGGATGTCTTTGCCGGACCCACCGCCGAATTGATTGCCAATCGCCCCGCCGATCAGTGCGCCGCCTAGTGTGCCGCCGAGGCAGGCGATCTCATGCTGTCGTGCTTGCTGCTGCTGAGGTGTCGGGGCCGGGCCACACGCTGCGAGCGCGCCTGCAGCACCCAGAATGACTGTGATGACTTTGAGCTTCATCAAAAAACTCCCTGAATGAATGGGGCAAGTATCGACCCATCAGGAAGTTGCATCAAGTGAAATAGGGTTAACGTGGCCCCGGCTGTACCGGGGCCCGAGCGACCTAGATGGCCTCAAGCAGACCTTCGCCCGCGGAAATCTCGCAGGCACCGGGGTTTTCCTCGAGGTTCAGCGCAACGACTTTGCCATCTTCGACCAACATCGCATAGCGCTTTGAGCGCGCTAGCAGGCCGACGGGCGGGGCGTCGAAATCCATGCCAATGGCCTTGGTGAATTCGGATGCGGCGTCGGCCAGCATGGTCAGGCCTGCGCCTGTCGCGCCAGTGGCTTCGCCCCATGCGCTCATTACAAAGGGGTCGTTGACCGAGACGCAGATGATCTCGTCCACGCCCTTGGCGTCGAACTGTTCCTTGGTTCGCATAAAGCTGGGCACGTGGGCCGAATGGCAGGTTGGTGTGAATGCGCCGGGCACTGCAAAGATCACAACCTTGCGGCCTTTGGTCTTGTCTGAAATCCGAACCTCTTCGGGCCCTTCTGCCCCCATTTGAGTCAACGTTGCGTCGGGAAGCGTATCACCGGTTGAAATCATCTTGTTCCTCCTGTCGATTGGATTTGCAGAGTCGGCCTCAGCCGCAATATAGGTGAGCCAGAGAATGAAACCACGGGAATTTGACAGGGCAGGACGAAGATGAGCCATATTGTTGTGATCGGAGCCGGGCAGGCGGGATCATCTCTTGTTGCAAGACTGCGCAAGGACGGGTTTGAAGGCGATATCACGCTGATCGGTGCCGAGCAGCATCTGCCCTATCAGCGCCCCCCACTGTCCAAAGCTTATCTGCTGGGAGAGATGGAGCTTGAACGCCTGTTCCTACGCCCCGAAAGTTTCTACGCCGAAAACAACATCACCCTGCGTCTGGGTCAGCGCGTAACCGCGATCGACCCCAAGGCCAAGACCGTGACCCTGGGCGATGAGGTGATTTCTTATGACGAACTGGCCCTGACCACTGGTTCCGACCCGCGTTACCTGCCTGCTGCCATTGGCGGTGATCTCGAAGGCGTCCATGTCGTGCGCGACCTGACCCATATCGACGAGATGGAGCCCCGCGTGAAAGAGGGCGCCCGCGCCCTGATCGTTGGTGGTGGTTATATCGGGCTTGAAGCGGCTGCCGTCTGTGCCAAGCGCGGGGTCAAGGTTACTCTGGTCGAGATGGCGGAACGGATTTTGCAACGTGTCGCAGCACCGGAAACCAGCGACTACTTCCGTGCTCTGCATTCCGAATACGGTGCCGACATTCGTGAAGGCGTCGGGCTGGATCGTCTGGTCGGCGAAGACGGCAAGGTCACCGGGGCCATTCTGACTGATGGCACCAAGCTTGAGGTTGATTTCGTCGTGGTTGGCGTGGGCATCGCACCCTCGACCCAATTGGCCGAGATGGCCGGGTTGGAATTGGACAACGGCATCAAAACGGATGCCCATGGCCGCACCTCTGATCCGGCTATCTGGGCGGCGGGCGATTGCGCGTCGTTCCCACATGATGGTGGCCGTATCCGGCTGGAAAGCGTACCGAATGCCATCGATCAGGCCGAGATCGTTGCTCAGAACATGCTGGGTGCCGCCAGGGATTATGTGGCGACGCCGTGGTTCTGGTCGGACCAGTATGACGTCAAACTACAAATCGCAGGTCTGAACACGGGCTATGACCGCGTGGTGACCCGCAAGGGCGACGGGCAGACAGTGTCCTTCTGGTATTACAAAGGCGATCTGCTGATCGCGGTCGACGCGATGAATGACCCACGTGCCTATATGGTGGGCAAACGCCTGATTGATGCAGGCAAAACTGCCGACCCGGCCGTCGTGGCGGACCCAGATGCGGACCTGAAACCGCTGCTCAAAGCGTGAGGATCATCGCCGGAGAATTCCGGGGCCGCGCCTTGGCCTCGGTCGGCAAAGGAGATGCCGGGGCGCATCTGCGTCCCACCACTGACCGCGTGCGGGAAAGCCTGTTCAATGTGCTGAGCCATCAGATCGACTTTGATGGGCTGCGTGTTCTGGACCTTTTCGCGGGCACCGGAGCACTGGGGCTTGAGGCGCTGTCGCGCGGCGCGGCGCATGTGACTTTCGTTGATGACGGGCGTGTGGCGCAGGGACTGATCCGTAAGAACATTGATCTGACCCAAAGCAAGGATCGTACCGATCTGATCCGTCGCGACGCGACGCGATTGGGCGACAATCCGGGCACACCTTTTGATCTGATTTTTCTCGACCCGCCTTACGGCAAAAACCTGGGGCAAAAGGCGCTTGCTACGGTCACTCAAGGGGGGTGGCTGGCAAAAGATGCCTTGATCGTCTGGGAAGAAAACGTCCCCATGGAAGCGCCCGAAGGATTTGACCTGCACAATGCGCGTAAATATGGCGACACGCATATTTCGCTGATGTGGCGGACAGAGGTCTGACATGCACGACCTGGTCATTTTCGATTGCGATGGTGTCCTGGTCGATAGTGAGGTTCTGTCAAACCAGGTTTTGATCGACAGCTTTTCGAGATATGGGCTGAACCTGTCTTTGGCGGAATGCATGGCGCTTTTCGTCGGCGGTACGATGACCGGTGTCCGCGAAAAGGCCCGGGCGCTGGGCGCGGACCTGCCGGAAAATTGGATCGAACAGATCTATTCGGAAACCTATGAGGTTTTGCGTGCCGGTACACCTTTGGTTGCGGGTATCCCCGAGCTATTGGAGCAGTTGGATTCATTGGGTATTCCGTATTGCGTCGCCTCGAATGGCCGCCCGGAAAAGATGCAGATCACCCTGGGCCAGAACGGATTATGGGACAGGTTCCGGGATGTGATGTTTTCGGCGCATATTCTGGGGGTGGGTAAACCCGACCCTGCTTTGTTCATTGCAGCAGCGCAGCATTTCGGTGCCAAGTCCCCGGTCGTCATCGAAGACAGCGAAAGCGGAGTGACCGCTGCCAAGCGCGCCGATATGCGGTGCCTTGGGTATGGGGCCGATGACGACGGTGCGCGGCTGGCTGCGTTGGGCGCCGAAGTCTTTGACGACATGGCGCAAGTGCCAAAGCTTTTGGGTCTATAGCCCAATTATGCTAGGATTGGCGGATGGACCGCACCGCCACCTCTCTGTTCTGGACCCACTCACAGGCCGCTGAAACCCACACCGGACCCGCGCCCAAGCCTTTACGCGCGCCTGTGTTCATCCACGACGCGATTACGCCGTGGGGCACGGAAACATTGCTGCTGAAACTGCTGCGCGAACAGGCCGCCGATCAGGACGAATAGGTCGGATGGAACTTATTGCCCGGTGACAGGGTAAAGATATCGACCCCATCAGCCGTCACACCCACCGAGTGTTCGAACTGCGCTGACAGTGACTTGTCGCGGGTCACAGCGGTCCAGTCGTCGGCCAGTGTTTTCGTCTCAGGACGGCCAAGGTTCACCATCGGTTCGATGGTGAAGAACATGCCCTCTTCCAGCACCGCGCCGGTGCCCGGACGGCCATAGTGCAGAACGTTTGGCGGCGCGTGGAATACCCGGCCCAATCCGTGGCCACAGAAATCACGGACAACGCTCATCCGATGCGCCTCGACGTAGGCCTGAATGGCGTGGCCGATATCGCCGAAGGTGTTGCCCGGTTTGACCGCCTCGATGCCTTTGAACAGGGCATCATGTGTCACTTGGATCAGACGTTCAGCCTTGCGGGGTAGTTTGCCCGCAACATACATGCGCGAAGTATCGCCGAACCAGCCGTCTACGATGACCGTAACGTCGATGTTCAGAATGTCGCCATCCTTCAGTTTCTTGTCACTGGGGATGCCGTGGCAGACCACGTGATTCACGCTGATACAGCTGGCATGCTGATAGCCCTTGTAGCCAATTGTTGCCGATGTCGCGCCCGCATCCTCGACCATCTGCGTGATCATGCCGTCAATTGCGCCAGTGGTCTGGCCCGGAAAGACATGTTCTGCAATATCGTCGAGTATCCGCGCAGCCAAAGCCCCTGCCGCATGCATGCCGGCAAAGTCACCCTGTTCATAAATGCGGATGCCGTCCTTGGTCAGGCGGCCACGATGTTCTTTCATCGACGCTAAGCTCCAAATGTTGCGCGCAGCACTCCTTTTACGCTGCTTGTGCAGAAAGTTCCAGAGGGTGCGGGCCGTGGAATTTTTCTTACAGCGGAAATGAGGTGACATGCCTGACTTTCAAGCGAACTTGGGAATTTTTGGCTTTCTTCGGTCAAATGAAATGTGTTCGAGACGCCGTGGCCGGATAGCCTGGCTAAAACCTGGCAACCGCGCATTTTTGCAGCTTAGTAGACGGCCGCTGGCCTGTTCTCATGTTATACGATCGCTGCGCATGGAAGGTCCCGGCCTTCCCACCGGGGCCTCTCAATCAGAGTTGATCCGGTTTGCTCATACGCAACTGTAAAAGATTTGATGCACCGGGCGTGCAATGCCGTTGGCCTGTGTTCTGCTGTTGATGCCCAAATCCTTCTTGATCACGGCACGGCCCGTCAAACTTGCGCTGTTCTGTTGTGCGCAAAAGGATTCGACGCGTCGTCTAACTTCTGGCTCAGATACTTCATCCGGAAAGAACCCAACCTCGATTGTTTTATAAACACCACCAGATTCAAGCGGAAAGGCCAGATCAAGGCCCTGTCGGTCAGCCGGATTCGGGAAAGCGTTCTGCAAAAGTGCAGCGCGGCGTGATGCTGCCGCCTTTGGATCGACGGAACATCCCGTCAGAGCAATGGCTGCCACGGTGATTAGCGCAATATACTTCATGAGATTTTAGATTTTTCCTATTTTTGTTGTGCGAATAGCTGTTTCCAGCGTGTGTGCGTGCAAGGCCGCACGTGTTGTATCATGAGGGACTTTGGCAGATTTTAGGCAGATTGTCTGACGCAGTGCATTTTTTCTATGCTTTTTGCGGCGGTACGACTTTCAAGCCAATCATCCGCTGAACCTGAAAGTATCCACCCAAACGCCATCCGGTGAAATCCGGGTCCCATAAATCAGTCTTTCCACTCCTTTAGCCTGTGCAGCTTCGAAAGCGGCCGTATAGGTTGGGTCGACATCTGCCGCCAACGCAAAACGATCGCAATCGGTTCGCTGCACCAGATACAGCAGGATCGCACGATGTCCTTGTGCCACCATGTGTGACAACTCACCCAGATGTTTGGTTCCGCGTGCGGTTACGCTGTCGGGAAACTCTGCCAGTCCCGGTTCGCGGGACAGGGTCACGCTTTTGACCTCGACATAGGCGTCGGGCAGGCCAGGTTGCGTCAGCAGAAAATCAATACGGCTGTTTTCGCCGTACTTCACCTCGGGACGGACGGTTTCATAGGCTGCAAGCTCAGGTATTTCACCGGCCTCAAGGGACGCGCGCAGGGCTTTGTTGGGCACCGAGGTGTCAACACCGGTAAAATGCCCGTTCTCATGATCGACCAGACGCCAGCCGTATTTCAGTTTTTTCTTCGGGTCATCGTTGGGTTCCAACCAGATCTTCTCGCCGGGTTCCGCCAGACCCATCATTGACCCCGGATTTGCGCAATGGGCGGTTACTTCACGCCCGTCCTCCAACTGGCAATCGGCCAGAAAGCGTTTGTAGCGGCGGATCAGGCGGGCGGGGATCAATGGGGTGGCAAACTTCATACCACTCGGCTTAACGCGCCCCCGCCCACATGGGAAGTGTCAGACGAGGCCCGCCATTACGCCACCATCAACATCCCAGACTGCCCCAGTGACCCAACCCGCATCATCGGACAGAAGATGGGTGACGGTATGCGCCACATCCTCGGGCCGACCGACGCGGCCGATTGGGTGGAAAGCGTCGAAAGCATCAGTCAAGGTCGCTTCTATCTGGTCCGGTGCGATGAAGGCACCATAGATGGGCGTCACCACCACCGCCGGAGAAACGGCGTTCACTCGGATCTTATGTTCCGCCAGCTCCATTGCCAGATGCTGCGTCAGGGAATGAAGTCCGGCTTTGGCCATCGAATAGGCCGAGGACGGTGTGGCGCGAACTGCCTGTTTTGCCCACATAGAGCCTATGTTGACGATATTACCGCCTCCGTTGGCTTTCATATTTTCGGCCACGGCCTGCGTGATGAAAAAGGTCGCGCGGTTCAGATCCATATAACTGCCATAGTCTTCGACGGTGTGTTCCAGGAACGGTTTTGGCGCGAATGTACCGGCTGCATTTACCAACCCCTGAATGTGACGCGTGTCCGATTTGATCTGTTTGATCAACGCCTCGACGTCTGCCGCGTCGCGCAGGTTCGCGCGGTATATGTCCGCAGCGCCGCCAAGTTCCGCTTTCGCCGCGTCCAACTTGCTGGCGGATGACCCGACAAGGGTCACGTGCCCGCCACTTGCTATGATTTGGCGCGCTGTGGCCAGACCCATTCCGCTGGATCCACCGATGATAAGTGTTGTTGTCTGTGTCATGATCTGATTCCCTATCTACTGATAGGTAGATATATTGAGTTTGAAATCTGAAATACAACCCCCTATCTAGTGGTAGGTAAATTATAGATTGATGAGCAGATGCCCAAAACGGAAAAACCCCTGTCAGAAACTGCCAGCCGTATTTTGGATGTGGCCGAGCGTATGGCGCGACAAGGCGGGTATTATGCCTTCAGTTTTCGCGACATCGCGTCTGAAATCGGCATCAAATCGGCCAGCATTCACTACCATTTCCCCACCAAGGAAGCTTTGGGTGAGGCGCTGGTTACCCGGTACACTGATCGGTTCCTGGGGGCGTTGGGGCGGTTGGACGAAGCCACGCCTTTGGAATCTCTTGAACAATATGTGGCGGCATATCGACAAGCATTGATTGAACAGGACCTGATGTGCCTGTGCGGTATGTTCGGTGCTGAAATCGCAAGGTTGCCGGACCCGGTTGCCAGAAGAACGCGTGAGTTTTTCGAACGCAATCTAGTATGGCTGGAAACTGTCTTCAGGGCCGCCGGTGCCACAAACCCCGAAGCGCGCGCCGGTGAAACGATCGCCCGTTTAGAAGGAGCGATGATCCTAGCGCGGTCGATGAACGATATGGACCTGTTCCAAAGCGTCACTGCCGATTTGCCTGCCCAAGCGTTGCGAGAATGACAAACGGGCCTTGCGAGGTTCAGCAGGAACGATATCTTGCGGCCTGTGCCATTTAAGGAAAGGACAGGTCATGCCGAACCCAACCGCAGCAATGCTTGTGATCGGGGATGAAATCCTGTCGGGGCGCACCCGGGATGCAAACATGCATTACCTTGCGCAGGAACTGACCAAACAGGGCATCGATCTTAAAGAGGTTCGTATGGTCAGCGATGACGCCACTGCCATCGAACAGGCCGTGCGCGCCCTGTCGGACTGCTTTGATCATGTGTTCACCAGCGGCGGAATAGGTCCGACCCATGACGATATCACGGCCGACTGCATTGCCCGCGCCTTTGGTGCATCGATTGATGTGCGCGCCGACGCCCGAGCGCTGTTGGAGCGGCACTACGAGAACTCCGGGTTGGAACTGAACGCCGCGCGCCTGCGGATGGCACGTATTCCGGAAGGCGCGACATTAATCGACAATCCGGTCTCAACCGCGCCGGGATTCACCCTTGGCAACGTGCACGTCATGGCGGGAATCCCCACAATTTTTCAGGCTATGGTCGCCAGTGTTTTGCCTAAGCTGACCGGCGGCGATCCCCTGTTGTCGCAAACGCTGCGGGTCAACCGGGGTGAAGGTGACATCGCCTCGACCCTGTCGGCTTTGGCTGAGGATTATCCTGATCTCGCCATCGGCAGCTATCCGTTTCAGGTAAATGGTGTATTCGGCTCTAACGTAGTGGTTCGTGGCACGAACGGGTCACAGGTCGATGCGGCCACGACCCGGTTGGCGAAAGAGCTGGAGCTTTGAGCCCGAACTGGGCCGACGTTGTCGACGGTACATGGCCGGCGGCTCGGTTCGAGATTATTGGCCCTTTTCGCCTGCGACAGGGGTTGGGTGGTGGTTCGCGCGTTTCCGCGGCCAGCGCTCTGGCATCGGCGACCGACGAGGATATTAGAGCCGCTGAAGGGGCGATGCGCGCGATGGGTCAGCGGCCCATATTCTGCCTGCGTCCGGGCGACGAACGGCTGGATCAGCAGCTTGCGGATCGTGGCTATGACATTCTTGATCCCGTCAACATCTACCAATGCCCGGTTGAGGACCTGACAGATACTCCGATCCCCCGGGTCACCGTCTTTACCATCTGGAGTCCGCTGGCGATCATGAACGAGATCTGGGCGCAAGGCGGGATCGGTCCGGAACGGCGGGCCATCATGGACCGGGCCGAGGGGTCGAAAACGGGAATATTCCTGCGTCATTCCGATCACCCGGCGGGGACCGGTTTTGTCGCCATTCACGACGACGTCGCCATGGTTCATGCGCTGGAAATCTTACCGGCCCATCGCCGTCAGGGCTTGGGAAAGTGGGCCATGCGCGCGGCTGCAATCTGGGCGCAGAAGAACGGCGCAAAAACGCTAAGTGTGATCTGCACCAAGGCCAATGACGGGGCAAATGGTCTTTACCATGCGCTCGGGATGGAGATCACCGGAGAATACCATTACCGTCAGCTTGTCCAAGGAGAGTGACCACCGTGACCGACCAAACCCTGCCCACCGCGCTGGACCTGCCGATGGTGGACCCGCTGCCGCCTGAGACGCAGAAGTACTTTGATATCTGTGTCGAAAAACTGGGCTTTGTGCCCAATGTTCTGAAGGCTTATGCGTTCGACATCGACAAGCTGAACGCGTTTACGGCGAATTATAACGACCTGATGTTGGGTGACAGCGGGTTGTCAAAACTGGAACGCGAAATGATTGCGGTGGTCGTGTCCGCGATCAACAAGTGCTTTTACTGTCTGGTGGCCCATGGTGCAGCTGTTCGGCAATTGTCGGGCAATCCGCAATTGGGCGAGATGCTGGTGATGAACTACCGCGTGTCCCCTCTGGACGACCGCCAACGCGCCATGCTGGATTTTGCTGCCAAGATGACGACTGCAAGTACCGAGATCGAAGAACCTGATCGTCAACGTCTGCGCGATGTTGGGTTCAGCGACCGGGACATTTGGGACATTGCCAATGTGACCGGCTTTTTCAACATGTCGAACCGGGTGGCCAGCGCAACGGCTATGGCTCCGAACGACGAATACCACACGCAGGCCCGATGATCCGAACCGCAGCCCTTTTTCTGATGATGATGGCCAGTCAGGGTCTTGCACAGAACCTGACGATGCCCTCTGGCGCGCGGCTGGTCAGCGACCGGACCAGTGAATTGGACAGCTATGAGCTGCCAATCGGCCCTTTCGTTGACGGTGCAGTGCCCGCAAGAGAGGTTGAAGGAAAGGTCGAGCGGTTAACCTGGCGGCTCCAATCGGGTTCTAGCACCACGCTGCAATTACTGGCCCCGCTAAGGGATCAGATCGCCGCACAAGGGTACGAGATCCTGCTTGAGTGTCAGGCCAAAACGTGTGGCGGGTTCGATTTTCGTTTTGGCACCGAAGTCGTGCCAACACCCGACATGTATGTGGCCATTCAGGACTATCGCTTTTTGTCCGCCATTCGGGGGGGCAATGTGGTCAGCCTGTTGGTCAGCCGCAATCCGCCTGACGGGTATGTGCAGATGATCCGCGTCACACCGGTGGGTGCAGAGGCTCCGCCGCCGCTTGTGATCGACGAGCCAGTCACGTCGTCCAGCGACCTGTTGGCCGAATTGGATCAAAACGGCCATGCAATATTGGAAGATCTTCATTTCCGTACCGGAGAGATGACGTTGGGCGAAGGGCCTTTTGCGTCGCTGAAATTGGTTGCCGAGTTTCTGGACAAAAACCCAAACATCCGGCTGGCACTTGTGGGTCACACCGATGACACGGGCGCGCTGGATGCCAATATCTCGGTCAGTACCGGCCGTGCGCAGGCCGTGCGTGCCCGGTTGATCGAGGCGCATGGGATCGCGGCAGACCGGGTCGAAGCGCGCGGGATCGGCTATCTGGTCCCGCTCACCTCGAATGCCACGCCGGAAGGCCGCGACCTGAACCGCCGGGTCGAGGCGGTCTTGCTGATCAACTGAAGCCTAAACGCAGCGCTGAGTTTGAGCTGAATGAGATCACACAAGCCTCCCATAATGGACCAAACGAAAGCCGTTTAGTTTTTTGATTCTCGGAGGAAGTAATGGTGTGCCGCCTACACCTGCATCGGCCTATTCTCAAGCTTGATCTGATAATAGCCCGCGCCTTTTGCCATGGGCAGGTTTACCAACTTGAGATTGCGCAATCGTTGGCCAGAGAATAGCACGCGCCAGGTTGACTGAGGTCACTCAGTTTGAATTGAAGAGCTGTCTTCGTGCCTTGTTGTTAAGCGGCGATGAATGAACAGATCGCGATCAAAGTGACCCTAAACAAGTGCATCTCTGCAAAGTTAACTTCATTTGATGTTCTAAGTCCTCACAAGGCAGCGCTTTTTCTAGCAGTTTAGAATAGTGTTCAATCGGGTGCCAAGAAACACTAGCGAGTGTGAGGCTTGCGACGACCCGAAAGTATCCGCGCAAACAGGCCATTTGCCTCAATCCACTCAGAATATTCACGATAGTCCGCATCCGCCATAAGGTGTTTTTCTTCAGTTTTGGCCCGGGCGTAGTAAACGGCGTTCACTCCAAGCAGCAAAATACAGCTTTGAACAGCCGCCGCCGTTCCGAGGTTTGAAAGGAACGGTACAGACATCAACCACCACATAGCGTTTTTTGACAGGTACGCCGGGTGCTTGGCATAGCGAAACGGCCCGGTCGTAATTATCCCGCGATGTGTCAGATTCGAGAACCTAATTCCGAATGCAACCGTGGCCCAGGCATAAATCATTGCAAGTACTACGATCGCTGACCCCCATAGTGTTAAAAGCAGTGGCATCCCTTCAAACCAATATGTCCAATCTTGAGTGCCGGATTTGTAATCAAGGGGGCCACCTGAAGTCATGAGAATGAATGGCGGGTAACAGATCAACGCTGCAATCCAAGAAGAAAGGTAAGGGTTTGCTGTTCTGATGTGTGAGTCCAGCGCTTTAAATGTGCAAAGATATCCAATCGTCCCGATGCAGACGTCCACGAAAAACGTCAATTGAATTAAGAAGAAAACGGTCGGCAGCGGTTTAGAAAAAAAATTACTCAGATCAGCGTTGATCATGGAATGAATGTTCGTCGGCAGGATCGAGATCATAAATGCTAAGAAAAAACCTTTGACGAGCCATGCGCGACAATGATCTTTGACCTTTTGTCGATTGACAGCCGAGTAGTTTAACGTGACCAGCTTTCCAAAGTGCCAAAGCTCGTCGCGAGGATCCACCATGTGGCGAGTGGTAAATGCGATGTAAATTGGCGACAGGACCCAGAGCAATGGAAAAACGACAAGAGACAATGCCCGGGTCAACTCGTATTTTGATGCTTCATAGGTTGGGATGAGTTGATAAGCTAGGGCGATCACGAGAAAGGTAGCACCCAGACCTATAGTTTTTGTAACTGTAATCTCCATGACTTCAAACCGGTGTCTTGCCAGCCCATAGTCCAAGCCTGTGGAAGCGCGCAAGTGTGCTTTGTCGAGCAAAATAGTCGATGCAACCATCGTTGCCGCAGGCAAACCCAACAACATCATAATGGATAGCAGCAAAGATACTTTGAAATACGCGGCTCCCATTGTGGCGCAGAACAAGGAAACGACACCGATCAATCCAGTGACTTCGCTTACGGCCGAATTCGGAAGTTGCCTTGAACGGACAAAAGTCGCCGAGTGCGGTGCGTCTACGGATTTTTTCTCGCTGGCATTGGTCTCAATCGCCGTGCTCATTCCCTCACCCTTTTCATCCCACTGCATGGTCTTAAGGAAACCGCCACATCGATTCTGGCCCCCAAATCTCAGCAACTTCTCAGAGTATCCTTGCGATGAAACCGCCTTAATGTCGCGCTGCTCCTTAGTTCACCAGTCCATCGGGCCTTTCTCGTGAAAGGCGTCGACGAGAAAATCTATGAATGCCCGCACCTTGGGCTGTGTAAAGCGTCCGGGCGGGTAAACGGCGTAGACGCCCTGTACCTCGTCCGGAAGCGATGGCATCGCATCCACAACGGCACCGGATTTCAGCGCTTCTGCGTACAGATAGCTGGGCAGATATGCGATCCCCAGACCAGAGATGGCGGCGTTCAACAGGGATTGCCCATCGTTCACGCTCAGCCACCCTGCGGTGCGAACCTGTCTTTTTTCACCCGACGGCGCGGTCAGCCTCCACACGTTGCCAGAAGACTGGCTGGAGTAATGCAGCAGCTTGTGTTCGTTCAGATCGTCAATTTTCTGCGGTCGGCCGAATTTCTCGACATAGCTGGGTGCTGCGACCATCCGCTTGACGGTTTCAGTCAGTTTGCGTGCGCGCAGGGTGCTGTCTTCTAACTCACCAATCCGAACGGCTACATCGAACCCTTCAGAAATCAGCTCGACGTAGCGGTTGTTCAGCACCATGTTCACAGTGATATCAGGATAGGCCGCCAGAAAATCCGACAGAACCGGAGACAGATGATTGACGCCGAAATCTGTTGCAACGCTGATCCGAAGCAGACCCGAGGGGGCGGATTGCATCGAAGTCACAAGCGCATCAGCTTCGCCCGCATCATTTAAAACGCGCCGTGCGCGATCGTAATATGCCAGGCCAATTTCCGTCGGCGACACGCGCCTGGTCGTGCGGTTCAGCAGCCGTGCGCCCAGACGGGCCTCGAGGCTGGAAACATGCTTTGACACGGCCGATTTGGAGATGCCCATTTTCTTGGCCGCATCGGTGAAGCCACCCTGGTCCACCACATTGGCAAAGGCTTCCATTTCGGTCAGTCGGTCCATTCTCATTCCCCAGGTCTTAGTCCTTTTTGCCAACCTGACGTCCAATCTAGGCGGAAACAGGGCGGACATGGGATAATATCAGGGTTTCAATTCGGATCGTTTGCATATGGGAAACGCGGAAACGATGGTTTCCTAGATGGCCACAAAGCCTGTAAGCCAAGGGTTTTGGGTGATTTCGGCCAGATATGCTAGGGTGACAATGGCAAATTTGTGACCACGGAGGAGATCATGAAAGCCATTTATACCATCGCAGCCATATGTCTGTCCGCGACCCTTGTATGGGCTGGTGGCGAGACGCCGTCGAACCCGGATGCACGGGTCTATTTTGTAAACCTGTCGGATGGCGACACGGTTTCATCGCCGGTGACCGTGGTCTTTGGGTTAAGCGGGATGGGCGTGGCCCCCGCCGGAACCGAGGTGGAAAACACCGGTCACCACCATTTGCTGATCGACCGCCCGCCATTGGGTGAGGGCGAGGACGGTGTGGACGAGCTGGCCTATGGTCTGCCTGCGGACGACAACCATCTGCATTTCGGCGGGGGACAGACCGAGGTGACAACGGAATTGGCCCCTGGTGCACACACGCTGCAACTGGTGCTGGGCGATGCCGGGCATGTGCCACACTCCCCTCCTATTGTGTCCCAGGTGATCACGATAACGGTCGAGTAGCCGACGTGCCTTCGCGGCGCAGGCAACTATGCCACGTCGGGCAATAGGAAAATACGGCGCGCCAGCGCTGAATTCAGCCGTTCTTGTGGATACCATTGGCTGAGGGCTGTCTTGGCCATCAAATCGGGGTTTTCCGCAATGAATGCCTCGAAAGTGCTGGATTGTGAACTGGCAAGACGCTCTGCGATCAGGCTCATGAATGCGTAGGTGATCGTCAGGTTGAACTTATCCGGGGCGCCGGCCTTGGCCGCAAGTGTTCGGATTCCTTTGGCGTAGATCGCTGCAGCATCGATGAAATCGTACTTGCGCAGCAGATCGTATGCGACCTGTACATGTTCGGCATGTCCGAATGTCGTGTTGTCGATGGCGTGTGCCTCAAACGCGCTGGTGATGTCGGCGCTCATTCTCCGTCCTCCTTGAAACGGTGGCTGTCCTCGGCTGTCCAGTTGAGGTCGTAGACACTTTTGAGCTGTTTGATCTTCTCCAGCGTTTCCTCGGAAAACGCTGCTTTGTTCTCAAAGCTATGCAGGGCAATCCCCTCGATCAGATCGCCAAGGGTCATATCCAGCGACTCTGCCAGCCCCTTGAGGACTTTCAGCAGGCGCTTTTCGATTCGAATTCCCGTTTGGGTGCGTTCAATTTTTTGGCTCATGAAGTACATATGTATATAAGTACCAAGAGAGTCAAGCGGCACGAAAAAAGCCGCCTCTTTCGAAGCGGCTTTCGTCAGAGCAATTGTGACAATGGCGTCAGAACGTAGCCGCCAACCGCGTCCCCTGATTGATCGCCCGTTTAGCATCCAACTCTGCCGCCACATCCGCGCCGCCGATCACGTGAGGGGTGATACCCCGTTCGATCAGCGTATCCGCCAGACTGCGCTCGGATACCTGACCGGAACACAGAACGATGGTGTCCGCGGCTATCACGGTCGGGTCGGCACGGTCCTCACCAAAGCTGACATGCAGGCCGTCCTCGTCGATGCGCTCGTAATTCACGCCGCCCACAAAATTGACGTCCTTCATCTTTAGCGTAGCGCGGTGAATCCAGCCGGTTGTTTTACCCAGACCTTTCCCATGCGCCTGTTTCTTGCGCTGCAACAGAGTGACCTCACGCGCAGGCGCCGCAGGTTGCGGACCCTCTGGTGCCAGGCCCGAGCGGTGTTCGGCCGGGTCGGTCACACCCCATTCCTTCATCCATGCGGGCAGGTCGGTGGTAACGCTGTGGCCGTCTTCCAGCAGGAATTCGGACACATCAAACCCGATGCCGCCGGCACCGATCACGGCGACTGACTTACCGACATCCGCCTTTTCGCGCAGCACGTCGATATAATTGATGACGTTGTCCCGATCCTGACCGGGAATCTGCGGGTCGCGCGGGATGACACCGGTGGCGATAACCACCTCGTCAAAGCCGCTCAGGTCATCGGCCGTAACCTCGCGGTTCAACTCTACTTTGACGCCAAGATCGGCAATCATCGTGCGGTACCAGTCGACCAGTCCCCAGAATTCTTCCTTGCCCGGAACCTGTTTGGCCATGTTCAACTGACCGCCGATCTCTGAGGCGCGGTCAAACAGGGTTACGTCATGACCGCGCTGGGCGGCGGTCATTGCCGTGGACAGGCCGGCTGGACCCGCGCCGACAATGGCAATAGTCTTTGGCGTTTCAGCTGCGGTGATGGTCAATTCGGTCTCATGGCAGGCGCGCGGGTTCACCAGGCACGAGGTCAGCTTGCCGTTGAACGTGTGGTCCAGACAGGCCTGGTTACAAGCAATACAGGGCGCGATCTGGGCGGCCTCGCCGGTAATCGCTTTGTTCACGAAATTCGCATCCGCCAGCATTGGCCGCGCCAGAGATACCATGTCGGCGCAACCGGTCGACAGAACTTCTTCGGCGACCTCAGGCGTGTTGATCCGGTTCGAGGTGATGACGGGGATCGAAACCTTACCCATCAGCTTTTTCGTTACCCAGGAAAAGGCCGCGCGCGGAACGCTGGTGGCGATGGTCGGGATACGCGCTTCGTGCCAGCCAATGCCGGTGTTGATGATCGTGGCACCGGCTTCTTCGATACGCTGGGCCAGTTCAACAACCTCTTCATGAGTCGAGCCATTGGGGATCAGGTCGATCATCGACAGGCGGTAGATGATGATGAAATCAGTGCCCACGGCTTCACGCGTACGGCGCACCACCTCGATCGGCAGGCGTGTGCGGTTCTCATAGGACCCGCCCCAACGGTCGGTGCGCTTGTTGGTGTGTGTTACAATGAACTGGTTGAGGAAATATCCCTCGGACCCCATGATCTCGACCCCGTCATAACCCGCTTTCCGGGCCAGAACGGCAGCGTTCACGATGTCGCTGATCTGTTTCTCGATACCTTCCTCGTCCAGCTCATTCGGCGGGAAGGGCGAGATCGGGGATTTCACCGGGCTGGGGGCCACACATTTCGGACCATAGGCATAGCGACCCGCATGCAGGATCTGCATGGCGATCTTGCCGCCCGCCTCATGAACGCGCTGGGTCACGATGGAGTGGTTCGCGACCTCTTTGTCATTGGTCATCATCGACGCGCCGGGCAGCACCGATCCTTCAAGGTTCGGGCCAATCCCGCCTGTCACCATCAATGCGACACCGCCACGGGCGCGATCGGCATAGAATTCGGCCACACGGTTCCAGTCGCCGGTTTCCTCAAGCCCTGTGTGCATCGACCCCATCAGGACGCGGTTCTTCAATGTGGTAAAGCCCAGATCCAGCGGGGCCAGCATATTTGGGTACGCAGTCATGGCGAACTCTCCCTCCTGATTTTTGCGGATAGATTGACCTTCACGTCAATGTTGTCACGCGAAACCTAACGTCACACCCTTTGCTGGCGCCTTGGGGCTTGATACAGACGTCTCAAAGCACATCCACGAGGCTGCACATGACCCCCGAAGAGATCGCCAAACTGCCCTATCGCCCCTGCGTGGGGCTTATGCTGATGAATGCCGAGGGCAGGATTTTCGTCGGTCAGCGCAATGATCGCCACAAGGAGGCATGGCAAATGCCTCAGGGCGGCGTGGACAAGGGCGAAGATCCACGCGATGCAGCCCTGCGTGAGCTATGGGAAGAAACCGGCGTGACCTCGGATCTGGTCGAGATCGTGGCCGAGACGGATGGTTGGTTGCCGTATGATCTGCCCCACGACATCGTGCCCAAAATCTGGAAAGGCCGTTATCGCGGGCAAGAGCAGAAATGGTACCTGCTGCGATTTACCGGCCTGGACGACCAGATCGACATCCAGACCAAGCACCCCGAATTCACCCAATGGAAATGGCAGCACCCCAGTAACTTGATCGAAGAAATCGTGCCGTTCAAACGTGAGGTGTATCAGCTGGTGATTGCCGCCTTTGCCGACCATCTGTCATAAAGCGGCATGTAAATAAGGTCATCTGGTCCAAGTATCGCGCGCATGGGCTGGGGCGCGGTGCAAACCAGAATGCAGCCCCTGCCACTTTTCCATTGAAACAAACCGGAGGATGGTGCGGTTAGTTCAATCACCGTCCCGCACGTTGGCGTGAGGGGGCGTGGTCGGGTGCACTCGACCTGTCTAGCTTGGCGGGTATGAAAGATACTGCGTCACTTCTATCGACCATCGCGCCCGCCGGGCGCAAGTTCACCGGCACCGACCGTCGCGCGCCTTTGCGCGGCGGCCTGCAAGCGTGCGGGGAATATGGCGCAGGGCAGACGGCAGGCCGGTTCTACCCCATCGCCTGCGTCGCGCTTGAGGTCACGCAACGCTGCAATCTGGATTGCACACTGTGTTACCTCTCGGACCGGGCCGAGATGACCTATGACCCACCGCTGTCGGTTCTGTTTGCGCGTCTTGCCACAATCCACAGCCATTATGGCCCCGGTGTGTCGGTCCAGCTGACGGGGGGTGATCCGACCCTGCGCAAGGTGGAAGACCTTGAGGCACTGTGCCGCGAAATTCGCCGTCTGGGCATGCGGTCGTGCCTGATGACCAACGGTATTCGCGCCAGTCGGGCGTTTCTGACACGACTTGCAGCTGCAGGATTGGATGACGTAGCCTTTCATGTCGACATGACGCAGGAACGCAAAGGGTTCAACAGCGAGGCTGAGTTAAATGTGGTTCGTCGCGCCTATATCCGCCACACGCGCGGACTGGGTCTGCGGGTGTTGTTCAACACGACGGTCTTCGGCGGCAATATTGCTGAACTCTCTGCGCTGGCGCGGTTCATGCGAGACCGCCCCGAGATCGCCTTTGTGTCATTCCAGATGCAAGCCAATACCGGGCGCGGGGTGTTGCGCGAACGTCCCGACGCGATCACGCAGGACAGTGTCATGCGTGCGGTCGAGGCCGGATATGAAACGCCCCTGCATTTTGACACGGCTGCCGTTGGGCATTCGAAATGCAATCGCTATGCAAGTGTTGTGACTGCCGGCGGGCGTGCGGTTTCGGTTCTGTCCGCCAAACGCCTGACTCAGAAAGTGATCGCTGCGCTAAGCCGGGCCGATCAATCAACCGACGGCCATATCGACACCGGAGACAGCGTCCGGCGTATGGCGCGGCGCAACCCGTTTTTGGCGCTGTGGGCCGGGTTGCACCTGCTGAGATGCGTGCTGCGTTTGGGCCGAGGCTTGTTGCGGGGACCTGTCCGCCGGCAATCGGTGTTCATTCATAACTTCATGGCTGCCGAGGCGTTGGAGGAAGATCGCTGTGCCTCTTGCGTCTTTATGGTCGCAACCGCGAACGGGCCGCTGTCCATGTGCGTTCACAACGCGCAGCGTGACATGCATCTGGCCGCACCGGATCGGGTCGACAGGCCATCTGGCCCAAGCTGGTGGAACGCCGCCGTTCCTCGCCTGTCGGGTGGACCCGATCTGCCGGATCTGAGCGATCCGGGTCTGGCCCCGCTCAAGCGGCTCAAAGGGCAGATGCGGGCCATGCGCCGGAACCTAAAGGACGTATCATGAGAAAACTTCTGATCCTGCTGTTGCTTCCGGTTTTGACCGCATGCACAAGTGTCGAGCGTTTGGCCTTGCCCGCCCCCGAGGCATTGCCGGGGCAGACCCTGACCAGATTTGCGTCCCCGCCGGGCGAAAAGGTCGATCACCACGACTGGACCGCCTTTCTGCGCCGTTATGTCGTAGCCGACGGGAAGGGCGTGAACCGGGTAACTTACGGGCAGGTGACACAGGCAGATCGCGCGCGCCTGGACGAATATCTGGTCGATCTGCAAGCCGTTGACCCTGCACGGCTGACACGTGATCAGCAACTGGCGTATTGGATCAACTTGTACAATGCGCTGACTGTGGATGTGGTTCTTGAAAACTATCCCGTTGCTTCGATCCGCGACATCAAGAACGGGCGATTTTCGATTGGGCCGTGGAACCAAACTCTGGCGCGGGTGGCCGGGCAGGAGTTGACCCTCAACGACATCGAACACCGCATCATCCGGCCCACATTCGGTGAACCGCGCATCCACTATGCGCTGAACTGTGCTGCTGTGGGCTGCCCCAACCTGATGGGCCGCGCTTGGCAGGCCGAGACATTGGAGCGCGATTTCGCCGCTGCCGAGCAAGCCTATATCAACGACCCGCGTGGCGTGCAGTTCGACCAACGCGGCGGATTGATCCTGTCAAAGATCTTTATCTGGTTCCGCGAGGATTTCGGACCGAATGAAAAATCCGTGCTGGCCTATATCGCTACAGCTGCTGAACCCGAGCTGCGCGCCCGTCTTCAGCAGACGCCGCGTGTCAAAGCGTATCAGTATGACTGGGCTTTGAACGACGCGGCGGCTGGATCTTAATCAGCGGATTACAGCAACCCTTCGGCGCGCAGCAGGTCCTGCATGTTCGCTTCGGGGCGCGGGCCGATGTGGCTGATGACCTCGCGGGCGCAGATATTGCCGATCTTGGCGCAGGTTTCGTGATCGCGGCCTGTGGCCATGCCAAACAGGAAGCCGGCGGCAAACTGATCGCCCGCACCGGTTGCGTCCACGGGCACGACTTTCTCGACCGGTACGTCGACGCGTTGCCCGTCGCTTAGGACAGTCACGCCGTCGCCGGAGCGGGTGCATACAACAAGCGGGCAGATCGCGGCGGTTTTGGCCAGCGCCTCTTCCAGATCGTCGGTTTCGAACAGGGATTTTATCTCGGCCTCGTTGCCGATGACGAAATCAAGTTCGTTTTCGATCAGCAGCAGGAAATCGACACGGTGGCGTTCCACACAGAAGGGGTCGGAAATGGCGATACCCGCCTTGCCGCCACCTTTGTGGCACGCGCGCGCGGCCTCAAGAAACGCGGCCTTTCCCTTTTCCTTGTCGAACAAATAGCCCTCAAGGAACATGATCTGGCTGTTGCCTGCGACGTCGTCCGATACGTCCTGCGACGACAGTTCCGAGGAAATCCCCAGATAGGTATTCATCGACCGCTCCCCATCGGGCGAGACAAAGATCATCGAGCGCGAAGTCGGCAGTTCGCCCCCCGGCACCGGAGCGTTCACGAAATCAACGCCATCCTCGTTCATCGCATCTGCATAGAACCGGCCCAGAGCGTCATCATGAACCCGCCCGATAAACGCTGAATCAAGCCCCAGCGCACCTGCGCCAGCGATCGTGTTGGCAACCGAACCACCTGGCGTCTGTACCCGGCCTTCCATTGAGGCATAGAGGACCTCGCCACGCTCCTGCTCGATCAGCTGCATGATGCCTTTTTCGATGCCCATCAGTTCCAGGAAACTGTCGTCGGCCTGGGAAATCACGTCCACAACAGCATTTCCGATGCCGGTCAGTTGGTAGGTTTTCATAGGTTCTTGTCCTCAAATTCGCAGAGATCGCGGATGATGCAGGTACCGCACATGGGTTTGCGCGCCTTGCAGTGATAGCGGCCATGCAGGATCAGCCAGTGATGCGCATGCAGCTGAAAGTCGGTCGGGATATTGTCTTCGATGGCGCGTTCGACGGCGTCCACATTCTTACCGGGGCAAATACCGGTGCGATTGCCAACACGGAAGATATGCGTGTCCACCGCCTGCGCCGGATACCGCCACCACATGTTCAACACCACATTGGCCGTCTTGCGGCCCACACCCGGCAGCGATTGCAGCGCGGCGCGGGAATTGGGTACTGCGCCACCATAATCGTCGACCAGAATACGGCTGAGCCTGATGACGTTCTTCGCCTTTTGCCGAAACAGGCCAATGGTCTTGATGTGCTCGATCAGACATTCTTCACCCAGATCCAGCATCTTTTGCGGCGTGTCGGCGATCTTGAACAACGCGCGGGTGGCTTTGTTCACACCGACATCGGTGGCTTGTGCAGACAGGGCCACGGCGACCACCAGAGTATAGACGTTGACATGCTCAAGCTCGCCCTTGGGTTCGGGGTCAGCTTCCTGAAAGCGCGTGAAGATCTCGCGGATCCGGTGATATCCGAGTTGTTTTGCCATCCGCGTCTTAATGCCGTTCGGGGCGCGTCGATACAAGTCCAAAGCCAATGCGCAAGTTCCGGGTCGCGAGGGCGTAACCTGCGCGCTATGGTTTGATCAAGAATATGAGGTAATAGCCATGAACGTCCAGACACCGGAAAGCGGATACCACTACAACGTCATGCGCCGCGCGATCGACCTGATTGATCAGGGCGGCGAGGGCCTGAGCCTGGAAGAGCTAGCCCGCCAGATGGATATGAGCCCGGCGCATTTCCAGCGCCTGTTCTCGCGTTGGACCGGGGTGTCGCCGAAACGCTACCAGCAATATCTGACCCTGGGCCACGCCAAGGCATTGTTGCGGGAACGGTTCACCACGTTGGAAACCGCGCATAACGTCGGCCTGTCCGGCAGTGGCCGTCTGCACGATCTGTTCCTGAAATGGGAATCCATGAGCCCCGGCGAATACGCGCGCAGAGGCATCGGGCTGACCATCTATTGGGGCTGGTTCGAATGCCCCTTTGGCCCGGCACTGGTGATGGGAACCGACAAGGGCATTTGCGGCATGGCTTTTGGTGCTGAAACTGGCGAAGAGGCCGCGATGGAGGATATGATCTCGCGCTGGCCCAAGGCGGAATTCATCGAAGACCCGATGCGTCTGCGCCCTTGGGTTCTAAGCGCCTTTGGCGCGGCAAGCGACCGGCTGGAACCTACGCCGCTGTACCTCATTGGCTCGCCCCTGCAAATCAAGGTTTGGGAGGCCCTGATGCACATCCCATCGGGTCAGGTCACCACCTATTCCGAAATCGCGCAGCGTGTGGGATCGCCACAAGCCGTCCGCGCTGTGGGTACTGCGGTTGGCCGCAACCCGGTCAGCTGGTTGATCCCTTGCCACCGGGCGCTGCGCAAATCCGGCGGGCTGGGCGGCTATCATTGGGGGCTGCCGGTCAAACGCGCGATGTTGGCATTCGAGGCCGCTCAGGCCGACGCATAGTCACGTAAAAACAGACTTTGCGCCGCTGCATCCTGTGATAGTGAGATTCTATGAAGCAGGAAAGCAGGCAGATCACACAGACATTCGCGGCGTGGACCATTCCGGTTTCGGTGGCGGTTTTGCTGCTGAAACTGCTGGCTTGGTGGGTGACTGGTTCGGTGGCTCTGCTATCGGATGCCCTGGAATCGGTGGTGAATGTGGCGGCCGCCCTGCTTGCGTTTTTCGCCGTGCGGATATCTGGCATGCCGCCAGACGAAAAGCACCCGTTCGGGCATAAGAAGGCCGAGTATCTGTCGGCCGTGGTCGAAGGGACGCTGATTGTTCTGGCCGCGCTGCTGATCATTCGTGAAGCCGTATCTGCCTTGCCTGATCCGCATCTGGCTGGGGAACCGTTCCTGGGCATTGCCATAAATGTGGGCGCGACGTGCCTGAATGGTATCTGGGCGTTTCTGCTGTTGCGGGTTGGGCGACGAGAATCCTCACCAGCGTTAGAGGCAAGCGGAAAGCACATTTTGACCGACCTTATGACCTCGGTCGGTGTAGTTGTCGGGTTGCTGATTGCGATGGCGACAGGTTGGTTGATCCTTGATCCCATTATCGCGATTCTGGTGGCCGTCAATATTCTGTGGGAAGGGTGGAAGGTTATCCGCAGCTCGGTCGACGGGTTGATGGATGCTTCGCTGGTCGACGGAGAATTGACATCTGTCCGCGAAACAATCGAAGCCAATTTGGGCCCGGCGTTGGAGTATCATGATCTGCGCGGTCGCAGGTCAGCCAACATGATTTTCCTTGAGTTTCACCTTGTCGTTGACGGCGCCATGTCGGTCGCGGCCGCGCATGACATCTGCGACGATATCGAGGCGGCCCTGAACAGAAAGTTTCCGGGATCAGTTTTTGTCATCCATCTGGAACCGGACAGCGAGTTAAAAAGTATCAGAGCCTGATTGACAGACACATCCGCCAGTGCGAAATGTCGCCCTCAGGTTCGGGTCTCCTGCCGTTCGCAGCCATTTGGCATTGGTGAAACCCGGTTGATGAACATCTGTTGCCCTTTCCTGGCGCGCGGATGGCAATGCGAACCCCATCCTGACTTGGCGCCCGTTTAAGGAAACGAGGCAAGAAATGACACGTTCAAACAGTATTGCTCCACTTGAGGAGCTAAAAGCGCAGGCGAAGCGATTGCGCGACAGGCTGCGCGGTGCGGGGGTCACGCTCTCGCATAGTGAAACGCTGGAATTGTTGGCGCATCAACATGGGGTGCGCGATTGGAATACGTTGCACGCAATGGCCGGAAATCGCATGCATTTGCGTGTTGGTGACCGGGTTGAAGGGTTCTATCTAGGGCAGCCGTTCAGGGCGGAAATCCGTGGTATGACCCTTTTGGGTGACGGGTCGCATCGGCGCGTTACCTTACACTTTGACGCCCCCGTGGATGTCGTTCAGTTCGAAAGCTTCTCGGCCTATCGGCAGCGCGTAACCGGTGAGATTGGCTGGGATGGTCGATCCAAGCGGCATACCTCGGACGGCCAACCACAACTGATCGTGCGACCCACGCAATGAAAAGGGCGCGGCGGGTAACCACCGCCGCGCCCTTTTGTTAAGTTCTGATCTGGCGTCACTCTGACGCCCAGCCACCGACGGCTTTGACCTCAAGGAAGTCTTCCAACCCCCACAAGCCGCCTTCGCGCCCGTTGCCGGACTGTTTCATGCCGCCAAACGGTGATCCTGCACTGCGCGACTGGCCATTCATTTCGACCATGCCGGAACGCAGTACCCGTGCCATTCGGTTGGCCCGCGCGCCGTCTTGTGTCTGAACGTAATTGGTCAGGCCGTATGGCGTGTCGTTGGCAATCTCGACCGCCTCTTCTTCGGTGTCGAAGGGGATCATGGTCAGGACCGGGCCAAAGATCTCTTCGCGCGCGATGTTCATCTGGTTATTGGCGTCGGCAAAGACGGTCGGACGTACATAATAGCCCTTGTTCAGCCCCTCGGGCCGACCGGTGCCGCCTGTTACCAGCCGGGCACCTTCATCGATGCCCTTCTGGATCAGGTCCTGAATTTTGTTCCACTGCACCTCATTCACGACAGGGCCGATATGGCGGCCTTCTTCCTGCGCGCTGCCCACCGAAACCATGCTGGCCACTTCAGCCGCCGTTTCCACGGCTTGATCGTAGATCGGGCGTTGCACCAGCATGCGGCTTGGCGCATTACAGCTTTGGCCGGTGTTGTTCATCATGTGCAGAACACCACGTTTGACCGCCTTTTCATCGGCATCGGCAAAGACCACGTTTGCGCCCTTACCGCCCAGCTCCAGATGTACTTTTTTCAACGTGTCAGCAGCATTTTTTGAGATCGCTGTGCCTGCGCGGGTCGAGCCGGTAAAGCTGACCATATCAACATCAGGATGCGCCGAAAGCTGGGAACCAACGCCCACGCCATCGCCGTTCACCAGATTGAACACGCCGGCGGGGAAACCAGCCTCACCCATCATCTCGGCAAAGATCATCGCGTTCAGCGGGCTTTGTTCGGAGGGTTTCAGAACCATGGTGCAGCCTGCAATCGCCGCCGCGCCGACCTTAAGCGTGACCTGGTTCATCGGCCAGTTCCACGGCGTGATCAGGGCGGCAACACCGACGGCCTCATAGATGATTCGGTCATTGGGCGCGTGATCACCCAGGGGGCGGTCGAATTGGAACGCTTTGGCTGCGCGCACAAAGTTCGCCAGGTGATACATGCCCGCGCCAGATTGCTGGGTGCGCGCCATGTCGATTGGCGCGCCCATCTCAAGTGACATCGCCTGTGCCAAATCCTCGGACCGGGATTGGTAAATCTCGATCAGTTTCTCGACCAGCGCGATGCGATCTTCGACCGGTGTGGCCATCCAGCCGGGCAGGGCGGCCTTTGCGGCAGCAACTGCGGCGTCGGTATCAGCCTGCGCGCCCAGTGAGATCACTGCGCAGGGTTCCTCGGTCGAGGGATTGATCACCTCGAAATCATTCGCTGCAGATGGGGCGACCCATGTTCCGTCAATGTAGAAATTGCGTTTCTCGATCATCGCGTATCCTCCTGATCCCGTGGCCCGGATGGCGGGAATTTGCGCCACTCTGGCACCGGTATTTCGGTGTGGCAAGGCGCAATTTGATCAAATTAAATTCGTCAAAAATGAATACCCTTTCAAGCAGCGAATGGTTTATCAATGGCGCAGAGTTATTAGGTTTCCAGCAACCGACTCGGTTTGTTTCACAAAAAAGGAGATGCCCCATGGGTTTGCGCATCAATGACACCGTTCCGAATTTCACTGCAGAGACGGATCAGGGCACAGTTCAGTTCCATGACTGGATCGGTGACAGCTGGGCGATCCTGTTCTCACACCCCAAGGATTTCACGCCGGTCTGCACCACCGAGTTCTCGGCCGTTGCACAGCTGAACGACGAATGGGCAGCCCGCAACACCAAGGTGATGGGCGTCTCAGTCGATGGCGTCGAGGACCACAAGAAGTGGAAGAAGGACATCGAGGCGTATGGCAACGCCAACCCCGGATTTCCGATCATCGCTGATGACGGTCTGGCAGTCTCCAAGGCGTTCGACATGCTGCCCGCCGAGGCGTACCTGCCCGATGGCCGCACTCCTGCCGACAGTGCAACCGTGCGTTCGGTGTTCATCATCGGCCCTGACAAACAGTTGAAACTGTCGATGACCTACCCGATGACCGTGGGCCGCAACTTTGCCGAAATCCTGCGCGCGCTGGACGGTCTGCAGATGAGCGCCAAGGGCGTGGCCACCCCCGCGAACTGGGTGCCGGGCGAAGACGTGATCATCCCGCCTGCGGTGTCGAATGACGAGGCAAAAGAAAAGTTCGGTGAGTTCGAAACCATCTTCCCGTATCTGCGCAAAACCAAAGCGCCCAGCTAAAGTAGCTCGGGCAGGGCGATATGCTCTGCCCGACTCCAATACGCCTTTAAGGGTGACTAAGCTGCGGATCGTTGAGGGTGCTGATACAGTTTCCGACGGTAGGCAGCACGCTTGAATTCACGCGTCAGCTTGTCGGCCAGCGGCGGGCTCGTCTGTATGGTCGAACCGCCGATTTCTTGTGCGACTTCCTGATTGCCGCTTCCTTGCAAGGAAAGGATAGGCTGCCCAGTCACCCAGTGCATTTGCAGGAACGTGTCGATCGGTCGGTCAATCTGGTCGGTTGCGGCAAGCAACCGCTCAGCCGCACGCCGCCCGACCACTTGGCAGACGCATTGCAGGCCAATGACTTTTGGCAGGATCAAACGCAATCCGTTTTGCTTTACAAGCGTTCGTGCCGCATCCTCGCGTTGTTTCACGGGAATTCGGATATAGTGATCCGGGGTCGCAAGAGGATCCAGCATCTCTAACGCACTGGCCATGCGGCAAGGGTCTATGCGCAGATCATCCTCGGTAATGATAGCGCGGTCGATCTTCTCATCAACGAGCTTGCGCCAGATTCGCCGATGGCTCGCGAAAACTCCGATCTCCGCTGGGCGCAGCGGAAAAGGGTATCTGGGGCGATACAGATCGCCTGGAAACAATTGTACATCCGCGATTTGAGCAGGGTCCTTCCCATCGACGGCCTCGAACAGTTCCGCATCGGGCAGACTGGCACACAGCCGTTCGGCATTGGGTCGCCGCGCTGTGCTTGCCGTCATATGGATGACAAAAGTCCTCATGCCACAGTGCATAGAACACGATAACGAAAGGGGGAAGAGAAACCCGAAAGAAACACTTCCCCGTGATCCATCAGAAACCGTAACGCAGGCCGACATTGACGCTGAAGGCGTCGATATCATCCTCGACCGTACCCGTGGACGCACCGTTTGGTGCCAAACGTGCCGAGGATACGTCGAATGCGCGGGCATATCGGGTGTCCAGGGTCAGGGAGGTATTTGGGCTGATCTCATAGGCTACACCGGCAATAATTTGCGCAGCAAAGGTGGTGTCGGTGTCATTCAGCTCGACGCCCGGTCCGTAGACAAAGTCCAGATCAGAATAGGTGGCACCAAGACCCAGACCGACATAGGGTGTGAAGGCCCCTGCCTGTTTGAAATCAACCAGCACATTGGCGAATAGCGATGTCTGCGACACGTCACCCGAAATGTTGCCTTCTGCGCCGGGCCCGTTGCCCGAAAAATTGACGCCATCCACATCGTTGTCACGATAGGACAGTTCCAGCTCGATCCGGGTGCCAAACTGATCGTTCGACCACTGCGGGATCTCTTTGCCGACCGCGATACCCAGCCCATAGCCACCATCGAAATCGGTATCTACTGACTGCGACGATCCATTGATCGTGCCGCTAAAGTCGCTGTCCTGTAGCTGGCTGTACCCGGCAAAACCCTGAATGTAGAGACCATCCGACAGGCTCTGTGCGGCCAGCGCGGACGCGCTGATCGTCAAAGCTGTCGAGGCGAGAAGAAGACGCGTAACCATGACCATGTCCTTTGTTCCACAATTGGTATGGCGCACATGTGGGCAGTAGAGGCAGGAATGAAAGGCGCCAGCCCTTCACTTCAATTCACAGGATATTGGGCGTGTGTGAGTGAATAAGATCAGTACCGAGCTGACACTTTGATTCACGGTCTATGTGGTCGAATTCGACCTTTCAGAACTGTTTGTAAGCAAAGGTTCGGAAAGCAACTCATCGATGAAGTAGCTCAGCAATTGCACGCGTCCCGTAACTCCTGCCTTGCGATACACCGCCGCGCATTGCGCTTTGACCGTGCCTTCCTTGGTTTGCCGCAATGTCGCGATGTCCGCGATTGGCAGACCCTTGATAGAAAGCAGGGCAACGTCGCGCTCAGCATCACTCAAGTTCCACTCAGTGAATTGAGAGGCAATGAGTTTAGCAAACGCGCCCTGCGCGACGCTCAGCTGTCGCTGCATGTCGCGCACACGCCTGTTCTGGGACCGGATCAATGCAATCGTCGCGGCAAGACCGCCGATCAATGCCAGGGCCAGAACCAGTTCGAAACTATGCAGGTGGCGAAAGCCCGCGCTTTCCCCGCCGGTCCAGTCCAGCATCGCGTCCGTCACGAAAAAGGCGGCGCAGACGGCCTGCACCACCAGAAGGAGCCAAAGCAATGACGTTTGTGAAAGCTTCATGAGGCTCCTGTGATTTTATCCGATCAATCGTCGTCCTCTTCGAGTTCGATGGCAGTTACCATGCCGTCCGTCTCGGACAAGACCAATTCAGTTTCTACGCCATCTTTGATGAGTTCAACCTCGATCTCGCCATCTTCGAATTCGATCTCTTCGATCTCGTATCCCTGCGCCTCCAGGGCCGTGCGGATATCGGACTCGGTGGTGCCCAGTTTGTCGCCCAGCCCGACATTGGCCAGTGCAAGAACCGGCGCTGTTGCAATCAATCCGGTCAGTGTCAGCAGTTTCAAGGTTTCCATTTTGCATCTCCTTTTTGCGTTGTGGCGATGTTGTGAAACTGGGAACAGGGCGCGTGCGCTGCGATTGGCTTTTGGTTGAAACGCAAGGAATTGGACCAAGGTTTATCCCGGTAAAATGCGGTTTCAGGCCGCCTGGTTCTGCATTTGCCCGAATTGTGTTAGGTTTAGAGGGGGGAATTCTACAGGCATGTAACCAAGACGTCGGGCGTTCAGGCTGTGTAAAACAGGAGAAGACGATGGCATTCACAGATTGGTACGTTGAAGGCGATGCATTCGGGAACTGCAATTGCGGCTATGCCTGCCCTTGCCAGTTTGAGGAGCTACCAACCCACGGAAATTGTCGCGGCTTTGAGGTGCTAGAAGTTTCGAAAGGGCATTTTGGCGACACCAACCTTGCCGGTACAAAGGCTGCGCTGATCTATGCCTGGCCCGGCCCGATCTTTGAGGGCGGCGGCCAGATGCAGGTGATCATCGACCCAAGCGCCTCGGACGCGCAACGGGCCGCATTGGAAAAGGTCTTTCACGGGGAAGAGACCGAGGAAATGGCAACCCATTGGCATGTCTTCCGCACGATGTGCGACACCGTTCACGAGACCCTGTATGTGCCGATTGATTTTGAGATGGACATGGAGGGGCGCACTGCCAAAGTCTCAATCGGTGAGGTGCTGAACTCAACCGGCCGTCCTATCGAGGCCCCACATGGCGGTGGTCCGCATCGCGTACGGATCGACATTCCCGGTGGTATCGAATTTACCCTGGCCGAGATAGGCAGCGCCTCAACCAAGGCAGATGCGGCGATCTCGCTGGATCTGAACGACAGTTATGGCCAATGGCATGTCATGAAACACGGCCCAAGCGGCGTTTCACACTGACAGATGCGACTCACCGGCATGACTAAAACAAACCCGAACTTATAGGCTCATGGTGAACCCGAAAGTGGACTCAGGCAGAGTGTCCCGCTGCATAGATGGTGTCACCTTTTTTGGATTAATCATTGGGACCGACAGGTCTGACCGAAGAAGGCGGACTTCGTAGGGTTTGAGGACTGGCAGAGCGGTCTCGCCATAACCCGTCTTGCTGCACATAAGTTCGGGGAACAGTTCAAACAGCTCGCGTTTGGTGGCCGGGGCCATTGCGCTCATTGTGGTGTCGCCGGGAAAAAAGGACTCGGACCAGACGCCTTCGACATTCACCAACTCATGTTTGTCGAACATTATATGGATGTATTCGACCCCTTGTTCCGGAGGGAGTTGTTCGATTCCCTGACCGTCGACCATGCCTTTGGCTGGGGCCAGCATTACAGAATCAAAGTAGTACAGCTCCATAACAGCAGAGGTTACAGCAATCCGATGCTGGGGAGAGACCAGAAGATCCCGACTGGGACAACCTTCGGTAAAGCGGCCGGCGCGGATACGAACCGGGCAAAGGTGCGGATCACGTTTCAACTCTTGCGCAGATAGCTGGCGCCGGCCAATCCAGCGCACTGGCCGCGCACTGCCATCTGCCGTGATCACTTCGTCTCCGGGTTCCAGTGTTTCAATTAGGCGTTGACCTGACGGCGTAAGGATCAGGGACCCGGAAGTAAAGCAAACGAAAGTTGGAAGTGTATCGTAGACCGAAGGCGACGCAGGGTTTTGCGTCAGTGTGTTGCCTGACAGTACATCGTTGACCGCAACCTGACCGGATGTGACGACGATGTACTGAGTTCCTTGCCATTGCAGCAAAGTAAAAGTAACTGGCGATCCGCCGACATTGGCGGTGTAATTCTCAAAAACCTGGAAACCTTCGGAAGTATTCAACCCAGCGATGCCGCTCACATCAAATTGCTGGCTGCCATCAGCGTCCGGGTTTTCAAGTTGGTTGTCATTGTCCGTAATTGCCACCTGAAAGGCGTTCGTGATTGTGACATTCGGATTAAAAAGCGGATCGGCGCTTATTTGATATAGCGTAAAAAAATTCATCGATTAACAATGCCCCTGAAATTGAAACACTCATCTTCGTACCCACCAGAATACATGCAATGCGTGTTTTATATAAGGTGCTGATTACTTGTTTCGGGACCTACGGCACCAATGGCAGAGAGAGACGGGTTAAGTAAGTTCTGAGCGTCAGACCTAACCAAATGGCGCAAAGACAAAAAAAGGCCCCGGTCAATCGCCGGGGCCTTTCTGCATTCGAAGAGGGGCAGATTACTCTGCGCTTTCCTCTTTCTTTTCTTTCTTCTCGGGAACGATCTCTTCGCCGGTTTCCTGATCGACCACTTTCATCGACAGACGAACCTTGCCGCGATCGTCAAAGCCCAGCAGCTTAACTTTCACTTCCTGACCTTCTTTCAGAACATCCGACGGATGGTTCAGGCGGCGGTTTTCGATCTGGGAAACGTGGACCAGACCGTCGCGCTTGCCAAAGAAGTTCACGAAGGCTCCGAAGTCGACGATCTTCACGACCTTACCGGTGTAAACCTGACCTTCTTCCGGCTCAGCGACGATCGAGTGGATCATCTCATACGCCTTTTTGATCGATTCACCATCAGGCGAGGCGATCTTGATTACGCCGTCGTCGTTGATGTCGACCTTGGCGCCCGACACTTCGACGATTTCGCGGATGACCTTACCGCCCGAACCGATCACTTCACGGATCTTGTCGGTCGGGATGTTCATGGTCTCGATGCGCGGGGCGTGGACCGAGAAATCGTTGGTCTCGGACAGGGCTTTGCCCATCTCGCTCAGGATATGCATCCGGCCGTCTTTGGCTTGCGCCAGGGCTTTCTCCATGATCTCGGGCGTGATGCCTGCGACCTTGATGTCCATTTGCAGCGAGGTGATGCCGTTTTCGGTACCTGCCACTTTGAAGTCCATGTCGCCCAGGTGGTCTTCGTCACCCAGAATGTCGGACAGGATGGCATAGTCGCCGTCATCTTCCAGGATTAGGCCCATGGCCACACCGGCAACCGGTGCTTTCAGCGGAACACCCGCATCCATCATCGACAGCGAACCGCCGCAGACCGACGCCATCGAGCTGGAGCCGTTGGATTCAGTGATCTCCGACACGATACGGATCGTGTAGGGGAAGTCGGTCGCCGCAGGCAGAACCGCCTGCAGGGCGCGCCATGCCAGCTTGCCGTGGCCGATCTCACGACGGCCCGGGCCACCCACGCGGCCAACTTCACCAACCGAGTAGGGAGGGAAGTTGTAGTGCAGCAGGAAGTTCGATTTGAAGTTGCCATGCAGCGCGTCGATGAACTGTTCATCGTCACCGGTGCCCAGCGTGGTCACAGCAAGCGCCTGCGTTTCACCACGGGTGAACAGGGCAGAACCGTGAGTACGGGGCAGCATCGAGGTTTCTGCAACGATTCCACGGATATCGGTGGTCGAACGACCGTCGATCCGCTTGCCGCCTTTGACGACGTCGCCGCGCAGAATGCCAGCTTCCAGCTTTTTCATAGCCGAACCGAGGTTGCCATCTTCCAGCTGCTCTTCGGTTAGCGCTGCTTTGATTGCTTCACGCGCAGCGGCAACAGCGGCGGTGCGCTCTTGCTTGTCGGTGATCGCGAAAGCGGCGCGCATCTGCTCTTCACCGGCAGCTTTGACAGCGGCGGACAGCTCGGAATAATCCGGTGCCTGGAAGTCGAACGGCTCCTTCGCGGCGTCTTCGGCCAGCGCGATGATCAGGTCGATGACCGGCTGAATCTGCTCATGTGCGAATTTGACCGCACCCAGCATTTCGGCCTCGGACAGCTCGTAGGCTTCCGACTCAACCATCATCACGGCGTCTTTGGTACCGGCAACAACCAGATCCAGGCGCTGTTCAGGGTTCAGGCGCAGGTCCTGCATGTCGTCAACGGTCGGGTTCAGAACGTATTCACCGTCCTCAAAACCAACGCGGGCACCGGCGATCGGACCCATGAACGGTGCGCCGGAAATGGTCAGTGCGGCCGAGGCGGCGATCATCGCGACCATGTCGGGGTCGTTGACCAGATCGTGGGACAGCACGGTGCACATCACCAGAACTTCGTTTTTGAAGCCGTCAACGAACAGCGGGCGGATCGGACGGTCGATCAGACGCGCGGTCAGTGTCTCTTTTTCGGTCGGGCGCGCCTCGCGCTTGAAGAAGCCACCCGGAACTTTACCGGCGGCATAGTATTTTTCCTGATAGTGGACGGTCAGAGGGAAAAAGTCCTGACCCGGTTTTTGCTGCCGCGCAAAGGTCACGTTCGCCATGACGCTGGTTTCGCCCAGTGTCGCGATCACGCTGCCGTCGGCCTGACGGGCAACCTTGCCGGTTTCCAGTGTGAGCGTCTCTTCGCCCCACTGCATAGATTTTTTCGTTACATCAAACATATGCGTATCCTAGATGGGAGCACTCCCGCCCCTGCGGGTCTCCCGTTTGCATGGCGGCCCCATTGCCGCCGATCCCATTTTAGCTTTCGTCTGAGTGCCGGGATCAGGGCACAACGTCTCAGATACCGCGCGCATACATGAGATTGGTGTAGAAGGAAAGGGGAACCGCACAAGGCCGGTGGAGGACTGCACAGCCTACGCCCGATCCATTTTGGACCGGGCCAGAGGCGTTCAAAAGATTGCGTGCGCGAGGATCATCACCACACCGCATCCCAGAGCATAGCCAGTGTCGACCATGATCGCGAACACGCTTTTTTGCGCCCAGGCCCCGACCGAGGCCGCCTGTGCCGCCACCGCAAGGATGGCCAGAAGGGCGACGCCCAGACTGTTGGTGGTTTCGGTGAGCGCGATCACAGTGGCCAGCAAGATCAGGAACACGATCTGCGCGGCCATCTGAGGCAATGGCGGCGATTCCGGCGGTGTCGGATCAATCCGCGTCCCTTCGGCCCAGCGCTTCTGGAATCCGACCGGTCCATAGACCAGCCAACCCAGCAGAAAGGCCGCGATCACCCCCGCTGCAAGGGCCAGCCAGTTGATCATAGCGCTGTCTCCAGCGCTGCAAGGATCGCAGCCCAACCACCCTCGTGATTGTCGCGGCTTTCCTGCGATGGGAATCGGACGTGATGCAGGCGCAGTTCGGTCCCTGCATCGGTTGGCGTGAAATCCAGCGTCACGGTGGAATCATCCTGACTGTACGGAGAATTCCACGTAAATTGCAGCCGGTTCGGGCGGTCGATGACCTTGTATTCGCCCTCGTGCGGCAGGTCACCCGCTTCGGGTGCACGCATGATGATCTTGAACCGTCCGCCGACCTTTGCATCGGAATGCGCCTCGGGCACCGTCATACCCGGCCCCGGCAGCATGAATTTGGCCAGCATATCCGGGTTCAGCCAGGCGTCGAACACCTTTTCAGGCGGGTGCGGGATTGCGCGTGTGATTTCAAGTGACAGATCCGTCATCTTCTGGGTCCTCCAAAGCAGTTTCCAAAGCGTCCAGCCGAAGCGTCCAGATCGAACGCAAACCGGCAAACCATTCATCCACGGCTGACAAGGGATCCATTTGAACCTCGATCAAATGCTCACGCCATTCCGTCCGGCGCCGCACCAGTTCGGCGTTTTCCAGCACCTTGATGTGCTTGGATACCGAATTGAGGCTCATATCGAATTGCCGCGCGATGTCCGTCACTCGCAAGGGTCCCTGCTGCGCAAGCATCGTCAGGATCGCACGGCGGGTCGGGTCGGACGCGGCCTTCAATATCGCGCTCAGATCAGAGCGACTCTCTCGTTCAACCATGTGGATGAATTACATCCTTCTTTTGCTTCAGTCAACCATTTGGGTGAATAACACGGGTAAAGCCCCTTGGCCAGAAGTTGGGACCAATGATCCCGATGCCGTTCAAAGTCGTTTATCAAGTCAGATAAATTCACTAACGGGAATGCGTTTGGTGAAATTATGTCGTCAGTGTAAGCTGTTATCACGAAGCCCGCGGTCGAATTGACGGAGAAGCGCCAAGGGACAAAATCTCGTTTCCGTCCGCTGGTCGAATACCTTGGCGTTTGCACTTAGCGAACAGAAGGGCAGACGAATGGCACAAACCAAGAAAATGCTGGATCCGGACCCCCGGATTTACGACTTCGAGACCGAATACGAGCTTGGGCAAGACAACGTCCGGCCATTCGGTTTGGACATCCATAACCCGGTCTTTTTGATCTCGAGCATCCTGATCTTCGCGTTTGTTCTGATCGCGTTAGCCAATCAAGAGGGTGCTGCGGCACTTTTTGGCTGGCTACGGCCATGGCTCACCAGCACGTTTGACTGGTTCCTGGTCCTGTCGGTCGATGCAATCACGCTGTTCTGTCTTGTTCTGATCGTTTTGCCGGTTGGCAAGGTGCGGATCGGTGGCAAGGACGCAAAGCCCGACTATTCCTATGCCGGATGGATTGCGATGATGTTCGCGGCTGGTATCGGCATTGGGCTGTTGTTCTTTGGAGTGATGGAGCCCGTCTATTACAATTTTGCCGAAGACGGCAACGCGGTGCCACTGGGCATCGACATCGCTGTTCCGGGCAATGAATATGCTGGAGTTGTCGGTACAATCCATCACTGGGGGCTGGAAGGGTGGGCGGTCTATGCCGCTGTTGGTCTAAGCCTGGCCATATTTGCCTATAACCTTGATCTGCCCCTGACCTTGCGTTCAGCCTTCTACCCGATCCTCGGAGAGCGTGTCTGGGGTTGGTGGGGCCATATCATCGATACGCTGGCGGTGTTTGCGACGCTCTTCGGACTGACCACTTCGCTTGGGCTTGGGGCGCAGCAAGTTGCGGCGGGGTTGAATGAGGTGTTCGGCATCGAACCCAGCCCAACGGTCACAGTTTTGCTTATCATCGGCATCACGCTGATTGCGCTGGGCTCGGTCCTGATGGGAATGGATGCTGGCGTCAAACGGTTGAGTGAAATCAACATGATCATGGCCGTGGGTCTGTTTGTCTTCGTGATCGTTGTTACCGGCGTCGGCACTGCTTTCGCACGGTATTTCAACGTAATGAAGGACTACGTGTGGCACCTGCCGGCATTGTCCAACCCATTCGGACGTGAAGACACCAGCTATTTCCACGGCTGGACAACCTTCTACTGGGCTTGGTGGATCGCATGGTCACCATTTGTGGGCATGTTCATCGCTCGCATCTCGAAGGGTCGCACAGTGCGCGAGTTCATTCTCTGCGCCCTTCTGGCACCGACGGCAGTCTGTGCCCTGTGGATGTCGACATTCGGTGGTGCTGCCATCGACATGCTGAACGCAGGCGGTGCTGAAGGTGTGCGTGCAACGGTGATCGACAGCTACGCCCCTGAGGGCGCATTGTTTGGCTTTCTCAAGGAGCTGCCTCTTTATGGCATTGTAGCGCCAATCGCACTGGTCCTGATCGTGATCTTCTTCGTCACCTCGTCGGATTCCGGTTCACTGGTGATCGACACGATTACCGCGGGTGGCAAGATGGACGCCCCGGTTGTGCAGCGGGTGTTCTGGTGCACGCTTGAGGGTCTGGTCGCGATTGCACTGTTGCTTGGCGGCGGTCTTTCCGCCCTGCAAGGCGCTGCGGTCTCGACCGGTATCCCGTTCACGCTGGTCGTTCTAGTCATGTGCTACTGCTTGTGGCTGGCACTGAAATCAGAACGGGCCAAGATGTAAGTTCTTGATCTAGGAACCTTTAAGCGTCCGCCTTTTGGCGGGCGCTTTTTTGTCACTGGACAACTTTAAAAGCCCGGAAACTTCGAGGCCAAATGGCACGGATCTGTGGCCCTGTCGCTTATGCTTTGGCGACATTCACGGCAGTTTCGAGCGCCTGATCAAGACTGTTCGCCACTTGATCTACATCGTCCAGTGACAAACAAAGCGGTGGCACCATCCGCAGGCATTGTTGAAACGGACCGGATTTCGACAAGATAATCCCTTGTGCGCGGCAGGCTTCGAAAACCTCTGTCGTCATGTCCTTGTCAGGCGTCTTGCTGTCCCAGTCTTTCACGAACTCCAGCGCAAGCATCAGGCCCTTCCCGCGAACATCGCCGATGACGTGATACTTGTTCTTTAGACCATGCAGCCTTTCCAGAAGCGCTGCGCCGACGGTACGGGCGTTCTCCTGCAATCCCTCGTCCCGCATGACGGCAAGAACGGCTCGGGCCGCGGCAGCCGATGTCGGATTGGCGCCATAGGTGTGGAACATGAACCTTTCTGCCATGGGCTCGGCGATGTGCTTCTTGGCCACAACAGCCCCGATCGGAAAGCCATTCCCCAGACCCTTTGCCATGACCACAATGTCGGGAATGACGCCGTCCGCCTCGAACCCCCAGAAATTTTCGCCAGTGCGGCCAAAGCCCGATTGCACCTCATCCGCGATATAAAGACCTCCTGCCGCGCGCACGCGTTCGGCTGCGCCGGACATATAACCGGGCGGCATTTCGATGATGCCGCCATAGCCCTGCACGCTTTCGACAAAGATGCCCGCCACATTGCCGGATGTGGCTGTGGCGATTGTGCGAACGATCTCATCCAGATAGGGCTGCGTGCCCGGCCCAAAGATGCCGCGGTATTGGTTGGGTTCAGGCACAAACGCCACATTGCCGGGCATGCCCGGGTGGCGCCAGCCCGCGATACCGGTGATCGACTGAGCCGCAGCCGTTGGCCCGTGATAGGCGGTACGCAGCGCCAGCAAATCCAGATTGCCTGTGTAAGTGCGCGCCATGGTCATCGCCAGATCAACCGCCTCTGACCCAGAGTTTGTCAGGTGCACGACCCAGTCATGTCCTTTGGGCATCGTCGCGGCCAATTCTTCGGCCAGATGCGCAGGTGTCGGGTGATAGAACATTGTCGTGCAATGGGTCAGCTCTTGCGCCTGTGCAGTTGCCGCCGCCACCACGCGCGGGTGCGAATGTCCGACCGAGATACAGACATTCATGCCCAGCAGGTCAGTGTATTTCCGCCCCTCCGTATCCCAAAGGTATTGGCCTTGACCTTTCTTGAAAACGATAGGTTCGCGAAACGGTGTGAACCGCGTTAGTGAGGCGGCATAGTACTGGTCCCGTCGCGCGGCTGTGTTCGAGAAGTCCCAGTCGGTGTGAAGGGCGTGGTCGGTCATTTGGAACCTCCGGTTTTCAGGCGTGAGTTTTCGGGGTCAAAGGGGGCCTCAGGCCGGATCGTTGCCGCACGATGCTGGCCCAGGATTGAGATGGTCAGCCCCTCGCGCGCGGTCGGGTCGCGCAGGTAGGCCAAGGCCAAAACCTTGCCGGTCCGATGGCCATAAGCACCCGAGGTGGCGATCCCTACCGGCAGACCGTCTTTCCAGACCGTGTGTGCGTAGAACGGATCTATCTCACCGGCCTCGACCTCAAGCAGCACCATGTCCCATTCGTTGTCCCGGGCCAGGCCGTCGCGCAGGTCTTTGCGGACAAACGGGGTCAGACCGGCCTCAAGTGGGCTGCGTTCGGTCGTCAGGTCACTGCCCCAACCGCGATAGCCTTTTTCAAGGCGCATGGAGTTTGCAGCATAGGCCCCATAGAACCCAAGGCCATGAGGTTTGGCGATCTCTTCAAGCTTCAGGAATAGCTGCGCGGCATGTTCTGCGAACACGTGCAGTTCCCAACCGCATTCGCCCAGATAGGACACTCGCAAGGCCCGCAGGGGAAACCCCGCTACATGGATCTCTTGCGCGGTGAGCCATGGCATATGGTTCAACTCGGGCAACACATCGGTGGATTTGGGCCCCATGACGCCGATAACTGCCAGATCCTCAGAGACGTTTCGGATGGTGACGTCAAAGCCTTTGGCAACCTGCGTCAGAAGATCATGGTCGATCTGCTCGGCCGCGGCAGCGCTGGTCAGATAGGCGTGACCCTCGGCCAAGCGTGTGACGGTGAATTCCGACAATACGCCGCCTGTGGGTGTCAGTGCATGGGTCAGGCCGATCCGGCCCGGCTGGATCGCGCGGTTCGCGCCCAATGCTTGCAGGAAGGCCGCAACATCGGGACCGGTGACGTCGAATTTTGAAAACACCGACAGGTCCGCCATGGCGACGCGGTTGTGCGCGGCCTCGACCTCTTGCGCCACGAGTTCGAACCAATTGGCGCGGCGGAAGGTTTCGTCGGCGACTGCTCCGGGCGTGTTTGAGAACCAGTTTGGACGCTCCCACCCATAAGCCGCGCCCATCACCGCGCCACGTTCAACCATCAGGTCGTGCAGCGGAGACAGCCGCAGGCCGCGCCCTGCGGGTCGTTCCTCATGCGGATAGTGCACTCCAAATTGCAGGCCGAAACACTCGACGGCCTTGGTCACGCGATAATCACGATCAGCCCAGGACCCAAAGCGGCGCGAGTCCACGGCCAGCGCATCAATAGGTGGCGCGCCGTGGGTCATCCAGTGGGCCAGGAACCAACCTGCGCCACCACCTTCCATCACCCCCATGGACGAGCCAGTCAAAAGCCACGCGTTTTCCAGCCCGTGTGCTGGTCCGATCAATGGATTTGCATCCGGGGTGAAGGTAATCGGCCCGTTGATCACCGACTTGACGCCGCCGGTCTCCAGCGCGGGTATGCGCTCCATTGCGGCCAGTATGATGTGTTCCACACTATCGAGATCCGGCGGCATCAGGTCCGCGCCAAACTCGGGTGGCACACCATCAACGGACCAGACCTTGGCGTCCTTTTCATAGGGCCCAAGGATCAGCCCATCGCGCTCTTGTCGCACATACCAGCTTTCTTCAGGGTCTCGGATGATTGGCAGCTCGGGCAAGCCGTCTTTGATCCGGGACGATACGGCCTCAACCGTGTCTGTCACCAGATACTGGTGCAGCACCGGAACCGACGGGATGTTGAGCCCCATCATATGTCCGATCTCCCACCCCCAAGTGCCTGCGGCGTTGACCACGTGGGTGGATTCGATTGTCTCATTCCCGGTCTCAATCCGCCAATGATCTCGCTGACGCTCAATCGCGGTGACCGGGCAGTTTCGCATGATCCGCGCCCCGCCGCGCCGGGCAACTTCGGCCATCGCGTGGGTTGCCAGCGTCGGGTCTACGTGACCGTCATCGGGTTCATAGATCCCACCGATCAGCCCATCCAGTTTGGCCAGAGGGAAAAGCTCGGCGATCCGGTCGGGCGTTAGCACCTCCAGCGGGTAGCCGGTGAATTCAGACAGACCGGCCACATGGCGAAACTCGTCCATCCGGTCGGGGTTGCGTGTGATCCGCATCGCCCCCGAGCGGTGAAAGCCGCAATCGCGTCCAGTTTCCTGAGGCAAGATATCGCGATAGAGTCGGACAGATGTGGCACGCAATTCCTGAATGGTGGGATTATGCGCGAAATGGGTGCACAGCCCTGCCGCATGCCAGGTCGACCCATGGGTCAGGTCGTTTTTCTCGACCAGCAGAACTTCGGACCAGCCCGACTTGATCAGATGATACATCAGCGACACGCCCATTGCGCCACCACCGATGATGACAACTTGCGCCTTGATCATGCGCGCATCCTTTCGCCAGAGGGATCAAAGGGCGGTCGGCGCAATGGCTGCGCCAGATAGTCCTGCCCAGCAACCCGAACCGTGAATTTTCGATCGCATGTCTGGGTCAACGTCTCGCCCGGTTGGACCGCGACCATGGCGAAACACATGTTCAGCCCCGTACGCGGCCCGCGCCCGCCCGAGGTTGTCAGCCCGACATGGATGCCGTCCTCGAACACCGGTTCGTCATGCAACATCAGGGCATTGCCGTGAACCTGCAGAAGGATCAGGCGCTGTTGCAAGCCGTTGGACTTTTGCTGTTCCAGCGCCGCTTTGCCCTGAAACTCCTTGGACCAGTCGATGGTGAACCCCAGACCGGCTTCCAGCGGAGTGATCTCGGGGCCAAGTTCATGCCCCCAGTGTTTGAAGCCCTTCTCCAACCGGCAGGCATCCACCGCATAGTGCCCCAGCGGGCGCGCGCCTGCCCCGTGCAGTGCAGCGAACAGCTGAGGGGCCTGAGCGTTGGGCACGGTCAATTCCCAGCCCAATTCTCCGACGAAACTAACGCGCGTGGCGCGGCAAGTAATGCCTGCCATTTCGGCAGTGGCGGCATAGCCAAATGCCATTTCTGGAAGGCTGCAAAGATTCTGTAGCAGCGCCCGGCTGCCACCTCCCATTACACCGATTGTGCAGAATGCTTCGGTCAAATCCTCGACAGACACATCGCCCTTCAAATGCCTGCGCAGGAACATCCGATCGCGCATCCGCGTGGCGGCGCCCGAGGTCAGATGAAACGCATCCCTACCCAACCGCGTGATGGTCACATCCATTTCGATCCCACCGCGCGCGTTAAGTATCTGCGTATAGACAGCCCGACCAATGGGCACGTCCATCTGCGCGGTCGTCAGGTGGTTCAATGCCTTCAGAGCGTCCGGCCCGGTGATTTCCAATTTGGTAAACGGGCTTAGGTCAATCAGCGCAGTGCCCTGAGCCAAGACCGCCGCTTCGGCCTCAACCAGCGGCCACCACCCCTGATCTGTTGTTGAATAGGGCTGTGCCGGTCCGTAATACAGCCCGCGTTCCCAACCGGCCGTCAGGCCAAAATTCGCCCCAGCCTCAGCCCAGAAATCGTGCAGTGCTGTGGTGCGCAGACCTCGGCCGGCGTTGGGCTGTTTATATGGCCAATGAAGGGCAAAGAGATCGGCGACGGCCTCTTCCATTCGGTCGGTCATATGTTCGGTGCTGGCTGTGTTCGGATCGACCCGGGCGACATCGACCTCCCACATGTCCATCGTGGGGTGGCCGTCGACCATCCAATCCGCCAGCGCCCGCCCAATCCCCGCCGAAGACATGACCCCGACCGAGTTCATACCCGCAGCCACAAACAATCCATCGACCGAGGTTTCACCAACAAGCGGCCTTGTGTCCGCGGTAAAGCTTTCCGGGCCATTCATGAAATGTTGAATGCCGACGGTTTCAAGGCTGGGGCACAGCTCTAATGCGGCCTCCATGAAAGGGGCAAATTGATCCCAATCCTCGGCCAGTTCAAGAAAGGGTCGGTCGCCTTCGGGGCCGTATGCGTCCCAGCATTTGGCGTTGGGTTCAAAGCCGCCGATCACAAGCTTGCCCGCGTCGCCCTTGATATAGATGCCCCGGTCCAGATCGCGGATCACCGGAAACGGGTTGGGCAGGTCAGGCATGGGTTCGGTGACGACATACATGTGCTCTACCGACTGCAAGGGCAGCGCCACGCCAACACTGGCGGCCAGCTCGCGTGACCAAGCGCCGGTGGCAATGACAACCTGATCGGCGTCCAGTTCCGTCCCATCGGTCAGGGTTACACCCGTGATCCGCTGACCCTTTTTCCGCAGGGACTGAACCTCGGTATATTCGCGGATTGAAACGCCACGATCCCGTGCACCTTTGGCGTATGCCATGCACAAATCGACCGGATTCACATTGGCGTCTTCCGGCACATGCAGCGCACCGACATGGTTGCTCAGATCAAGGTGCGACAGGGGCACGTCCGAGGCCTCGATCATGCGCGGGGTCAGTCCCAGCACCTGGCCCAGATCTGCAATCCGGCGCAGCTCGTCCAGGCGGGCGGGGTCGCGTGCCAGCCAATAGCCAGAGGTTTGGCGATATCCAGTGGACATGCCAGTCTCGGCCTCAAGGGTAGGAAAAACCTCAAGTGCGGTCATTGCCAATCGGGTCATGTTTGGCGTTGCGCGCAGCGGACCGACAATCCCCGCCGCATGCCAAGACGTGCCCGAGGTCAGCTGGTTACGCTCCAGAACAGTGACGTCATTCGAACCGCGTTTGGCCAGATGGTAGGCCAGGCTGAGGCCAATAGCGCCACCTCCGATGATCAAGATGCGGCTCATCAGAAGTAATCCTGATCAGGTTTCTCGGCCTTGCGCTGCTCGATGTAATCCTGCAGCGCGGCGTCGATGTCGGGGTCGAGACCGGGGTCTTGATATGCGTCAAGCTGCTCTTTCCAGATTGCATTGGAGCGGGCTGCGGCATCCAACTCTCCGGCCGCGTGCCATTGTTCGAATGAATTGTCATCCGGGGTCCAGGGCCGGAACAATGCGGACATGAAATTGGCCTGCGTATGCTCAGAGCCCAGAAAGTGCCGCCCCGGGCCGGTCGCGGCAATTGCCTCCATCGCCTGAGCGTTCTCGCTCATGTCGATGCCATCGAAGAACCGTCCGACTTTGCCACACAGATCATGATCCAAGATCGTTTTTTCGAACGAGGTCACCAACCCACCTTCGAGCCATCCCGTGGCGTGGTTGATCAGATTGGCGCCCGCGAACATCGACATCATCAGGCCCCATGTGGCCTCTTGCTGGCTCTGGGCGTCCGGAACTTTTGAGGCGCTGAGCGTGCCAACTGTGTGCAGCGGCACCCCCAGCCTGCGGGCAAGCTGACCGGCCGCCAAAACCATCAACCCGGCTTCGGGTGTGCCAAAGGTGGGTGCGCCGGACTTCATCGACATGGTCGAGGCAAAACTGCCCATCATGCAGGGTGCCCCGGGGTTTATCAGTTGGGTCAGCGTCATCGCCGCCATGGTTTCAGCCAGCACCTGAGCCAGCGTCCCGGCAACGGTGGACGGCGACATAGCCCCGGTCAGAACCCAGGGGGTGCAAGCGACAGGTTGCCCGGCGCGGGCATAGGTTTTCAACGCGCCCGACATGTGACTGTCCATCACCAATGGCGCGTTTGTATTCGAGACACAATACAGGACGGCGTTTTCCGCCACGAAGTCTTCGCCGAACACAATCCGTGCCATGTCTATCGCGTGACCCGCGCGTTCGGCCCCGATAAAGGCCCCCATGAAGGCCCGATCAGAATGGCGAATATGACCATAAAGCATGTCGAGGTGGCGTTTGTTGGCCGGTAAATCCACCGGCTCGCAAACCACGCCGCCCGAATGATGCAACCAGGGCAGGCTGTGATGCAGCTTGACCAGATCAACGAAATCCTGATGCGAGGCATAGCGCCGCCCGCGGTCCAGATCGTGCACAAAGGGCGGACCCCAAGCCGGACATAGCACGCTGGCATCGCCGCCCAGCTGAACGTTGTTGGCCGGGTTTCGGGCATGTTGAAGGAACTGAGCCGGCGCTGTTGCCATGATCGTTTTGCGGCAGAACCCCGGCGTGAACCGCACACGCGAGCCATCTACGTCACAGCCTGCATCGGCAAAAATGCCTAGAATCTCTGGGTCGTCCTGAAACTCCATCCCGGTTTCGGCAAGGATGGTATCCGCATTGGCCTCGATCTGTTCCAACCCTGCCTCGCTGAGGACATTGAAGGTCGAAAGCTTGCGCAGAATAAACGGCGCGCGCGCCTCGGGAAGGGTGCGAGGTCCAGCGGCCCTGCGGCGTCGAGATGAGCGCGAACGTGTCATGGCCAAAGCGTTGACCGAGTGCTTGACGTAAACCAAGAAAATTCCAACAGTATAATTGATACTTATACTAAGGATGAGCAATGCTGGATCGTCGTAAACTCTCACCAAGTCTGATGCGTTCACTTGAGGTTTTCGTCGCCGTTGCGGAAACGGGTCAGATGCGGGCGGGCGCAAGACTTCTGAATCTGTCGCAGCCGGCGGCTTCCCAGCACGTCACTGCGTTGGAAAAGGCTTTTGGTACTTTGCTTTTGGATCGCAGTACGCGACCAGCACGGCTGACCTATGCGGGTGCGCGTTTACATGGAAAAGCGCAGAAAATTCTGGATGCACTTTCCGACATGGAAACGGAACTGCGCCACGTTGGCCAGAAATCGCTGACGCTGCTGCGAGTCGGCATTCAGGCCTCAATCGCCACAACGCTGACGCCCTCCTTGGTCGATTTTGCGCAGCGCGAGTTCAACGTCGAAGATATCACCTTGCACGCCGGTCAAAGCGGTAACCATGAACACCTGTTGCGGACGAAACAAGCGGACCTCGCGATCACATCTAACCCGTTTCTGGATATGGATGGTCTGGAGCGTCATCACGTTCTGACCGAACGATACCTTCTGGTCCTGCCAGAAACATATGACGGCCCGACGGACAGCCTGGAGGCGATCCAAACGCGGCTTCCTCTGGTGCGGTTCGGAGATACAACCAACGCGGGCCGCCAGATTGCGCAGCATCTGCGCCGACTGCGGTTCGAACCCGACAAGGTCATCCAGGCGGACCGGTCCAGCATGGTTACGTCCTGTGTTTCCGCAGGCCAGGGGTTCAGCCTTTTGACGCCGACATTGCTGATTGATGGTTTGGTCGAGAATATGCGTCTGCAGTTGAAAGATCTTCCGGTCTCGGGCCTTTCACGCACTTTGACAGTTGTCGCCAGAAAGGAAGAGCTTCAGAGTTTTCCGGAGGCGCTTGCAGACATGTCCAGGCAGAAATTGGTGCAGCGCATCACCGGCCACATGGGCGACATCGGAGCCAAAAGCGTAGAGTACGATATGGTTTAGCGCGCCGTCACAAGCTGAACAGTGCGGGGAACTTCGGGCTAAGTTTTAGCCCAAAGTCGCTACCTGTTGGTGAACTTCGACGACATTGCCTTCGGGGTCGCGAAAGAAAACTTGATGCCACTCTTTCGAAAAGGCTGTGCCATAGTCCGAATAAGGAACCGCGTTTTCATCAAGTATCCTCAGGACAGCGGCAAGATCATCCGTTCGGAACGCAATGTGTCCGCGGCTCACCGGATTGATGACCTGATCATTTTTAAAAGCGACGTCAAAGTCCCGTTCCGCCAGATGCATCTGCATGCTGCCGTCCGTTGCAAAGCGGATCTGGCCGTCATAGCCCGAGTCTTCGGTTGCTTCAGAGCGCGGGAAATTCTGTTGCGGAATATCACCCAAACCCAAGACGTTTGTATAAAAGTCGTGTAGGCGGTCAACGTCGTCTGCGACCAGGTTAATATGATGAAATTCCAGCTTCATTTGGTTCCATTTTGCTTGTCGTCACACACTGGATGTGTGCTTGGGGGACTGAGGTATTGAGCAGCGGTTGATCAGGTCCCGGGATAGTGCCGACAGAGTTTGTGAACTGCAAGCCGGATTGAGTTCCACCATACCGCTATTCCGAGCGCGCGTTCCCAGATCCAACAAAAAAACGCCCGCCAATTAGGGCGGGCGTCTAAAATCCAAAAGCGGCAGAAACCGGTATTAGCGGCGGATGCCCAGCTTTTTGATCAGGTCCTGATAGCGCGCTTCTTCTTTGCCCTTCAGGTAGTCCAGCAGCTTACGGCGCTGGGCGACCATCTTCAGCAGACCGCGACGACCGTGGTTGTCTTTTTTGTGGGTCTTGAAGTGCTCGGTCAGGGTGGTGATGCGCGAGGTCAGGATGGCAACCTGGACTTCTGGCGAACCGGTGTCGCCGTCCTTGGTGCCGAATTCTTTCATGACGCGTGCTTTTTCAGCGGCAGTAATCGACATCGGGGTCTCCTTTAAAAGGTTAGAGTTGATGGCGCAGGCCGGGATGTCGTCCAGCACAGGCCCATGGAGAAAACCGCACCGATTCCGATGCGGATGGGCGCGTATAAGCGGATTTCAGGCAAATGGCAAAGGGATTCTATTGCTTCAACTCAGCGCATTGAGCTGCGACAGTTCTTGACCGTTGATCAATTGGATATCGTCCAGGGTCAACCCTTTGGCACCAAGCAGTTGCGCGACGTCTTGTCCGTCGACCATGATACGGGTCAGGTTTTCGTTTTCAGCGTCTGTTTCAATGTGGATCTCCGGATCTTCCTCGCCTTCCCACGAGATCAACAGCTTGTCCTGCCCGGGTTCAAAATCCATGACCTTGACGGCATCGTCATCATCCTCGGGGTTCAGGTGGATGCTGTCAGCACCTTCGCCTCCGGTCACGATATCACCGCTATGGGCAACAATAGTGTCGTCGCCAGCACCGCCATTCAGAAAATCCACGGAGTCTTCGTTTTCGCCATCCTCACCGGTCAGCACGTCGTCACCGTCGCCGCCAAACAAGACGTCTTCACCTGCGCCACCAGCAAGCTCATCGTCGCCATAGCCCCCATGCAGCGCATCGGCGCCCGCGCCTCCGGTCAGCGTGTCGTTGTCCTGACCGCCGTACAGGTCGTCATCCCCATCGCCACCGTCCAGCCTGTCGTCGCCGAAATGACCAAAAAGCTTGTCGTCGCCATCATCACCGGACAGGACGTCATCGTTACCTTCGCCATGCAAAACATCATCGCCTTCGCCACCCTGGATTGTATCAACGCCATCGCCGCCATGCAGGGTGTCATCGCCCATGCCCCCCAGCACAGTGTCGTCGCCACCGTACCCGTTGATCTGGTCGTCGCCATCCTGCCCGGTCAGAATGTTTGTGTCGTCGTCCCCGGCCACAACCAAATCGCCTTCGAATTCTGAGACTATGGTCCCGGTCGAGGGCTCTTCGACTTCGTCGATGTTTTCACCAATCTCAAGATAACTGCCATCAGAGACCTCTTGCGGTTCATCTTCGATGATCTCGTCGTCTTCGGTGTCGTCGTCAGCCTCGATAATACCGCCCATCGCATAGGCTGCTCCGCCCATTGCGGCCAGGCTCAGCAATCCGAACAGAAACATGGCAACCCTCCGAGAACGCACTGCTCCGAGGATGAAATATCCCATGTGATCAGTTAGTTGGTCAAAGCCAAGCTAAACTTGTGGTTAACCGTTGGTCACCAAGGTTCGGGTTTTTGGGTATAGGCGATGTAAAGCGGGTGTTTGGGATGCCCGCCCTTGGTCAGCCCCAGATGAAACAGCGGCTGCCTGGTGTCGCGCAGAAGGGATTCAACTGCCGGGCCGCGGTCCAGATGCGCACCATGGGTGCCCCATGCGGCGATGACCTGATCGGCCCATTGCACGCCGTCCAGAATGGCCGCGTCGTTCTCGGGTCCTACCGGGTCGGCAGCAGCGCGCATCTTGCGCGGGTCGGTGTCGCGCCATGCGAAGATGTTGGTCACCTGAAACGCTCCGAACCCCAGCGCCCGAGCGCGTCGTTCGCAACGTTCCACCGTCGGGTCGTTCTGAACCTCGGTCGCGGTTGACGGGTTCAGCATCACGAACAGCGCTTTGCGCCCTGCAGGATCCCAGATACGGGTCAGGCTATAGCGATATTTCTCGCAGTCGGAATAGATGGCGGTCGAGGGCGCGTCGCCCTTGGTGTGGGAACGGGTAATCATTCCGCTGGCCTATCACGCAAAAACAAGCAGGGCCAACGGCTATAGGTTGAGCAATTCAATTTGCCAATTTCGCGTTATTTGTCTGTCACATTGATCGGAGCAGCTTAATGACATGGCTGAGTGTTTCGGCCCTTCCTGCCAAGAGCAAAGAAAAGCATGAGCGCTGCAACCAACATTGCGAACGGTGCGGGCAGTGGAACGGGACTCACTGGCGGCGCCTGCGATATTGAGTACTCGCCAGAATTAGTGACAGTATCTGGAAATCCGTCAACGAGCGGGAAGATTGCAAAAAGAGGCGGTTCAATTCCCGGATTGCCAGAATCCTCCAACGACAGGATGCATTCCATTGCGAGACAACCTCCACCTGCCATGGAATTCGAGATGAACCCTTCCGTACCGGGATTGCCGCGAATGTCATTGGCTACCGCGTCGTAGACTGGTGCGGCGTTGCCGACGCCAAGGGTATCAAAGGTAACGCCATCAATGGTAATCTCAAAACTCGATAAAAGCCCGCCGGTGTCGGGGGCCTCAAACGCGCCGATCGCACCGTCGATTTCAATTTCGAACTGAACCGTTATCGCGTGTGCTGTCGAAACGGCAAAAAAAGCCGCAGTAAATGAAACGGCAATAGCTCTAAACAATTTGTCACTTGAGAAACGCAACATAACCACACTCCGAAAAGTTCAAGCGATGATGCTGATCATATCAAACTTAGGGCATTTAGTCCAATTTCATCCGATGCAACTTGGATTGCAAACGCTGTCGTACAAAGTCCGATTTGTTTGAAGAAGTTCCTTATCAACCTATCAGACCACTTGTACGAACACCCGGCTGGGGTGCAATTCGCCGGATTTGTAGATGCCCACCGCCACCGCTTTGCCGTCCAGCGAAGCCCATGCCTCATCGCCGTATTCGACGTCCGAGGCCAGAACCATGCCCGGATTGCCGTTGCGCAGGCGGGTGGCACCTTCGGGTGTGCATTTCAATTCAGGCAGATCGGCGAGGCCGGTTTCCAGCGGGTGCAGGTAGTCGTCCAGCGCCGTGGTCTTGGCCATTTCTTCGATCTGTTCGATGCTCAACCCGTCTTCAACCTCGAATGGGCCGGACCAGACGCGGCGAAGAACTTTGACATGGCCGTGGCATCCCAGCGCCGCGCCCAGATCGCGGGCAATCGAGCGGACATAGCCACCCTTGCCGCAAGTCATCTCTAGCACAACGTGGTCTTCGTCGGGGCGGTCGACCAGAATCAACTCTTCGACCCAAAGCGGGCGGGCGGATAGCTCTACTTCTTCGCCATCGCGGGCCAATTTATAGGCCCGTTGCCCGTCAATCTTCACGGCCGAGAATTTGGGCGGGACCTGCATGATATCGCCCAGAAACGGGGTCAACGCCTGTTTGATGTCGTCATCCGAAGGGCGCGCATCGCTTTGTGCGATCACTTCGCCCTCGGCATCGTCGGTGTTGGTTGCCTGACCCAAGCGCACGGTGAAGGTATAGGCCTTCAGCGCGTCAGTGATATAAGGAACGGTCTTGGTCGCCTCACCCAGCGCCACGGCCAGAACGCCGGTTGCTTCGGGGTCCAGCGTGCCCGCATGGCCTGCTTTCTTGGCATCCATCGCCCACCTAACCTTGTTGACCACAGCGGTCGAGGTCATGCCCGCGGGCTTGTCCACCACCAGCCAACCGGAAATGTCGCGACCCTTGCGTTTGCGTCCCATTCTACACCTTGAATCTTACCGAGGCGCGCGACCTAACGGATCGTTCTGCCACTGTCAATTTCAGGGCGTATCTTCGACCACACCTACAATAGGGCCAAGCGAAAACCCGACATCCGACCGATTGCCCGCGCGTTCATACATCCGAGAGATATTGCCGTCGAAGAACAGGGCATTCGGCGTTTCAAGGACATCGCGGAACAGGCTGCCGAATTCGTGGAAGGTGACATAGTCATCAGAGATCGCGAATACCGCCCGTGTCCCATCCGCGCTGGTACCAACGCCGTTGCGCACATAGCGCGAGGTCGAATCGGGCAGGAAGCGCGGGTGCAGTTCACCGTCTATGACCAGCATCGGGCCGGATTGCGTGGCGAAACGGCACTGCGGGGCCTGATCCACGTAATCCAATGTCTCAAACACGTCGGCGCGGCCTTCGCGGATGCAAAACACTCCGTTCGGCAGCAAGCCGAAATTGCCCGGCCCGGCATTGGGGATCACCCGCATCTGTTCCTGGCCGCCTTCGACATAATGCCCGACGGGCGAGCGGTCGTCATGATACATGCCCGCGTTCATGGCAAATGCCAGACGCTTTCCCTGTGGGGCCAGGGTCTCGTTCACTGATGAGAAATGGCCCAGCACCCTACCGTCTTCATCATTGAGGAAGAGGCGCAACTCTTCGCTGGCGGCATCCACCTCGCAGACGGTGTACCGCTTGTCCTCATGGGTCACCTTCTCGCATGTGACCGCTGAGGCCTGCGCGGCCCAGAAGACCGCGCCCAAAATGACAATTGCGCGGATCACTCGTCCAGATCGCGGCGCACCGCGTCCTGATCGAACATGCGGCGCGTGTCATCCATTCGGTCAAAGGTGTCATCCAGCCGAAACCGCAGATCGGGTGAGAATTTCAGACCGACCTTCTTGCCGACCGCCCGCCGCAATTCACCCTTGTTGCGGGCCAGCAGCGCGATCACATCCTCCTGCCCCTTGCCGCCCAAGGGCAACACATAGGCGGTGGCGATCTTCAGATCGGGCGAGGTGCGCACCTCACCCACGGTGATTGACATGCGGTTCAGGTCGGGGTCGTGGACATCTCCGCGCGCCAGAACCTCGGACAGGGTGCGGCGGATCAGTTCGCCGACACGAAGCTGTCGTTGGGACGGGCCGGGGCCATTGTGGAATTTGTTCTTTGCCATATCCCCGATCTAAGCCCAAAGCAGGGCTTTGCCAAGCGGGCGCGAACGGGGTAGGAGGCTTTGAGCCGAATTCAACAAAAGGACCAGCGCAATGACCCATATTCCGGGGATCGTCATCACAGGGGCTTCGGGCCGTATGGGGCAGATGCTGATCAAGACCGTCACCGACAGCGATCAGGCGCGTTTGGTTGGTGTTGTTGAGCGGACGGGCCATGACTGGATCGGTCAGGATGTGGGCGAGGCGATGGGCGGTCAGGCGCTGGGCGTCGCCGTCACAGACGACCCGCTAGAGGCGTTTTCGCAGGCGCAGGCGGTGATTGACTTTACTGCGCCCGAGGCGACGCTGGAGTTTGCGGCACTGGCCGCGCAGGCACGGTGCGTCCACGTGATTGGTACCACCGGCATGTCGGATGAGCAGATCGCAGCGCTGGAACCGGCCTCTCGCCATGCGGTCATCGTGCGGGCAGGGAATATGAGCCTTGGCGTCAACCTGCTGGTGCAACTGACCAAAAAGGTCGCCGCAGCGCTGGATGAAGATTTCGACATCGAGATCATCGAAGGGCACCATCACCACAAAGTCGACGCGCCCTCGGGTACTGCACTGATGCTGGGCGAGGCCGCCGCCGAAGGGCGCAGGGTTGATCTGGCCGATGCGTCCGATCGGGGCCGCGACGGAATCACCGGCGCGCGCAAGCGGGGCGATATCGGGTTCCATGCCATTCGCGGTGGTGACATCGTGGGCGAACACGACGTGCTGTTCGCAGCCCCCGGAGAACGCATCGTCCTGCGCCATCTGGCCACCGACCGCGCCATCTTTGCCCGCGGCGCTTTGAAGGCGGCCCTATGGGGACAGGGCAAAGCGCCCGGTCAGTATGACATGGTGGATGTATTGGGGCTGTAAGGGATCCTACCTGAACGCGGCGATTCCCGGCGGTTCTGCATGCCCCAAGTCGATATGCGCGAACAGAGCATCCAAACGCTGGTCCCATGTCGGGAACTGACCTGTCAACGCATAGGTCAGACGCTCTGCTCCGATTGATATGCCTAACGGTGCGGCCTCGCCGCCGATTATGATCTCTCCGATTTCGGTCCAGTTGGCAGATGGTGGATAAGACTCGGGTGCGGGTTCAGTTTGATTGCCGACGCGGTAATAAACGCCCATCGTGACCAAATAATCCTCGCCAAACGGATCTGGAAAGAAATAACCTGAGGCGTCGCGGGCGGCCAATGCCTCGGCCTCATCGCGCAGCAGGACCTTTTGCGAAAACGGCAAGTTCATCCCATCCAGAACCGGGCGCACGTCATCGGCCTGAGGCACGCTGACAAAAGCAATGCGGGATGGGTCAAGGCTGAACTCTTCAGTCAGAAGACGCACCATAAGTTCCGTGGTGTCACGCCCGCTGACCGCGCCTGCTGGATGGCAGCCAACCTCGTGAAACAGGGGCAGGACATCGGGGCGGTTTTTTTCTTCCACATCTGCGACGCGAGCCAGCGGTTGTATGACGAAAGCGTTTGGTTGCAATTTCTTTTGCTCGAAATCGTGCCGCAGCCCGCCATTATAGTCGACGTTACCGGTGACAATCGAAAAAGGCTGTGACTCGGAAAACCCGAGCTTGGCGAACGCGGCTTTGAGACCAGCCAGTGTTCCGGCGAACTTTGCCTCGAACGCCTCATTCTGGCCAGTTGCGCCGACAGCAAATCGCGGCAGCGCCGCACTCGCGGTGGCTGCGGTGCCTAGTTGTACCAATTTCCGACGGTTCAATCCCATCTGCGCCTCCCTTATGCACACACAGGGAGAGTATCGCAGAAGTTTGCGGCAAGGGTTAAAGGAATCTGAAAAGCGCCGCCCGGAAGCGACAGGTTTGGCTACAGATCGCGTATCTTGTCCGCGCGCAAGGGGCAGGCAAGGTAAACGCCGAACTCTTTGCCGATATCGGCGCTGACCCGGGCGTGCACGCGGCCCTGTCGATCAAGGAAGCGCTGGTTGTCTTCGACGGGGAATATCCCTTCGTGCCAGATGCCGGGATGAATATAGAGGCCACGCGTGCCGTCACACCAGAATGCGACCACTTTTTCTGGCGTCAGGTTGTCGCCGGGCAGGGCGACAGGCACGATGAAGGGCTTGTTGTCCAGCGGCCAGAACATCTGCCCGCCATCGGGGTGGTAGTTCATGTGCCACAGTAGAACCTGATCGCGCGGTGCCGTCTGCAGGTCGGTCTGCGCCTGTTGTGGATCAGCGGACCAACCCAGAACATAGTGGCCTTTGACGGCCTCGTTCTCACCATAAAGCACGTCACCCTGCCAATCGCATTTGAACGTGCCTTCGACCCAGCCGCCCTCGTCGCCGGTGCCTTCGTCAATCTGGCGCCAGCCCTGCTGGGGCCAGCGAGCGATTTCAATCTCGAAGGTATCGGGGTCATCAACCAGACAGCCATAGCCTTTGACCGACGTGTCCGTGGCCCGGATCAGCGGAACCTCGTGCCAGGGAAGGGACGGTTTTGAACTGGCCTCGAAGATATATTCCGGCGCGCTCATGATGTGCCCAGATGCCTGTCGACCATGCGCTGTACCATCGGTGCGAAATGGGTGAAATCCGGCGTTTCCATGTCAGCCCGCTTGCCTGCCTCGTCCAGATAGCGCACCTGAATGATTTCTTTCAGGTTCGGATTACTCTCGAACTCTGCGATCTCCTCAGCGCTCATCGGCCCGCCCTGCAATTCCAGCGTATGGACCGAAGCGGTGGACAGGCGGTTGAAATATTCAGGCTTGGTGGCGCAGAGATACCGCTTGGCTGCCACGTGATAGCGGCAGCAATCGGTGATGACCGAGGGGAAGAACTGTTCCAGCACCTCAGCGCCTGCATCCTCGTGGTGGCGATCCTCGGTGTCATCCGGGTGATAGGTGCCGAACTCGGAGGTGAAATGACCGATATCGTGCAGCAATGCGCCGACGATGATTTCCTCGGGCTGGCCGTTCTGCTCAGCGATCGTTGCACCTTGAAGCATGTGTTCGGCCATGGTGACGGGCTCACCCAGATATTCCTCACCGCCGCGGCGGTCGAAGATATCGCCGATGAAAGCCACGATATTGTCCTGGCTCAGGGTCGAGAAATCGGGCTTCATTCTGCGGCCTCCGGTTGGCTCATTTCCATCGCGGCCAATGTGGACAGCAACCCGTCCTTGTCGGCGTAACAGCCCTGCAACCAGCGTGAGCCCGCACCGGAATAGCCCAGACGCGCGTGCAGCACGCGGGTGTTGTCGACGATGAAACTCTCGCCTGGTTCCAGTTTGAACGACACGCCCATGGCGGGGTCGTCGATGATCTCGCCCAATTGGCGATAGGCGGCGTAATAGGCCTTCATCTGGTCGAACGGCACGTCGACGAACGGCGCGGATGAGCGGTTGTTGAACCGGATACCGACCAATTCACCATCCGGTGAGAGTTCAATCATCGGGCGGCGTGACCGTAGGCAGATACCGTCCGAGCCCTTGTATTCGAACCGGGCGGGATAGCCTGCAAGCAAGGCAAAGCCTTCCGGGTTCTGTTCGCGCAGTTTTTTAGCGGCGCGGAAGCCGTCAACCACGATGGAATCACCGCCCTCTGCGCTGTTTTCCAGACAATAGAGGATTTGCAGCGTCGGAACCGGATCACGATAGGGGTTGTCGGTATGCGCCTGCAGACCAAGGCCGGTATAGGCGAGGTTGGTCGGGTTCACCTCGGTCCGGACCTCAAAATAGGGGCCGTAGTTGGTTTCGCGCACATAGCCGAACAGATCAGCGACTTTCAGCAGGGATTCCGGTTCAGTCGGGCCGCCGGTCAGCTTGGCAAAGCCGTATTCGGCCACCGCACCAAGCCATCCGCGTTTGGCGCTGGGATTGGCGTGGACCTCATCCCAATCAGCGCTGGGCGCGTCGATGCCGCGTTCCCAGGTGGTGATGCCGGGGGCTGTCCGACCGGTAGGAAGGCTGTGATCGCGGTCATAGCTGTGCGCGGCCAGCCAGTCGGCGGGGAAGGTGACGGTCTTGCCTTCGGGCTGAAAGGTGACTGTCAGATCACCATTGCTGATTTCGGCGGCGCTGACCGAAATGTCTGAGGGGATATCACCGATGGTGATCAGACGTTGGCCATTGCCGGGCGCGCGCGTTTCGGGGTCCAGCGCGTTGTCGCGTAGCCAGATGGCGTGAAAGCGAGCTTTGGTGCCGGTGTCGAACTCAACGGTCACGACCAAGGTGTCATGGGTGGCAGAGCGCAGCATGGGGGGTCTCCTGTTCAGCGCGGGCTTTGGTTGAGGAGATACGCCTCTTGTGGCATTACGACAATTAATCCTTCTTTCTGCTGAGGCTTGGAAAAACTTATGGCTAAGAAAAAAATCGGGTTGCCGCCCTTGGACTGGCTGCGCGTTTTTGAGGCGGCGGGGCGTCTGGGCGGGTTTTCGGCAGCGGCGAGGGAATTTGGTCTGACACAAGCGGCGGTAAGCCAGCGGATCGGTAACCTTGAGGCCTGGCTTGGGCGCACGTTGTTTGTGCGTGAGGCACGTGGCGTGTCATTGACCGTCGAAGGCGAAAGCTACCTGCCGCTGGTGCAAGACAGTTTGCAGGCGCTTGAACGCAATACCGAGGATCTGTTTGGCAAATCCCCGCGCGAATTGCGGGTGGCCGGTTTGTCATCGCACATCCACGCGCTTGTGGTTCCCAGCCTTGCGCGATTTCAGGAGATGCAGCCGAAGGTGCGTGTCCTCACCGATTCCGTGGCACGACGGTCGTCGCTGGATGAAGAGCGGACATGGCTGCAAATCCGCTACGGTCGCGGTGCCTGGCCCGGGCGGGATTCCGAATTGATCGCAGCTGAAGTGTTGGTGCCGATGGCGGCTCCGGGTGTTGAATGGGGCGCGCCTTTGATTGATCTGCGCGGAGAACGGCCGGGGTGGCGAGATTGGGCGCGAAAGGCAGATCAGGGCGATGTGACTACGTCGAACATCAGCTTCGATTCAATGGAACACGCGTTGTCCGCGGCACGTCAGGGCATGGGCGTAGCGTTGGGGTCGATGCCACTGGCCAAGGCGGATCTACAGGACGGACGGTTGCGCCGGTTGCACCTGCCCGAGCTGAAAACGAAGGATGGGTATTGGCTGACATGGCCGGAAGAACGGGCGAAATCAAAGAAGCAGCGCGCTCTGATAGCGGATTTTCTGGAAGTTCTGCGGGGATAGGCGATCAGAAATCGATCGCGATGCCCTTCTTCTCCCAATCGCCATAGCGGGCCGGGTCAGGACCGTCGCGACCGCCCAGTTCCTTTGGCATCTCTTTCGCTTTGGCCTCGGCCTTGCGGCGCCGCTCTTCAGCTTCGGCAAGGGCGCGCTGGGCGGCAGGCGGCAGGTCTTTGCGGTCGTCACTCATGACATCGGGTTCCTTTCCGTGCATGGGCTTGATATACGCCCGCGTCCGCTATTGGCAATGCGGGCGAGGATTTATTCAAAGGCGATTCCATGTCAGACAACGCAACAGCGGCGCGACGCAGCGCGATCTATCTGCTGGATCAGATTCTGGGTGAAGGACGCCTGCTGTCCGAATGTCTGGCCGCCGGCGCGCTGGACAGGTTGGCCCCTGAAGATCGCGCGCGGGCGCAACGCCTGACGCTGGAAACCTTGCGCGGGTTGGAGCGTGCGGATCGTCTGCTTGAAAACCACCTGAACCGTACCCCCGCTTTGACTGTGCATAACGCCCTGCGCCTTGGCGCGGTCGAGCTGTGCCACGGTGAAGCGGCACATGGTGTAGTGAATTCAATGGTCGACATTGTAGGGCGTTCACGCAAGCACGGACGGCTGAAAGGCCTGGTGAATGCCGTGTTGCGCAAAGTGGCCGCCGAAGGGCCCGAAGCATGGCCCAAAATGCGCGTGCCGCGTTTGCCCGAATGGCTGCGTGGTCCGCTGATCATGGCATGGGGTGAGGATGCAATCGCGGGAATGGAAAAGGCGCAATTTTCTGGCGCACCGCTTGACCTGACTGTGAAGCCGGGCGTCAGCGGACCGGGTGAGGCCCTGCCGACCGGTTCGACGCGGCTGCACGATGCCGGTCAGGTCACGGCCCTTCCGGGCTATGGCAAAGGTGATTGGTGGGTGCAGGACGCGGCGGCCGCTATTCCAGTGCGCATACTTGCCCCGAAATCGGGCGAAAAGATCCTCGACCTTTGCGCCGCTCCGGGTGGAAAAACACTGCAACTGGCGGCGGCTGGGACCGATGTTACGGCGCTCGACATCTCGGAATCGCGATTGGCGCGGGTGCATGAGAATCTCAAACGCACCGGGCTGACCGCCACTGTCGTCGCAGGCGACGCGCTTGAACATCAAGGCCAGTATGACGCCATCCTTTTGGATGCGCCGTGTTCGGCCACGGGAACGATCCGCAGACACCCGGACCTGCCTTTTGCAAAAGACGGATCGGAATTCGGTGCGCTGATCGAGCTGCAGGCCCGGATGCTGGCCCACGCCTGGAGCTTGTTGAAACCCGGCGGGCGGCTGGTCTATTGCACTTGTTCTCTCCTGCCGGATGAGGGCGAGGTGCAGGTCGAAGAAGCGCTGGACCAACACCCGGACATGTCGGTGGATCGGGCGGCCTTGAATATTGGCGGAATCGAGTCCGAATGGATCACCGAGGAAGGCGGCCTGCGCCTGCGGCCCGATTACTGGGCTGATCTTGGTGGAATGGACGGGTTCTATATCGCGCGCCTGAACAAATCGGCGTAGTGGCATGCTTTTCGATGACTTGACGATCGCCCCGGTCTATCGTTGGGTCTCAGGCGCCAGCAGAGCGCAAGGGGCAGAGTAACGAGCGTCATGTCGAAGACAGATACCATGACCAATCGGTTGACACGGTTTCAGAACCGTCTCTATGCACGGCTCAGCCAGCGGCAAAAAGCGGTCTCGGGGTTTGTTGGCGAGCCGGAACCACGCACGGTCGGCTCATTTGCGCGCGGACGTCAGTTGGTCGCCGGAAATCTGCTATTTGCGGGCTTTCTGGTCGAAGCTCAGGATACCGAGCTGTGGGATGTGGCCGCGCCCAGCACCGGGTTCGACAATGAACGCCACGGCTTTGCCTGGCTCGACGATCTGGCGGCTGTTGGCGATATGCGCGCGCGTGAAAAGGCCCAGCGGTGGGTCTGGGGCTGGATCAACGCGCATGGCCGCGGTCAGGGGCCTGGCTGGGCACCTGATCTGACCGGTCGGCGCGTTATACGCTGGATCAATCATGCGATTTTCCTGTTGCGTGGCGCAGATGAACACCAAAGCAGGATGTTTTTTCGTTCGTTGGCCCAACAGACATGGTTTTTGTCCAAGCGCTGGAAGGCAGCGACTCCCGGTCTTCCCCGGTTTGAGGCGCTTGCCGGGCTGGTGCAGGCCGGATTGGCGCTGGAGGGGTTGGAGCAAATGGCTGATCCCGCCCTTCGTGCGTTGGCGCGCGAATGCGACAGCCAGATTGATGAACAGGGCGGAATCTTAACCCGCAACCCCGAAGAGCTGCTTGAGGTTTTTATGCTGCTTTCATGGACCTCGGCCGCGCTCAGCGCATTGGGCCGGGGCACGCCCGGGGCGCAGGCAAGTGCCATTAAACGCATGGCCCCCACCTTGCGCAGCCTGCGCCATGCGGACGGGGCTTTGGCTCGGTTTCACGGCGGTGGGCGCGGTGTCGAAGGGCGTCTGGATCAGGCACTGGCGCAAAGCGGTGTCAGGCCACATCACGCCACGGGGCTGTCCATGGGATTTGCCCGACTTTATGCGGCCAGAACCAGCGTGATTGTGGATGCCGCCACTCCGCCCAAGGGGGCGGCGTCATACAACGCCCATGCTTCGACCCTGGCTTTCGAACTGACGTCGGGCCGCAGACCACTGGTGGTCAATTGCGGATCGGGCGAAAGCTTTGGGACGGAATGGCGGCGTGCGGGTCGGGCGACACCGTCGCATTCGACACTGTGCCTTGATGGGTATTCAAGCGCTCGGCTGGCGCCGCCGACGCAGGGCGCCGAACGCGAGGCACTGGTGGATGCGCCGCATGAGGTTCCCATTGATTTCGAGGATGCCTTTGAAGGCACGCGATTCATGGCCGGGCATGACGGGTATACCAAGGTCTTCGGATTGACACATGCGCGTACCTTTGAGCTGCGCTTTGATGGGCGTGAGTTGGCCTGCGAGGATATTCTGCTGACGGCCACCGATAAGGCGAAGCGCCAATTTGACAAGGCGATGGACGCCTCGGGTCTGAAGGGTATCGCCTTTGACATCCGATTTCACCTGCATCCGGACGTGGATGCGGCACTGGATCTGGGGGGCGCTGCGGTGTCGATGGCGCTGAAAAGTGGTGAGATCTGGGTTTTCCGCCATGACGGCGTCGGAAAATTATCCGTAGAACCAAGCGTTTATTTGGAAAACGGGCGTTTAAAACCACGCGCGACAAAACAGATCGTTCTATCTGGCCGCGCAATGGAGTATGCGACGCGCATCCGGTGGACGCTGAGCAAGGCCCAGGACACAGCCTATGCCGTGCGGGATATACACCGGGACGAGCCCGAGTTTGATTGACGCCAAAAGGACCTTTGACCCCATGACCGATCTTCACCCCGTGCGCCGCGCGTTGCTTTCCGTTTCCGACAAGACCGGGCTGATCGAGCTGGGAAAGGCACTGGCCGAGCGTGGGGTGGAACTGCTGTCGACCGGCGGTACCGCCAAGGCGCTGCGCGATGCAGGGCTTGCGGTGAAGGACGTCAGCGAGATTACCGGCTTCCCTGAGATGATGGATGGTCGTGTGAAAACGCTGCATCCGATGGTGCATGGCGGGCTGCTGGCCCTGCGCGACAATGACAGCCACGTGGCGGCGATGGACGAACATAGTATCGGCGCGATCGACCTGCTGGTGGTGAACCTTTATCCGTTTGAGGCCACTGTGGCCAAAGGTGCGGGTTACGACGAATGCATCGAAAACATCGATATTGGTGGCCCGGCTATGATCCGCGCGGCGTCGAAGAACCACGCTTTTGTGAATGTGGTTGTGGATGTTCAGGATTACGACGCGCTGCTGGCTGAGCTGGCGGCCAATGATGGGCAGACATCCTATGCGTTCCGTCAGAACCTGGCGCAGACAGCCTATGCCCGTACTGCTGCCTATGACACGGCTGTGTCGAACTGGATGGCTGATGCGCTGGCCGCGCAGGCCCCGCGCCGTCGCGCCTTTGCCGGAGAATTGAAGCAGACCTTGCGTTATGGCGAAAACAGCCACCAACAGGCGGTCTTCTACACCGATGGCACCAACCGCCCCGGTGTCGCGACCGCGGTGCAGCATCAGGGTAAGGAACTGAGCTACAACAACATCAACGACACGGACGCGGCATTTGAACTGGTGGCCGAGTTCGATCCGGCGCAAGGATCAGCCTGCGCGATCATCAAACATGCCAACCCCTGCGGTGTTGCCAAGGGCGAGACACTGATCGAGGCCTATAAGGCCGCGTTCGATTGTGACCGGACCTCGGCCTTTGGCGGGATCATTGCGCTGAACCAACCGCTGGATGCCGAAACCGCGCAGGAAATCACCGGGATTTTCACCGAAGTTGTGATCGCTCCGGGTGCGTCGGATGAGGCTAAGGCAATCTTTGCAGCCAAAAAGAACCTGCGTCTGTTGACAACCGATGGCCTGCCGGATGTGACCGCAGGTGGAAAGACTGTGCGCCAAGTAGCCGGTGGCCTGCTGGTGCAGGACAAGGACAACGGGTTTGTCGGCCTGGATGACCTGAAGGTCGTCACCAAGAAAGCCCCGACCGAGGAACAGATGCGCGATCTTCTGTTTGCGTGGAAAGTCGCCAAACATGTCAAATCCAATGCCATTGTCTATGTCAAAGACGGAGCAACCGTGGGTGTTGGTGCCGGACAGATGAGCCGCCTGGACTCGGCGATGATTGCAGCCAAGAAAGCCGGGCGCATGGCTGATGCTCTGGGCTTGGCCCAACCACTGACCATTGGTTCCGCCGTGGCGTCGGATGCGTTTTTCCCGTTCCCGGACGGTCTGATGGAAGCGGCCGAGGCCGGCGCGACCTGTGTTATCCAGCCGGGTGGCTCGATGCGCGATGACGATGTGATCGCAGCCGCGGATGAGGCCGGTCTGGCCATGGTCTTTACCGGCATGCGCCACTTCCGCCACTGATGCGCTTTCGTCTGCTTCTCTGGGCCGTTTTGGCCGCGTTACTGATCGACCAGATTAGCAAGTATCTGGTCGTTCACGTGATGCGCGTAGCCGAAGGGAACATTGATGTCCTGCCGCCGCTGCTAGTGTTCAAATACGGTGAGAATCGGGGCATCAATTTCGGCCTGTTTCAAGGCAATACCGATGCCGCCCGATGGGCGTTGATCGGTGTTTCCATGGTCATCGCAATCGGTGTGCTGATCTGGCTGATGCACACAGCCCCGTCGAAACTGATGCTGGTTTGCGGCGGGTTGCTAATCGGCGGCGCGCTGGGCAATGTCGTGGATCGCCTGCTTTATGGCTATGTATTGGATTTCCTGAACATGTCCTGCTGCGGCATCAACAACCCATTCGTGTTCAACCTTGCTGATGTGTTCATTTTTGCGGGAGCGATTGGTCTGGTGTTGTTCGAAGGCAAAAAGGCCTCGTGACGCGCCATTTGAAATGCGATAAAAGCGCCTGAAACAGGCTGGAGACTCTGATGCGGCTGCCGCGTTCCATATTTGCTTTGACATTGGCTTTTGCGGCTGCGGGTTGTTCCGATATTGGACTGCGCCATCTCGAAGCGCCCGGGCAAGGGCCGGATGAATTCTCGGTCCTGCCTGTCAAACCGCTGACCGAGCCCAAGGATTACAAGTTCCTGCCTGCGCCCACGTTGGGTGGTGAAAACCTGACCGATCCGAACCCTAAGGCCGAAGCTGTCGTTGCCCTTGGCGGGAACGAATCTTCGTTGAACGCAAATACGGCCATTCCGTCCACGGACGCCGCGCTTGTGACGGCCTCCAGCCGGTATGGGGTTGCGGAAAATACACGGCAGGTGGTTGATGCCGAGGATGCCGAGTTCCGCAGAAAGCAAGGCCGCCTGACGCGCTTGCGTTTGTTCAAAGTGGATCGTTATTCGCAGATTTACCGCCGCGAAACGCTGAACCCCGACCGTCAGAATGAAGCGGCACGCCAGGCCGGGATAGAAACACCATCGGCGCCACCGGTAGATGAATAATCTTTAACTTTTCGTCATTGGCCTTGAACCCGCGTGGTGCCACCGTAGTTTGAACAGCATAAATCAAACGGAGGACGCCCTATGGTTCGGGCCCTGGCATTGTCGGCAGCCCTGATGGCCGCAACCCCTCTTGCTGCAAGCGAGGGGCACGAAGCGGTCACTACCTTTACGCTGGACAACGGCATGGATGTCGTCGTGATCGAAGATCACCGCGCACCAGTTGTGCAGCATATGGTCTGGTATCGCGCAGGGTCAGCAGATGAGCCCGTGGGATCGTCGGGCGTGGCGCATTTCCTGGAACACCTGCTGTTCAAAGGCACGGACACTCTGGCCCCGGGCGAGTTTTCCGCCACTGTTGCGGCCAATGGCGGCACCGACAATGCGTTCACGTCGTATGATTACACCGCGTATTTCCAACGCGTTGCCGCCGACCGGCTGGAACTGATGATGCGGATGGAAGCGGACCGGATGCGCAATATCCGCCTGAACGACGAGGATATCGCCACCGAGCGTGACGTGATCCTAGAAGAGCGTAATCAGCGCACCGACAACAGCCCGCGCGCCCTGTTCGGTGAACAGATGAGCGCGTCGCAATACCTCAACCATCGCTACGGCGTGCCAATCATCGGCTGGCGGCACGAGATGGAAACGCTGGACATGGAGGACGCGCTGTCCTTCTACCAGACCCACTACGCGCCCAATAACGCCATTCTGGTCGTCACCGGTGATGTCGAACCGGACGAGGTCAAATCGCTGGCCGAGCAGTATTACGGCGTGATCCCCGCCAACTCTGACCTGCCTGAACGAGTCCGGTCGCAGGAACCGCCGCAAACGGCAGAGCGGCGTCTGACGTACAAAGATGCGCGCGTGTCGCAGCCCTATGTGCAGCGCAGCTATCTGGCCCCCGAACGTGATCCGGGCGAACAGGAAAAAGCGGCTGCCCTGTTTCTGTTGGCAGAACTGTTGGGCGGAAGCACGACATCCTACCTGAACGAAAAGCTGCAGTTCGAGCAGCAAAAGGTTGTCTACACCGGCGCGTTCTTTCGGGGTGTCTCGCTGGATGATACGACCTTTGATCTAATCGTCGTCCCGGCTGCAGGCGTTTCCCTGCAAGAGGCCGAAGATGCAATGGATCAGGCGGTTGCCGACTTCATCGCTGAGGGTGTGAACGAAGAGGACCTTGACCGGATCAAGATGCAGCTGCGGGCCTCGCAGACCTATGCGCGCGACAATGTGGATGGGATTGGCAACCGCTATGGCCGCGCGCTGACCAGCGGCCTGACAATCGAGGATGTGCAGGCTTGGCCCGATATTCTGCAAGCTGTCACTGGGGATGAGATCATCGCCGCCGCGCGCGAAGTGATACAACCGGAAACATCGGTCACCGGCTGGCTGATGCGCGATGATGAGGTGACGCAATGAAACGGATATTCGCAACCCTGATCGCATTCGTTGTCGCTCTGCCCGCTGCCTGGGCTGATATCGAAATCAAAGAGGTCACCTCTCCTGGTGGGATCACCGCATGGCTGGTCGAGGATCACTCGATCCCCTTCACCGCGCTGGAGCTGCGTTTTCGCGGCGGCACATCGCTGGATGACGCGGACAAACGCGGTGCGGTCTACCTGATGAGCGGCCTGATTGAGGAAGGCGCAGGCGACATGGATGCCCGCACCTATGCGCGTGAGCTGGAATCGCTGGCGGCCTCGTTCCGGTACAGTGCAACCGATGACACAGTGTCGATCACCGCGCAGTTCCTGACTGAAAACCGGGACGATGTGATCGACCTGCTTCGCACCACCATTCACGAGCCACGCTTTGATCAGGATGCAGTGGACCGGGTAAAGGCGCAGGTACTGTCCGGCCTTAAATCCGATCAAACCGACCCAAATGACATTGCGGGTCGTAACTTTGCGCGCATGGCCTATGGCGATCACCCCTATGGCACAGAAGGCAAAGGCACGATCGAAAGCGTGACAGCCCTGACGCGCGATGACGTGGTCACCGCCTATCAGGATGTCTTTGTCCAAGACCGGATGTATGTCGGCGCGGTGGGTGACATCACTCCCGAAGAGCTGGGCGCGTTGCTGGATAAACTGCTGGCCGACCTGCCAGAAACAGGCAAGCCGATCCCCGAACGTGCCGATGTGTCCATCCCCGGTGGTGTTAGCGTAGTCGAGTTCGACACGCCGCAATCTGTGGCCCTGTTTGGACATGCAGGCATTGACCGCGATGATCCCGATTTCTTTGCCGCGTTTATCCTGAATCACATCCTTGGCGGGGGCGGGTTTGAAAGCCGCCTGATGCAGGAAGTGAGAGAAAAGCGTGGTCTGACGTATGGTATCGGCACTTATCTGGTGCCCAAGGACCTGGCCTCGGTCTATCTGGGGTCCGTGTCGTCAAGCAATGATCGCATTGCTGAAGCGGTCGAGGTGATCCGTAACGAGTGGGCCCGTGCCGCGTCCGAAGGTGTATCCCAGAAAGAACTGGACGATGCCAAAACCTACCTGACGGGCGCGTACCCGCTAAGGTTCGACGGCAATGGCCAAATCGCGGGGATCATGGTCGGGATGCAGATGGAAGACCTGCCCATCGACTATATCGCCACCCGCAACGACAAGGTGAATGCGATCACGCTAGAAGAGATCAACCGGGTCGCCAGCGAATTGCTGGACCCTGACGGGCTTCATTTCACCATTGTCGGCAAGCCCGAGGGTCTGGACGGCTAAACCCGTTCAGGCCGCGACGGGTTGTTTCTGTGCTCGCAGCGTATGCTTGTTGCTGCTCAGAAGCTTTTGCCGCGCATGCCTGAAATGCGCGGCTTTCAGCGCGTCGTCGATGAGCCGGTTCCGGCGCAGCAGGCGCGACAGACGGTAATTGTCGAACACCAGGCAGGTTGTCGGCTCTGAGGCGATGACGGTGGCCGTTGCGGGCAGGCCAAGGCCGAATGTCAGCTCTCCCAGTGTCTCGTTCGAGCCGCAAATATTGATGACCTGACCATTTTGCAGGATGGTTGTTCGCCCGCTCAGGACATAGCCAAGGAAATCTGTTGTTCTGGCTTCTTCGATCAGAATGTCGCCCTTGGCGAACTCCTGAACCGACGCAGTGTTCAATAGTTTTCGGGCGTGATGCGGTTTCAGTGACCCAAGATGATGCGAGATGAACTGGCGCTCGGCTGCGGAAAAGCGGATCAGATGCCGCGACAGGTATCCACGCAGCAATCCGATGACCGAGATTGCGATATAGGCCATCTGTATGATCGAACCGGCCAGATTGAATTCTTCTACCATGCTGATCAGAACGCAGCTTGCGGCAACGATAACCAGAACAGGGTAGAGCACGCCATTGCCGCGGACTATGCCGATTTGCAGTAAAAAGTAGTTCAAAATGTAAAGGCCAGCCCCGGCGACGCCGACCATCGTGGCCAGTTCGACAAACTCGGTGAACTCAAATGGACTATTCAGCATGTAAGGACCCACCCTAGCAATGAATGGGTCTTACGCTGTGCCAATTACGTGAAGCCGTAAATGAACAACCTCACAGGTTAATGGGTTTTATGAGCGTGCTTTCGCCTGCGCGCGCAACATTTGCCCCATCATCTGGCCGAACTTGCCCGAACCACGCTGGTACAACGCGCCATCGACGGCCAGAACCGTGCCGCTGATATAGCTGGCCAGATCGGAGCTTAGGAACATACAGGCGTTTGCCACGTCCTGCGGTTGACCCCAACGGCCCAGGGGGACGTCCTTACGCAGCGCTTCTCCGGCATCTGGCGTAGGGGCCAAACGCTTGGCCCCTTCGGTACCCTCGATAAAGCCCGGCACGACCGAGTTCACACGGATACCCTCGACACCCCATTCCATCGACAGGGTGCGGGTGATCTGATCCACGCCTGCCTTGGCGGCACAGACATGGGCTTGGCCTTCGTAAGGCAGGTAGGATTGCGGGGCCGAGATGTTGATGATGCTGGCACCCGGACGCTTGAGGAAAGGATAGGCCCCCTTCATCACGTGGATCGTGCCCATCAGGTCGATATCGATCACGGTCTTAAACGCATTGACCGACATCTCTGCCGCCAATGCCGGGAAGTTGCCCGCCGCGCCCGATACCAGCACGTCGAAGTCACCGAACGCGTCGTGGAACTGTTTCAGCCCGTTTGCCACGGCCTCCGGGTCACGTACATCGAACGCCGCACCGATGGCGTCTTGGGCCCCCGCAGCTTTCAGCGCAGCAACGGTGTCATCGACCTTTTCCTGCGACCGGCTGGCGACCGCCAATTTGGCACCCGAGGCCGCAAAGGCCTCGGCAATGCCGCGATTGATACCGCTGGTTCCGCCGATGACGACGACGGTTTTTCCTGAAAAGTCCATGTAGGCCTCCCTTGGCGGGGAGCCCTACTCTCCGTAGGGCACCCAGATGTTTTTGACTTCGGTCGCAGCCTGCAGGAAGCGGCGGGAATGGTCCACGCCCCAATCGATTGCCGTCGCGTTATTCACCCAGGTCCGTTTCAGGTTCCCGGCCGAGACGACCTCGATCTCTTTTGAAAGATCGGTGGACGAGAAGGACCAGACTGCATCGACGTTCAGGTGCGAGGCCAGCGGTTTCGCCAATTCCGCATGGCTGCCGGTCAGGATGTTGACCACGCCAGCGGGCACGTCCGAGGTTTCGAGGATTTGGTAGAAATCGGTAGCCGCCAGCGGGTAGGGCTCCGAAGCCACCAGAACTGTCCGATTCCCCATCGCAATCGCCGGAGCCATGGCCGAGACCAGACCCAACAAAGGCGCCTCATCCGCACAAAGCGCGCCGATGACACCCACGGATTCCTTCATGGCAATCGCCACACCACGGATCGGAACGCCGTGCACCTGACCGTCATATTTGTCGGCCCAAGCGGCGGCGGTGAACAGGCGCTGGATTGAAGCTTGGACCTCTTTCGCACCGTCTTTCTTGCCGGTCATCGCATCGATGCGAGCGGCAAACTCGTCGGCGCGAGCCGAGAGGTTTTCGCCGATGTAATACAGGATCTGTGCCCGCAGATGGCCGGTGGTCTTGGACCATCCATTGGCCCCTGCCGCAGCTTCAACCGCATTGCGGACGTCCTTGCGATTGGCGAGGCCCACGTGGCCTAACAGCCCGGACTTGCCCCAAACGGGTTTCGAATAGCCGCTATCGGGCCGCGCCTGTTTGCCTCCGACATACATCTTGGCGGTACGGTCAATCGGATCGACCGGAGCGCCATCACCGGTGCCTGCTTCGACCTTCGCCAACGGCTTAGCTTTGCCTTTGGGCTTGGTGTACGCGGTCAAGCCTTCCCAGCCGCCTTCACGGCCAAAGCCGCTTTCGCGCACGCCGCCGAATCCGGCTGCCGCGTCGAACAGGTTGGTGGCATTCACCCAAACCACGCCCGCGACCAGCTTGGGCGCGATATCCAGTGCAAGGTTCACATTCTCGGTCCACACGGTCGCGGCCAGCCCGTAACGGGTGTTGTTGGCCAGTTCGACCGCTTCTTCAGGCGTGCGGAAGGTTGACGACACAAGAACCGGGCCAAAGATTTCTTCCTGCATCAGCGGGTCAGAGGTTTCGAGGCCCGAGATCAGCGTCGGCGGGTAATAACACCCGTTCGCCGGCAGATCGCATGCCGCTTGGTGCACGTGACCGGCGGTGTTGCTTTCGACCATGCTTTTGATGGTTTGCAGTTGGACCGGGTCTACAACCGCGCCCACATCAATGCATTTATCCAGCGGATCGCCGATGCGCAGCTTGTCCATCCGTGCACGCAACTTGTCGTGGAAGCGCTCAGCGATGCCTTCCTGCACCAACAGGCGCGAGCCGGCACAGCAGACCTGCCCTTGATTGAACCAGATCGCGTCGACCAGACCTTCGATGGCACTGTCGATATCGGCATCATCAAAGACGACGTAGGCCGACTTGCCGCCCAGTTCCAATGTCAGTTCCTTGCCCGACCCTGCAGTCGCTTCACGGATACGGCGGCCCACAACTGTCGAGCCGGTAAAGGCGATCTTGTCGACGTCCGCGTTCACGATCATCTCGCCCACGGCGCCGTCACCAGTGACGATGTTGACTACGCCTTTGGGCAGCCCGGCCTGTGTGCAAATGTCAGCAAACAAAAGTGCGGTCAGCGAAGTGTACTCGGCTGGCTTCAGAACCACGGTGTTGCCCATCGCAAGTGCCGGCGCAATCTTCCACGCCAGCATCAGCAACGGGAAGTTCCACGGGATGATCTGCCCGCAGACGCCCAACGCCTCAGCATCGGGCAGTTCGCTTTCCATCAGCTGCGCCATGCCCGCGTGGTAGTAGAAATGTCGCTGCGCCAACGGGATGTCGATGTCGCGTGATTCACGGATCGGCTTGCCGTTGTCGAGGCTCTCAAGCACTGCAAACAGGCGCGAATGCTTCTGCAACAGGCGCGCGATGGCATAGAGGTACCGCGCACGGGCTGCACCGCCCAGCTTCTCCCATTTCGGTTGCGCCTTTCGGGCGGCAGAAACGGCAGCATCCACATCGGCCTGTTTGGCTTGCGTCAGCTTGGCCAAAACCTCTCCGGTCGCCGGGTTGCGGCTGTCGAACCCTTTGCCGGGTTTGGTGAACGCACCATCGATATAGTGACCGAACTTGTCGCCCTGATCGACCAGCCAGGCCAGAGCCTCGGCGGCACTTTCGGGGGCAGGGCCGTAATCCATGGTTTCGAATATCTCTTTGACTGTCATTGTTTTTGTCCTCAGCCCATGGAGTGACGGTAACCGGCGGAGTATGCGCCAGTTACATAGTGTTCCAACTGCCGCTCGATGTCGCCCAACAAGGACGACGCGCCAAAACGGAACAAGTCCGGCTCCAGCCAGCGGTCGCCCAGTTCGTCCTTGATCAGCGACAAATAAACCAGCGCGTCCTTGGCCTTGGATATGCCGCCTGCCGGTTTATAGCCGACCCGGTATCCGGTGCGGTCATAATAGTCGCGGATCGCGCGGATCATGACCAGCGAAACAGGCAAGGTGGCGTTGACGCTTTCTTTGCCGGTCGAGGTCTTGATGAAATCCGCCCCGGCCATCATGCAGACTTGCGAGGCGCGCGCGACATTGCGCAAGCTGCCCAGTTCGCCGGTGGCAAGGATGGCTTTGACATGCGCATCACCGCAGGCCACGCGGAACGCCTTCATCTCGTCATACAAGGCTTGCCAGTTGCCAGACAGCACGTGACGGCGCGAGATCACGATGTCGATCTCTTCGGCGCCGGCTTTCACGCTTTCTTCGATCTCGGCCACGCGCAGATGGAATGGCGATAAACCAGCCGGGAAGCCGGTGGAAACCGCGGCAACAGGTATGCCGGTGCCATGCAGCGCGTCCACGGCGGTTTCGATCATGTCGTGATAGACGCAAACGGCCCCGGTTGTGATAGGCGGCATATCCAGCGCCTTCAGAACCGTAGGCGCAACGGGTTGCCGTGCCTTGGCACACAGACGGCGGACTCGACCAACCGTGTCGTCACCCGACAGGGTGGTCAGGTCGATCATCGTGACCGCCTTTAACAGCCATGCGGCCTGATACTCTTTCTTGACGGACCGACGACCGGGCAGGGTCGCGGCGCGGCGTTCAATGGCCGAAGTATTGACCTGCACGGCGCGTACCCAGTCCAGATCAAGATCCATACCGGGGTTTCTGGGCTCGGTCACTTGCGGCAGATGCGCGGTGCGCACGGGGCTTTCTGAGCTCTGCGTTTCCATCTTCACATCCTTTGGGAGGTTTGCGCCAAATTCGCACGGCTTGGCGCTAATTGGAAGGCATAGCGGCCTTCCGTGTGCAATTTTTTTGACCAAATGGACAAATTTGAGGTCTTCTTGCGAATAATTCGCAATAGCGTTGACTTAGTTGCGAATGGTTCGCATATTCATTCTCAAGAGGATACCTAAATGGGGTCAGAAATGATTCGTCGTAGTTTTCTTGCGGCTTTGGCTTTTGCCGCCGCTTTGCCGGTCGCGGTATGGGCCGAGGCGCCGCTAAAGGTTGTTGCCACCACGGGCATGATAGCTGATGCGGCGCGCCAGATCGGTGGTGATCAGGTTGAGGTCAAGGGTTTGATGGGACCGGGCGTCGACCCGCACGCTTATCGTCAAACCCGCAGCGACATCGTTGCTATGACCCGGGCGGATCTGATCCTGTGGCACGGTCTTTATCTTGAAGCGCAGATGGAGGACTTCTTCCATGATCTCGGACGTAAACGTCCGGTCGTGGCCGTGGCCGAAGGTGTCGATAAGTCCAAACTGCGCGCGCATGACGACTATGCCGATAAGTATGACCCGCATGTATGGATGAGCCCGGCCGTCTGGCGCGATGTGGTGGTCGAGGTTCAAAAAGCCCTGACAGACGCCCGCCCTGAGGCTGCTGATTTTTTCGCCGCGAACGCGCAGACACATCTGGCCGAGATTGATCAGTTGGAAGCCTACGGCAAACTAGTGCTGGCCGACGTACCGGAAAACAACCGTGTGCTTGTAACGGCGCATGACGCCTTTGGCTATTTCGGTGAGGAATACGGCTATGAGGTGCTTGGTATACAGGGCATCTCGACCCAGTCTGAGGCTGGTCTGAACCGGATCGGCGAACTGGTCGATACCTTGGTAGATCAGCAGCTGACGGCCGTCTTCGTGGAAAGCTCGGTTTCTGATCGGTCCATGCGCGCGCTGATCGAAGGTGCTGCGGCCAAAGGTCATGATGTTGGCATCGGCGGAGAGCTGTATTCCGACGCAATGGGTGAACCGGGCACCTATGAAGGCACGTATATCGGGATGCTGGATCACAACATCTCTGTGATTGCCGGAGCGCTGGGCGCAGACGTGCCCGAACGCGGCATGAACGGCAAATTGTCGGCGGGGTCTTGAACGATGCTGTCGCTGGCTGCGCATCAGGGTGCTTCGGTTACTGAAAAAATTACAAAGGACTGCCCGCTGGCCATTTGCGGTCTGACTGTCTCATACGGTCAGAAACCTGCCGTGTTTTCGGTGGATATGACCGTGCAACCCGGCGCGATGACGGCGATCATCGGCCCGAACGGGGCGGGGAAGTCTACGCTTCTGAAGGCGGCGCTGGGCATCGTTTCGCCCCTGTCCGGGCAGGTGTCCGTATTTGGTGAACCGCTGGAGAAACAGCGTGCACGAATTGCCTATGTGCCGCAACGCGCAAGCGTCGACTGGGATTTTCCGACGCGCGTGATTGATGTTGTATTGATGGGCCTGTCCCGCGAGCTGGGCTTGCTGGGTCGTGTCCGTGCCCGGCATATGTCCCGGGCCATGGACTGCCTTAACCGGGTCGGGATGCGCGATTTTGCCGATCGTCAGATTGGTCAATTGTCCGGCGGCCAGCAACAGCGCGTTTTTCTTGCCCGTGCTCTGGCGCAGGATGCTGATCTTTATCTGTTGGATGAACCCTTTGCCGGTGTCGATGCCGCGACGGAGAAAGCAATTATCGCAGTGCTAAAGTCGCTGAAAGAGGCGGGCAAGACCGTTGTTGTCGTGCATCACGATCTGGCCACCGTAACCGATTATTTCGACCATGTATTTCTGATCAATACCCGCAAAGTGGCCGAGGGAACTGTGGCCGAGGCCTTTACCGCCGAAACCCTGCAATCGGCGTATGGCGGCCGTCTGGCCACAGCCCAGATCGACCAGATTTCGCGCGCATTGGGGTAAATCATGCTTTGGGATGCTCTGACCCTTCAGCTGGGCTATAACGCCACGCTGGTCGCGATTGGTGCGACCTTGCTGGGTATATCCGCTGGTGTGACCGGCACGTTTCTGTTCCTGCGCAAACGCGCGCTGGTCAGCGACGCAATCAGCCACGCGACTCTGCCCGGCGTTTGCCTTGGGTTCATGGTTTTGGTCGCGCTTGGCGGCGATGGGCGCAACCTGATCGGTCTGCTGGCCGGATCGGCCGTGTCGGCCTGGGTTGGATTGCTTTGCATGAATTGGCTGACACGCCGCACACGACTGGCCGAGGATGCCGCCATTGGTGCCATCCTGTCGGTGTTCTTCGGTCTTGGCATCGTGCTGTTGACCGTGATCCAGACCATGGGTGTCGGTCGTCAGGCCGGGCTGGAAGGGTTCTTGCTGGGCTCGACCGCAGGGATGCTGTGGGCCGATGCTCTGGTCATCGCAATCGGCGGGGCAGCGACGCTGTTGCTGGTCATGATCATCCGCCGACCTATGACCATGGTGGCTTTCGACCCGGAATACGCTGCCGCCAGAGGCCTGCCGGTGCACCGGATTGATCTGGCGATGATGGGGCTGGTCATGGCGGTTACTGTGGTGGGCCTGAAAATCGTCGGGCTGATCCTGATCGTGGCTCTACTGATCATCCCACCTGTCACGGCGCGGTTCTGGACGGACCGCTCGGACCGCGTCGTGCTACTGGCTGGCCTGGCCGGAGGGCTGGCAGGGTATCTGGGTGCGGCGATGTCGGCCTCGGCCCCCAATCTGCCGACCGGCCCGATCATTGTGCTGGTCAGCTTTGGCTTTTTCGCACTGTCCCTGCTACTTGCGCCTGTTCGGGGTGTTCTGGCAGCGGTTCTGCGGCAACTGCGGTTCCAGCGCCGGGTTCACATTCGGCAGGGTCTCCTGGCATTGGCGCAAGGGCAAAAGATCTATGAGCCGCTGACCTTGCGTCTCTTGCGGCGTGCCGGTTTGGCGCGGGCAGATGGCGTGGCCACCGAAACCGGCAAGGCTCGCGCTGCCAAGGCGCTGCGCGATGAAAAGCGCTGGGAAATCGTCAGGGCTGATCAGATGCATGAGGCAACGGCAGCGTTGTACGACGGGTTGCGCGATATCGAAACCGTCCTGACCCAAGACCAGATCGCCGAGATCGACCGCCAGATCGGCGGCCCGCAGGAGGTTCCGGCATGAACGGTGAAGAATTCGTACCTCTGTCTTTGACTCCATTGCTGATCGGCACGTTTGCCGCCATCGCTTGTGCTTTGCCCGGGAACTTTCTGGTCCTGCGCAAACAGGCCCTGATCGGGGATGCGATCAGCCATGTGGTGCTGCCGGGTATTGTCGTGGCCTTTCTGCTGACCGGAACGATTTCAACCTGGCCAATGATGCTGGGCGCCGCGGGCGCCGCGGTGGCGGCTGTAGTTCTGATCGAAGCCGTCAGGCGGCTGGGGCAGATCGAGGCGGGTGCCGCGATGGGGGTGGTCTTCACCACGATGTTTGCAGCCGGTGTGCTGCTGTTGGAACAAACCGATACCTCGACCGTGCACCTGGATGTTGAACATGCGCTTTATGGCAATCTGGAAAGCCTGATCTGGTTGGACGCTGTGGGCTGGTCTTCGGTGTTGGATCCCGTGGCGCTGGCGGGGTTGCCGCCGGAATTGCCTCGGATTGCGCTGACTTTGCTGGGGGTATCTGTCTTTGTATGGCTGTTCTGGCGGCCGCTGAAGATTTCCACCTTTGACGAAGGGTTCGCGCGCACCATTGGTGTCCGGACCGGAGTTCTGGGCATGGCCCTTGTGATCACGGCAGCGATTGCCGCCGTGGCGGCATTTGACGCAGTGGGTTCGATCATTGTGATTGCCATGTTTATTTGCCCCCCGGCGGCGGCGCGCATGATGACCAACCGGCTGGAAACCCAGATCGCGTGGAGCATCGTCTTTGCCATCCTGTCGGCAGTCTCCGGGTACGTGCTGGCTGGATATGGTCCGCTCTGGCTGGGGGCGGCGGACGCGGTCAGTGCTGCGGGCATGATCGCAACAATGTCCGGTCTGATCCTTGCGTTTGCGGCTTTGTGGGGGCCGTGCCGGACCCGGGCGGGTGCACCCGGAGCCGCGTGACCCGGCATTTTCCCGCCGCTGGGTCCTGCGTGGTATCGGCCAAACTTCGCCACCTGAATTGGGGCGAGGAGAGTCTTCACGTCGTGAAACCGTATTCGTGGTATAAATTGGTCCATTGATTATTGGATGACCACCACTCACTCCGGATCGTTCGAGCAGTCGCGCCCAGACTGGCCGCAAGTCTAGGCTGGCACGGTGTGATTGTTCGAACGCCCCCTCCTCACATTAAATACAAGCCAAAGCGGTGGCAGAATCGTGCGCGAATGTGCTAGGTCTGGTGGTATGGCGCAGGCACACCCCAATATCAGCGAAAATCGACCGGTCATCCGGCAACTTGACGACGCAGCAATCAACCGTATTGCGGCAGGCGAGGTTGTTGAACGCCCGGCTTCCGCGGTCAAGGAATTGGTTGAAAATGCCATCGACGCAGGCGCAACCCGCGTCGCGATCGACATTGCCGATGGGGGGAAGACGCTGATTCGCGTCACCGATGATGGTTGCGGGATTTCTGCGGAAGATCTGCCATTGGCATTGTCACGCCACGCGACGTCGAAAATCGACGGGTCCGATCTGTTGAATATCCACACCTTCGGGTTCCGGGGTGAGGCCCTGCCATCGCTGGGCGCGGTCGGCCGCCTGACCATTACAAGCCGGGTGCCGGGGGGCGAGGCGGCCTCGATCCACGTGGCAGGTGGTCGGATGGACGGGGTGAAACCTGCGGCCTTGCGTGCTGGCACAGTGGTGGACCTGCGCGATCTGTTCTTTGCAACGCCTGCGCGGTTGAAATTCATGCGCACCGACCGGGCTGAAGCGCAGGCGATTTCCGACACAGTCAAACGTCTTGCCATGGCCGAACCTGCGGTGACGTTCACTTTGCGTGACGTCTCTGGCGGTGGAGAAGGGCGCGTGACCTTCCGCGCTGACCGCGAAAATGGTGATCTGTTCGACGCGCTTCACGCCCGGCTGGCCCGCGTGATCGGGCGCGAGTTTGCTGAAAATGCCCTGCAGATCGATGCCACGCGCGAGGGGATCCGGTTGTACGGTTACGCCGCCTTGCCGACCTATTCGCGCGGCGCGGCGGTGGCGCAGTATCTGTTCGTCAATGGTCGTCCTGTGCGCGACAAGATGCTAACGGGCGCGCTGCGGGGGGCCTATTCCGATTTCCTCAGCCGGGATCGTCATCCGGCAGCAGCATTGTTCATCGATTGCGATCCGACGTTGGTCGACGTGAATGTGCATCCGGCAAAGTCCGAGGTCCGGTTCCGCGATCCGGGCGTCGCGCGCGGGTTGATCGTCTCGGCCCTGAGGCACGCGCTGGCCGAGGCCGGACACAGGGCCTCCTCCACAGTGGCGAATGCGACTTTGGGCGCTATGCGTCCGGAACCGGCACAACCTGCGCCGGCACGCGTCTATCAGATGGACCGTCCCTCGCCAGCTGCTCGAAAAGTGGCGTATCAGGCACAGGCACCGGGATTTGCCGAACTGTCTCAGGACTACAGCGGCAGCATTGTCGAACCGGCTTCGGCCCCAGAAACATCGGTCGAAGACCTGCCTTTGGGGGCGGCGCGTGGGCAGGTGCATGAGAACTACATCATCGCCCAAACCGCAGACGGCATGGTGATCGTCGATCAACATGCGGCACATGAGCGGCTGGTTTATGAGAAGCTCAAAAACCAGATGGCCGAGAATGGCGTCGCGGCTCAGGCGCTTCTGATCCCGGAAATTGTTGAACTGTCCGACAGCGATTGCGCGCGCCTGATGCAGGTTGCGGACGACCTGACAAAGCTGGGACTGACGATTGAACCCTTTGGCGGCGGTGCGGTCGCTGTGCGTGAAACGCCGGCTATTCTGGGCGAGGTGGACGCGCGGGCGATGATCCTGGATATATTGGATGAACTGGCCGATCAGGGCGAAAGCCAGATGGTACACGCGCGGATTGAGGCGATCCTCAGCCGGGTGGCCTGTCATGGGTCGGTTCGGTCGGGCCGTCGTATGCGGGCGGAAGAAATGAACGCCCTTCTACGGGAAATGGAGGCCACGCCCCATTCCGGTCAGTGCAACCACGGGCGGCCGACTTATGTGGAATTGAAGCTGAGCGATATCGAACGATTGTTCGGCCGCAGTTGATCCATTGGCTTGGTTGGGCTATGGAGAATAAAACAAGAACATCCGAGGCGACATGATCGAGATTGCAGGAACCCAATATGCGCTGAACGACCCCGTGATCCTGACCGTGGGCGGGGTTGTTACGCTGATCCTGTTGTTGCTGTTTTTGTCGCTGCGCGCAGCCAACCGGTCGGCCCGGATGGCGGAACCTCTGTCCCGCCAGATGGCGCATCTTGGCCAGCATGTGCAGCAGTTGGGGCAAGGGCAAGAACAATTGCGCGGTGGCTTGCAACATGTCTCGGACACGCAGGCCAATGCACAGGTGCAAGTCATCCAGACAGTTGAATCCCGTCTGTCCTCAGTCCAGCAGCAGATGAATGACCGACTGGCAGATAACGCGATGAAATCGGCACGTGCCTTGGCCGAGATGCAGGAGCGGATGAAGGAATCCCTGCATGGATCATCCAAACAAACCGCGACATCGCTAACGCAGTTGCAGGAACGTTTGGCCGCCATCGACAAGGCGCAGGACAATATCACAAAACTGTCGGGCGACGTGCTGTCTTTGCAGGATATCCTGTCGAACAAGCAAACGCGTGGTGCGTTTGGTGAGATTCAGCTGAATGATATCGTCTCTAAGGCGCTGCCGTCGGATAGTTTCAAGCTGCAGGCAACCCTGTCGAATGGGCGGCGCGCAGATTGCCTGATCAACCTCCCGAACCCTCCAGGGCCGATTGTCATCGACAGCAAGTTCCCGTTGGAGGCCTATGAGGCCCTGATCGGTTCGACCAATGACATGGAGTTGAAGGCGGCGGTTCAGATGTTCCGCAGCACGGTGCGCAAGCACATAACTGATATTTCCGAGAAGTACATTCTGGACGGTGAAACGGCTGATGGAGCACTGATGTTCCTGCCGTCCGAGGCGGTCTATGCCGAACTGCACTCCAAGTTTCCGGAACTGGTGCAGGAGAGTTTTACCAAACGCGTGTGGATCGTCTCACCCACCACCTGCATGGCGACGCTGAACACGATGCGTGCGATCCTCAAAGACGCGCGGATGCGGGAACAAGCTGGGGCGATCCGCAAAGAACTGGGTTTGCTGCACAAGGATGTTGAGCGTTTGGGGGATCGGGTCGGCAATCTGGACCGCCATTTCGGGCAGGCGGCCAAGGATATCTCGGAAATCAAGATCAGCGCCGAAAAGGCTGGTCGCCGGGCTCAGCGGTTGGATAACTTCGATTTCGAGGAGTTGGCACCGGATGATCAGACCAACGTTGTGCCTTTGGGGCAGTCCGAGGGCTAAGCGTTACTGGATCGAAAGATCCAGGTTATAACCGACCGTCTTGTCGGTATCGCGGTCATTACCCATCAGGTAGACTCGAATCGTGTAATCTCCATCCTCTGGAAGGTCGATGCGCGCGGTATTCCCGTCGATCGAGCCGTTGTAGATCGCAACGCCATCACTGCCGGGCGGCAGGATGTTGAAGTAGATCACGCCATTGCCGTTTGTATCGCTGACTTTGAGGTCGGCAAACATCTCTTGCCCGACCTTTGCGCCCAGCTTGTAGTCGAAGTACTCATTCCCGGTGACGGTCCCATTGACCATCGTTCCGAAATTGCCCGGTTCGAACTTCACGTCAGCGACCAGCTGGGCAGAAGCGACAGATGCAAAACCCATAAGGGCAAAAATACAGAACATAGTTCGGATCATTTCAAATGCCTCCACCAATCAGCTTGCAGGGCAGCGTACCACATGAGCGCTGATTGCGTCAGATCTTCAGGAACGATTGGAACAGACGCGGCATCAGCTTGCTGAATTTCAGCGGCGCGTCAGTGACCGCCAGACAAATGCAATCCTCGGTAATGTCGGCTGTCGGCGTGTGGTGCAGGTCTTCATCTGCAATCTCCACATCACCACGGGCAAAACGGTCGACCTCGTCCGAAAACGCGCCCTGCAGAACCATGGTCAGTTCCACGCCGTTGTGGCTGTGGTCGGGAACTGCGGTGCCCGCCGGAATGAACAGCAACCGAGCTGTTGCTTCGCCGCTCGTCGGCAGGATCGCCTGTTTGACCCCCATGCCGATTGGTCGCCAGCGGATGTCATTCACGTCACCGCCCACATAATCCTGCAGCGGGGTTGGCAAAACCGAGCAGCCGGGTCGCCTGGGTTTGGCAATCGGCGCACCGTTTGCAATCAAAGCCATCGTTTCCACAAGTGCCTTGTCGTTCATCGCAACGGTCTCGTCCTGTTCTTCCAGGACATATCCGCCAACGGCGTCAAAACTTTCCGCCTGCGCACGACATTGATTGCACAGGGACAGATGTGTCGCGACCATCAGGTCGAAAGCCTCGGGCAGAGTGCCTGCGGCGTAAGCCATCAGCAGGTCGTCTGTCAGGTGATGTTTGATCTTGTTGCTCATATCCGTCATCTCAATTCATCGCATGGCGCAAGCGGTCCAGCGCCAGCCGTATCCGTGATTTGATCGTTCCCAGTGGCAATCCAGTCTGAGAAGCGATTTCTCGATGGCTCAGATCGCCAAAATAGGCTTTCTCGATCAGTTGTCTTTGCGCCTCTGGCAGCGCGGTCATCGCGTTGCGCAGCTGCGCGGTTTCCTGTTGCAGCACGAGTATGTCGTCCTGCTCCGGTTCAGCCTCGGGTCCCCATCCCAGCTCTTCGGGCTCGGGGCGGCGTTGTTTGCGCAGGACGTCGATGCGCTTGTTCCGGGCGATCGTGAACACCCATGTGGCCACGGTTGCCCGCGTAGGGTCGAACAAGTGTGACTTGTGCCACAGCGTGACCATCACCTCTTGTGCGCACTCTTCGGCCATGGCCGCATCTGAGCCCGACTTGATCAGGAACGCCTTGATCCGCGGCGCGAAGTGCTGAAACAACTCAGCAAACGCTGCCTGATCCTGCGCGTCCCTTATACGTCTGACGTGGTCCACCCACTCAGCTCGTTTGTCACAATTGTCTTGCGCTCGGTTCACCGGTTTTCCCTTGATGCGTTTCTTTGCGCGCCACGGTTTCTGTGAAGGCCTGCTGGCCACCGGTTCATCCAAGGTCGCGGTATCGATCTCGGTAAACATAACAACATTACGCGGTAAGCCCCAAGCTGGATCACATTGTGATGCGATTTTAATCCGAACCGGACCATGTTTCGTATGATAAGTATCTATATGTCGAAGAAAACAGCGCTGTTTGAACGGCTTGCAGGCGAATTGGAACACTGACGAGAATGAACAGGATCGACCATATTTCAGGCCATACTTACCACGGTCGAAAAGGCGGGATCGAGAATGCATTTCGCTATTCCATAGATTACATCCTGTTGGACCCCGAAGCCCGGCGTGACACACCGCTTTTGTTTTCGATGAACCGTGTAAATGCGATGTATTGGCGAGATCGTGACCATGGCGGTGAACCCGGCAATGGGAAAGGTGCGGCGTGGTTGCGAGCCAAATTCGACGAAATGGGTGTGACGCAACCTGCAAGGCTTGAGTTGCTGACGCAGCCACGGGTGCTGGGGCATGTCTTCAATCCGGTCAGCTTCTGGTTCTGCTTCGATGCCGGTGAACAGCTATATGCGGTGGTAGCAGAGGTTACGAACACTTACGGCACGCGCCACAGCTATCTGTGCAACAATCCCGGGTTTGCGCCGATCCAGCCGACGGATCGCATCGTTGCGGACAAGCTAATGCATGTCTCACCGTTTCAAAAGATCGAAGGGACGTATGAGTTCCGGTTCGACCATCGCCCCGAGCGTATCGGCGTCTGGATTGACTATGGTCGAAAAGCGGGTGGGTTAATTGCCACACTGACCGGGCCGCGCGCGCCGCTGACCAACCGGGCGATCCTGTGGTCGTTGCTGCGGCGCCCCTTCGGTGCGCGGCGTGCGTTTTTCCTGATCGTGTGGCAGGCGATCAAACTTAAGATCAAAAAGGCCCGGTTTGTCCCATTCCGAACCGCCCCTGTGCCCGATCAGCCGATATCCCGCAGCCGCAAGTCTTAGCCCCTGGGTCTTTGCTTAAGATCAAAGACTCAGCCCCCTCCTCATGGTTGTGGTATTATTGAAACCGCGAATACGAGGAGTTTGGTCATGATGGAAATTTCGCCAAGGAAAATCGCTCAGGTTGCGATGATGGGGCGCGAGTTGGGTCGCGCCGAGGGCGAATTGCGCGCCTTCATCGACCGGATGAGCGAGGACGAACAGGCCGAACTGGTGGCTGTCATGTGGGTCGGGCGCGAAAGCTTTTTCGCCGAAGATCTGCCTGAGGCCATCGCAACAGCCAAGTCCGAGGCTTCGACCCCTTGCGCGGACTACCTGATTGGTACGCCGCACTTGTCGGATCACCTTGAAAATGGCTTGGATGCACTGGGTATCTCGGCTGAGGATGTGGAAAACGACCTGATGTAAGTGCTCCGGCTATGTGCAACCGGTGCAGCCCGCAAATTGCAAACCATTCGCCGAATAGCCGGTTTTTGGATAACATGATCAGGAAACCCGAAAGCCCGCATTCAGGCTGGGGTGCTTTTAGACGGAGCGTGATCCATGTGGCGCGTCTTGCAAATGCTTGCGGTACTCGCGCTTTGCGTGGGCTTCCAGTCCCGCCCGGCTCAAGCCTGCGGCGTCTGCGTTGAGCTTCCGGAATATTCTCTGGTGGACCGGATTCTTTCTGCTCGTGTGATCGTGCTGGCGGCACCATCACCAGACAACCCTTTCAGGTTCACCCCCGTTTCGGTTTTGAAAGGCACGCCGGAACAGGTTGAGGCTTTGCCCGAAATACCTTTCCTGGTCGACAGCGTCTTGCGATCCGCCTTTCGTACGAATCCGGATAGAACGGTTTTGATGGTCTACGGGACGGGGTATCAGGACAAGGCCGGTCGCAGTCTGCCCAGCGGTTGGACCAAAGGGTTCTTGATGACTCCGGATCGGGCCCACTTCCTTGAAACACTGCGTGCCGAAGGGCAGGGCTGGGCCAGTGGCGCGCCGGATCGCGCGGCGCAGGTTGCCTTTTTCAGTGCCTATCTCACACATGAAGATCGCCTGTTGCGCAACACGGCGTTGATCGAAATCCACCGCGCGCCTTATTGGCTTTTGACCCAACTGACTGATGCCGTGCCAACCGCACAATTGCTGCGGGATCTCCGCAATCCCAATCGTCTAGCCTACGCACCGGCACTTATCCGATTGTTGGGTCTTCAGTCGGACCCAAAGGCCCAAGAACGCGTAAGGCTTGGCTATAAAAGCGCGCTTCGCAGTGGAGGCCTCAACCTGTACGACTGGGGTTTGGCGGGTATCGCAGTTGATGGTGATCAGGCAATCCTTGAAATCGAAAAGTCGCTGGAGCGGCCTGAACGCTCCGCCGACGAAAAGCGAAACCTGATCCGCAGCCTGGCCGATGGCGGAACGACCTATCCCAAGTTGCGACCCTGGATCCTGGACGTGTTTAGGCATCAGTTGGACAAAAACAGCACCGTTGCGATCTGGATTGCTCTGGCTGTACGACCTTGGGGTACCGACGCACTGAACCCCAACTTTGAGGCTATCATGGCCCAAAATGATCTGGACCCGGCGACGCTGTTTCTCATGCGAGCGGCAATCGAAGCTGACGAACCGGGCTAACGTCGCGGTGACGCTCCTCAGAGTTCCAAATCGCACTAGGGAGCAGATGGGGCAGCACTTTCGCCACGCAAATGCATCCCAACAGCATCAGCGCAATCGATTTCAGAAAAATATCGCGCTTGTTCAAAATCGTCTTGTATCTAGTCGACATGCAAGGATATACCGGCCAGCGGAGACGTGGCCGAGTGGTCGAAGGCGCTCCCCTGCTAAGGGAGTAGGCCCGGAAGGGTCTCGAGGGTTCGAATCCCTTCGTCTCCGCCACCTACCATTTTCGTTCAATTGGACAAGATGCTTTTCAACCCCTTATGGGGTTGTTTTACCTAACACAATTAAGTTCGCTGTTGCTCTTCAATTGTATTCGATTACTCGATCAAAGATCGGTTGTTCTTGATGTGGCGTTGCACCATATGCCGAACCTGCTTGCCTTTGGCCGGGACCGGACGCGCAGATGGCGGTACGAAATCCTCTGTGGCCAAGGCGGGAAACAGTTCCAGCATTTCTGCCCGCGCCGCAGCTGGCACAGTCCTGAGGGCCTCTGCGCCGGCAAACAGACTTTCCGATGGGGCGCCTTCGGCAAAGACGACCTCATGCTGTTCGAACAGCATGTGATAATATTCGACGGTTTGAGCGTTTTCCTCTACCGAGATACCGGGAATTCCAACCAACGCGTGCGCGGCCACCAGGATTTCGCTGGTGTCGAACATTCGGATTGCAATGGCGGACCGCACCAGCATCCGGTGTTGCGGGGAAACAAGTAGATCGCGCTGTGGCAGTCCGCTGCCCAATCCACCGGCGGCGATGCGGATCGGGCGCAGTTTGGGCTTTTCCGACAGCTCTTGACTGGTCAGCGTACGCGCGCCGATCCAGCGAATGGGCTGCGGACCCCGGTCCATCGTCTCAACCAAATCACCTGCACTCAGACGTTCGATCGCGATATCTCCGTCCGGCGTCCGGATCAGTGTGCCAGCAGTAAAGCAGGGCACGTCAACGATGGATGTGGCGTCGGTTGTATCCGGCGCATTGCCTGGCGTGACGTTGACAATCGTCATCGAATAGGCAGTGCCAGGTTCCAATGGCACTGACGTGATATAGCCTGCCAGATCACCTTCGACCTCGACCCGGTAGACGGTGATGGTGCCACCGTCCGGATCGGTCAGAACATAGGATTCCTCAAGGTAAATATCACCACTCAGAAATGTGGTGGACCCGTCCAGATTGGTGACCGTACCGGTCTGTGTTAAGTCATCGCCGCTTTCATTGCTGTTGAAGTCGCCGTTAAAGACGGTGCCGGTATCAGGCAAAGTTGGATTCCCGGGGCGCGACAGAATGTTTCCGCCTGCCGCATCCTCGACGTTGAAAACGCGCCGGTCGGTGGCCGGGTCAAAATCGGTGTCCAAAATGACCTGGTCTGGTCCCGCCGTGGTTACCGAAATGACGTCGGGATCATATCCAATGTAGGAATAGTTTGCCATCTACAACTCACTACCTTTTTTCGTGCGTGCCGTTTATTTCAGCCAGAACTTTTGGCACGTATTTCATCATTCAGGGGGCATTTTCAGCAACAGTCGCCAATCAATCCCCTTATTTCAAGGCAATACCACGGCAATTTTTTGAATTCATGAATGGTGGTTGGCTTTTTTTGTCATAACGCAACCCTGCCATGGGGCGGACTTTCGTTAAGGCGGTGCGGTGGGTCGCGCTGGCTACGGATCTCACTAGCTAACTAGCGCAACGGTGATCGCGTTGCGAAAAGTCATGACGATGAGCATGGCGCTAACAGGGTTCGAAGCTATTTTGGTCTGCGAAGTGATGCACATTCCCGGCCCGGTTCTTTTGTCCCTTATGCGCGAAGACCCTGAGATTGGCGTGTCGATCCCGGCTTCGACCTTTACTCATCTGCATTCACTGGTTGCGCAACTGGAGCAACTCAAGGCCCAGACCGGGGCGCAAAGGGTGGCCGAGTTTTTGCTGAACCTATCCGACAAGGTGTCCGGCGGCTGCGAGGTTGAGCTGCCTTATGATAAAATGCTGATTGCCGGGCGCTTGGGCATGAAACCCGAAAGCTTGAGCAGGGCGTTTTCGCGGCTCAAGCCGGTGGGCGTGAAAATCAACCGTAATCACGCCGAAATCGCGGATATCCAAAGCCTGCGCGACTACGCCGAAAGCGACTCGTCCGAGAAGTAGCGCACATTCCGCTTCGGTAGGGCTATTTGCGCAGACATTTTGGCATATTTGCTAGCGTTTTTTCGCATATTTGTGTACAATGCTGCCAGTTCTGCCGCTTATTTCGGCGGGGGGTGCAGCATGACACACGACCGCAACGGTGGCCCTGACAGGCCGCCCTTGGTTGCGCTCAGCGTCGCCAAGGTCGCTCTTTCGGTTCGGGCCAAGCTGCTGGTGGCTTTTCTAGGGATAACCGGTCTGCTGGTCTGTTTGGTGTTGTTTGGTCTATATGCCTTGCATCAGGCCAATCTGCGGTCCGAGACGATGATGCGCGATCAGGAGCGTATTGCGTTTTTTAATGACACCCACACGACGATCTCGAACCTGAACACACATCTACTGTCCTTGTTCGTTCCGCAGAACCTGAAAGACTTTCCTCGTCAGAACGGATTTCTGGGAGCTTCTACGCGTTCGATACTTCACGTTTCGGCGGCGCTGGAGCGTAACCTTGCCCTTGGTTTTCGCAGTTTTGGACAGCCGGGAATGCCGGATGCGCAGGCGATCGCGAACCTTCGATCTGACCTTCAGGACATTTTACCGGCAATCACTGAACTGCGCCGTCTGAACCGCGAAGGTGATCTGTTAGCTGCCGCGCAACACGGTATCGACCACATGTTCGAGCCGCTGCAAGCCATGCAACGCGAGGCGTATACCGTGGCGCAGGATGTTGAACAGGAAGTGCGCGAACTGGCGCGGACTACAGAACAGGCATATTTGACTTCACGCCTAAGCATCACGGCTGCGGCGATCGCGGCGATTGGGATTGCTCTTTTGTTGGGGTATTCGATTTCGTCGTCCCTGTTGTGGCCGATCGAACGCATCCATGCGGTGCTCAGCAAGCTGTCCCGGGGTGGGTTCGACAACCGGATTACGGTTCCCAATCGGGACGAACTGGGCGAGCTGGCAAACCACGTGAACCAGACCAGCGAAAAACTGGGTGCGCTTTACGGGCAAGTCGAAGTGCAAAAAGCCCAACTGGCCGATTTGAATGCAGCGCTGGAAACTCGGGTCGCCAACCAGATAGAAGAGATCGAGCGCACCAATCGTCTGAAACGTTTCTTGCCGGCGCAGGTGGCAGCGATGATTGTCGGCGCGACGGATGAGGCGGATGTCTTGAGAACCCGTAAGGCCGAGATCACGGTTCTTTTTGCTGATCTGCGCGGGTTCACGGCCTTCGCCACCGTTGCCAATGCGGATCAGGTTGTCGCGGCGCTCAACTCATTTCACGGCACTTGCGGGCCGCTTGTTGAGGCCTGCGGGGGAACATTGGAACGGTTTCTTGGCGACGGTTTGATGGTTTTGTTCGGCGCGCCGGTGCCGCTGGATGATGCCGCGCAGAGAGCCGTTGATCTGGCCCAGAAAATGCAAGTGGATGTTCGAAAGGCGATGGTCCCATACAGGGCGGGTATAGCGCAGCATGGTCTTGGCCTCGGCATTGGGATCGCAACGGGCGCAGCAACCTTGGGTCGGATCGGTTTTGAGGGTCGTCTGGATTACTCGGCCATCGGGCCTGCGCCCAATCTGGCGGCACGCCTGTGTGAAATCGCCAAGGACGGTCAGGTGCTTGTCTCAAATGCAACTGCGCGTCAGGTCCGGATAGATATGACCCCGGCGGGACCGTTCGATCTGAAAGGCATTGGAACCCGTGTTTCGGCCTTTGAATTGGCGCGTCTGGTCGAAAGCCGGGCGGCGCCTCACGTTTGTGCCCCCTATCCCTGACAATTGCAGGGAGTTGCGCCCGTCGTAACTTCAAAAGGCGGGGTCCGGCGGTCATGTGCCAGCGATGAGCGCGCCTACAACCTACAAGACTGAGCCAACCAAAACGGCTTCAGTGCGCACTCTGAAGACGGCCCAATGGGAACGGCAACTCACCCGACGCGTGGGTCAGCGAGTTTGTTTGACTTAAGGTGAGGGTGACGAACCGACTGTTTGCCGGGGCGCGGTCCTTTTCGTCCTACCTGCCGGATAACTGTCCCGCAAAGCGTTGATTTCGGATGTCGTCCGGGGATGTCTTGTAATGGGCGCGAAAGGCGCGCCCCAAAGCGACGGCAGAAGAAAACCCGGTGGCTGCCGAAATCTCTCGCTGCGACAAATCCGTTGTCCGAAGCAACGTGTCAGCCCGTTCCAGACGCAACTCTCTGTACGTTGTCAAAAGCTTTGTCCCGGTTCTGTTTAGGAATCGACGCTGCAACTGCCGGGTGGACGTACCCAGCATTTGCGCCAGATCCGAGATCCGCAATGGCTCCTCAAGATTATCACTCATCGTTTCGATGGCTCGTAGCACTTGTGGATCGGCCTCGGACCGTTGGAAAAGCCGGATTGCAAGATGGCTCTTGGCGGTCCTTTTAGGCTCGGACAGTCCGATGTATCCGCGCAGAGTGTCTGCGAGGTGCTCTCCGTGATCGATCGATACGAAATTGGACAACAACCGTAAAGCGCTTAACCGGGTCGATGCGCTGTGCAAACGGTTATCATTGGCCATGTGGATACCCGATCCATCTTCGATCAGTCCGATTTCCTGCGCTGCGGCCGTGAAGTTGGGGTGCACCGCGGCGACTGTTTTTTCTGCCCGCCCGATCTGAGCAAGCAGCAAAATGGCGCTGCCGACAAATATTGTGCGCGACGACAGGTTCACAACCTGTGAGGTCCAGGATTTCTCAGAGTCATCCAACCGCCAGTTTTCGTGGATATCCCCCCAAAACAGTGCCGTTCGCCCAGACCAGTACAGTGGCCCTTCGACCGGATCTTTAGCCAACCTGCGAATGTTGATGATGTAAGAATGATGTTCGACCAGCCTGTTCAAGGCATCAAAGAAATCCAGGACGATCTGTGCAGATGCTTCGGTGTCCTCGCCAGAGAGGACAACATCGACGTGATGATTTCTGTTGGGTGTTTGCCTGGTAACGCAGGCTTGCCGTGAACGGGCATTTTTGAGGACATAGTGTTTCATTGTTCCTCCACCTGATGGTCTTCGGCTTTGCCCTTCGGGGCATCGCTCATTTCTTATGGCCGACCCCCATAGTTTCGGGGATCGGCCGTGAGTTTCAGCCCGCTTACTCTGCGGCTTCTTCGTAAGCGTCCATTGGGGGGCATGTGCAGATTAGGTTTCTGTCGCCGTATGCGTTGTCGA